>NZ_JBQQBX010000008.1:0-240040 GCF_052245475.1 Streptomyces sp. 7N604 | reverse complement strand
CCCACCCACCCGCCCAAGTGGGGCCCTGGTGTCAGAGCTGGGTGAACTGGCGCTGGGTGAGGGCGTATTCCTCGGCGATGGAGTTCCAGAGGCGGGACGCCTGCTTCTTGGCGGTGGTGGCGTCGCCGCTCGCCCTGTTGGCCGCGGCCGTGTGGCCCGTGACCCGCGCCTTGCCGCCCCGGCAGGTCTTCTTTCCGCCCGCTGCGACCTGGTCCGCCCACGCCGCGTAGTGGTTGTCCGCGGACGCGGAGGCCTTCCAGGCGCTCGTCAGGGATGACGTGAGCGCCTGGTGGTCGGGCAGTTTGTCCACGGAGAGCTTCTCGAGGCGGGTCACGAGACCGTTGCGCTGGCCCGCGGCGCCGCGGAGGTCCTCGGCGGCCTGACCGAGGTTCGTGCAGGTCTTGATGTTCTCGACGGCCCTGATCACCGCCGCCCGGCTGTCGTTGCTGTCCGCGAGCAGGCCGTCGAGGTCCTTGGCCTGCTTCTCGGCCGGGTCGGGGGCCGGTGAGGACTGGCCGCTGTCGCCCCCGGCGCCCGCGTCCGTGGACTGCGTGGCGTTCTTGGCGGCGTTTTTCTGGTCCCCGCTGCCACTGAGCGCGGCACCGGCCGCGAGCCCGGCGATGGCGCAGCCCGCGACGACGATGCCGATGAGGGCCGCGGGGGAGAGGCCCCGGCGGCGCTCGGCGTTGCGGCGTGCGGCGCGGCCCTCGGGCTCGTACGTGTACGGGGCCTGGGCCTGCTGGGCGCCGTGCGGCTGCTGCGGGGGCTGTGGGGGCTGCGTAAAGCGGGGCATCTGCTGGGTGGAGCCTGGCGACTCCGGTCCGGCCCCGGGCGCGGGCGCCTCGGACCGGAACAGCCCGTCGAACTCGGCGGGCGGCTGCCGGTCGCCGGGCATGCCCGGGCGGATCCCGAAGGGCGCCCGGCCGGGCGGCTGGGGCCCGCCCTGGGCGGCAGGCCCGCCGGGGACGGGGGCGATGTACTGGGTGGCCTCGGCGTCCGGGTCGCCGTCCGCCTGGTGCGGCTGCGACTGCGACTGCGGCTGTGCCCGCGGTTGCGGCAGCGGCATGCGGCCGAGGAACGTCGTCGACTCGGACGGGGCTTCGGGCGGCAGCGGGCCGCTCCCGGCTGTCGGCGGCTCGGGCGATATCTGCGGTATGTGCTGCGTGGCCTGGGAGTCCGCGTCGTTACCGCCACCGCCCGGCTGCGGCCCGCCCTGCGCCAGGCCGTGGGGCGCCTGCCCCGCCGCCGGCGGCTGCAGGGCAGGCGGCGCCCAGGCACCTGGCTGGGCGGGCGGGTCGAGCTGTGCCGACGGGTCCCGCGGCGGGGCGTCCAGCTGCGCGGCGGGCGGGTTCTCAGGGGCCGACCAGGCGCCCGGCTGCGCCGAGGGGCTCTGGGACGCCCAGGCGTCCGGCTGCGCGGGCGCGGCCGGCGGTGCCGGCGGGTTCTGCTGTGCCTGCGCGGACTCCGGACCCCAGGGCTGGCCCCACGGCTGCCCGGCGGCGGGCGCGGCCTGCTCCCCCGGCACGTACGGCGGGTCGCCGTTTGCGGGCAGCACAACGCCCTCATGGGCGGGCCGGGCCGCAGGGAGCTGCGGCTCGTTCCCCTGTCCGCTGTGCGTCACCGGGACTCCTATGGCTGATGATGCGGAACGGTGCTGACGAAAGCGTCGGTTCACGCTACCGGGTCGCTCCACCGCTCTGCCACGGCCCTCCGCCCGGCACCGCACCGCCGCAGGCCCGGACCTGCGAAGGCCCGGCATCTCGCCCGCCCACTGTCCCGAAGCAAGGGGCTCCGCCGTTCCGTCCTGCGCGCGACGGCCCATCCCCGCGACTGGTGCAGCGACGCCGCGTCGGCGTGCCTGGCGCGGTGGCCGCCCGGCCGGGCGTGGAGGCCGGCGCGCTCGCCGGGGGCGACGGAGGCCCCGTCGGACAGTCTCGGCAGTCTCGTAGGCCCGAGGTGATGAACGTCGTACAGACGATCGACTGCCGAAGTGCCGTACGTACCCGCAGCCGCGTTCGCCGGTCCTCAACTCCCCTCATTCCATTGATATTTGAGAACACCGCGACCGGCAGGGACGGGCACGGGAAGCTGGGAGGGTCGGCCATGAGGAGGGGGCGCGGTGTTTCCGAATGCGGCGGGGGCGACGGAGTTCCTGAGAGCCTTCAAAACGGCGGTATATCCGGACGATTGGAAGTCCCTGCGCGGGCGTCCGCTGCCTCCCGTCCTGCTGAAGACCGGCGGCGAGGGAAGACGAGCCGAACAGCGCTGGACCCGGGTCATCGGCGCGCTGGAGGAAGCGCTGCGTCATGACGGGCGCAAAGCCGTGTCCTATGCCCGCCCGCAGACCCTGGCCACGGGGAATCCCGGAGAAGAGCTGCTGACGCTGTACGTGGGGCGGCTGCTCCCGGTGGATCCGCCCCGGCGGACCGGGAAGCTGAAGCTCCGCGACTTCGGACTCGTCGACCAGCTCGTCGAGCTGACCCGCGCCGTGGCCGATGACCCGGCTCTCGATGTGGTGGCGCTGCAGCGCCACCTCTCCGGCAGGCGGCTGCGCGACAGCGTGTACGAGCTGCACGCCGACAAGGCCGACGGAGGCGTGCTCCACAGGCTCGCGCAACTGGCGACCCCGCCGGACGGCTCGGGTGCCGTGATCACCACGCTGGTGCGGCTGTTCGGAAACCCCGTCTGCTACAAGCTTCCGCGACGGATCTGGGCCTGGTGGTGGAAGCGGCGTCTGCTCAAGTCGAGGAAGTACGGCTGGTACGCGCGGTGGCTCCACATCAGCAGCCCGACCGGCACGTTCTTCGACCGGGTGTCCGACGTGGTGACGCCTCAGGCGGTGGCGCTGCGCGGAGGTGCGGAGGCGCGTGAACGAGCCCTCTTCGAGCTGGAGAAGCTGCTGCTGCGCGCACTGCTGGGGGATCTCCACCGCAAGCGCGCCGGCCGCTTCCGCCCCTGGGCACGCCGCCGCCGCACCCGCCGTGTGGTGCTGGTCGCGCTGCCCCCCAACGAGGCGGGGACAGGGAGCACGGCGGAGGCACGGGACGTCGTCCGCTTCCTGCGCGCGTACCGGAGTGCGATCGGTGAGCCCGGCAGCGGTTCCCTGTTCGTGTTCGGGGTCGGCTGCCCGGACGGCTATCAGCTGGAGGAGCCCGGCCAGCAGTGGCACTGGCAGCGTTCCGCCAATCTCGCCGTCCCGGCGCAGCAGCTGACCCCCATGGCCCCGGGCCAGAACAACCCCCGGATACTGCAACCCACAGTGCAGGACGCGGACTTCGAGGGGGGCGGACTCCCCGTCTCCGCCCTCCGGCCGCAGGGCTTCCGCTGGGGCCCGCGGCTCGAGCTCTTGACCGAGCTGACGGCCATGAGCCTGGCGCTTGCCCTGCTCGTGTCCTTCCTGGTGGGTCTGACACGGCCCTCGGCGGACACCCGCTGCCTCGACGGCAGCCCGGTCGCCAAGCGTGTCGACCCCGAGCCGCTGCCCGCAGGCCCCTTCAAGCAGGGCGTGCTGGAGGGAGCGACCGTCAAGGAGGAGTACGACGCGGCGCGGCAGCAGATCGAGGATCTCAACGAGAAGGCCATGGCCGCCGAGAAGAAGGGGGAGACCGTCCGGAGGGTGGTCTACCTCGGCTCCACCGTGAGCGCCGATCCGGAAGAAGCCGAGTACAACGGTGAAGTGCCCGAACTGCGCGGCATCTGGCTGGCCCAGGCGCGGCTGAACAGCGAGGCGGCGTCGGACCCCGAGAACTCGAAAGTCCGGCTGATCGTCGACGTACGCGATACCGGGCACAATTTCAAGAACGCGGTACAGGTCGCGAAGCAGGTTGTCGCCGACACCCAGAAGGGCCAGAAGTACCAGGATCACCGGACCATTGTCGGAGTCATCGGATTCTCCGAGAGCCGGACCGAGACGAAGGCAGCAGCCGCAGCACTCAGCGACGGTCGTGTGCCGGTGATCAGTACGACCGCGTCGGCCAATGAGATGCAGGAAGCCGGGGAGTACTACAGGCCCCTCTCGCCGAGCAATGACCGCGAGACCAGGGTGGAGGCCAAGTTCGCCCACTCCGGCCCCATCATCGAGGAGTCGTCCGACCCCCGGAAGAACAACGGTTACTGTGTCTCCGCCACCCGGGCGGTGGTGGTCAAGGACCCGACCGACCTTTACAGCGACGATTTGGCTGACAGGTTCCGCAAGAACTTTCCTGGTGCCTCATCGGTCATGGAGTACCCGGGAGGGGTGGCCAGTTCGGCGCAGACCGCTGAGAAGGTGTGCGCCCGTATGAACGCGAAGGGCGGACAGCGGGCCGTTCTGTACTGGGCGTCCCGTGTGGAGAACTTCAACGCCTTCCTCAACGATTACGTCGGTCGTACCGAATGCGCCTACCGGAACCTGACAGTCATCGGCGCGAATGAGCTCACCAACTCCGCCCTGGCCGGGAAATTCGACTTTGCGAAGAAATGGCTGCGCCTCTACTACACCGCCCACGTCCTGCCCGTACGGCATGAGGACATGAGCGGGGAGGCCGAGCGTTTCACCGATCACTATGCGTACTACGCCGGTGAAGACGACCCCTGGTTCAACGACGGGCACGGGCCCCTGGGGCATGACGCGCTCAGGGTGCTGTGGGACGCGACCGTGGACGCGAAGCAGAGCAGCGAGGAGCAGGTGGACTCGGTGACCGTCAAGTCCAAGCTGGACAACGAGATCCGGTTCCAGGGAGTCAGCGGGGTCATCCACTACCAGAAGGCCAATGAGTCCAAGCCGCCCCTCAACAAGGCGCTCGTCATCGTGCGGTACGCGGGGAACACCCCGGGTCTCGTCCTGCGCTGCGGCTCCTTCACCCTCAACGACGAGGACGGCGCCACCAGCTGGGGCCCCGACGCCGCCTACGAGTGCCCGCAGGACGCCCCGAACTGACCGCGCACCGGCGGCTTCTCTCACGCCGCGGCGAATCGCTCCCGGAGCTTGTACTTGAGGACCTTCCGCAGCGTCTCGTTGCGCGGCAGTGCGTCCACGATCTGCAGCTGTTCCGGGAGCTTGTGGACCGACAGACCCCGGTCGCCCAGGTACGTCGTGACCGCCTCCAGCGTCAGCCGCTCCGCCCCCTTCGGCTGCTCCACCACCGCGCACACCCGCTCCCCGCGCTCCGTGTCCGGAAGCCCGATGACCGCGACATCCCCCACCCCGGGGTGCTGATACAGCAGTTCCTCGATCTCCTTTGCCGAGATGTTCTCGCCCTTGCGGATGATGACGTCCTTCAGCCGCCCGGTGAGGACCAGATGCCCGTCATCCCGGACATGCCCCAGGTCGCCGGTGACGAAGAAGCCGTACTCGTCGAAGGCGGCGGCCGTCTGGGCCGGGTCCGTGTAGCCCTGGCAGACCGCTTCGCCGCGCAGCCGCACCTCGCCGTCGACGATCCGGATCTCCATCGCCTCCGGCGGCCGCCCCTCGGTACGGGCGAGCTGCTCCTCCGTGTCGTCGGGCGAACCCATGGTGATCATCGGCGCCTCGGTCATCCCGTAGCCGTGGGTCAGCTTGCAGCCCAGCTCCGCCACCACCTCGCAGTACAGCTCCGGCGGCTTCGGCGCGCCGCCGCCCGCCAGCAGCCGCAGCGAGGGGATGAGCCTGCGGGACGGGTCCTTGCGCTGCTCGTTCAGGAACATCGAGTAGAAGGCGGTCGAGCCGCCCGCGACGGTGACGCCGTGCCGCCGGTACGCATCGAGGGAGCCGGGCAGCGCAAACTGCTCCAGCAGAACGGCCGGGAAGCCGTACAGCAGCAGCATCACGAGATAGTCCGGCCCGCCGATGTGCGCGTACGGGAAGGCGATCGAGCCGACGTCGGAGGGCGTGAGGCGCAGCGCGTGGGCCAGGCAGGAGCCGCCCGCGATCAGGCTGCGGTCGGTGTGCAGGACCCCCTTGGGATCGGAGGTGGTGCCCGAGGTCCAGTAGATCCAGCGGACGTCGGTGCCGGAGGAGGGCGGGTCCGGCAGGACCGCGGGGTCCGCCTCGGGCAGCGAGTCGTACGCCACGACGAGGCGCGGGGGGTCCGGGATGCGG
Organism: Streptomyces sp. 7N604; assembly: GCF_052245475.1. Taxonomy (NCBI): domain Bacteria; kingdom Bacillati; phylum Actinomycetota; class Actinomycetes; order Kitasatosporales; family Streptomycetaceae; genus Streptomyces; species Streptomyces sp. 7N604. Next base: position 233,982 of record NZ_JBQQBX010000008.1, on the reverse strand, counting down.
CGCGCCATCTCCGCGTAGTCGAAGCCGCGCCACTCGCCGGGCACCGCGAAGAACTCCGCCTCGGCCGTGCGCAGCGCGAAGCCCACCTCGCGGTCGCGGTAGATGGGGATGACCGGGCTCTGTACGGCGCCCAGGCGGGCGAGCGCCATCGACAGCACCACCGTCTCGATGCGGGTGGGGAGCTGCCAGGCGAACGGCGTCCCGGGCCGCACGCCCATCTCGTAGAGCCCTGCGGCCACCCGTTCCGCGTCCGCGCGCAGCTCGCCGAAGGTGAGCCGCCGGTCGTCGTGCGGGGATGCGGCGGCCTGGAGGAGGGCCGGTGCGTCGGGGGTGAGGGCCGCGCGCCGCTCCACCAGCTCCCAGAGGGTCGCCGCGCCCGCCAGGTCGTGTGCCGTGTCGTTCATTCGGGCCCCCTATCTGGCCATTCGCTGACGGTTCGTCAGATGCTGCGGGGAGCGTAGACGGTCTGCGCCTTGTCGGTCCAGGGGGCCGGGGGCTAGCCTCCTCTTATCTGACGATGCATCAGAAATTGAGGGAAAGCCGGAGGCAGCGATGGAGCTGGAACGTGATCTGGGCCGCGGGCGCTGATGGATCTCACGTACAGCGACGAAGAGGAATCCTTTCGGCGCGAACTGCGGGCGTGGCTGGGGAAGGTGCTGCCGGGGCTGCCGCCGAAGCCATCGCCCGGGGACTGGCCGGGGCGCAGGGCGTACGACCTGGGCTGGCAGCGGGCGCTGTACGACGCTGGGTACGCGGGCCTGCACTGGCCCGCCGACGCGGGCGGGCGGGGCGCCACCCCGACGCAGCACCTGATCTTCCTGGAGGAGACCGAGCGGGCGGGAGCGCCGTACGTCGGGGCGAACTTCGTCGGGCTGCTGCACGCCGGGCCGACGATCGCCGCGGAGGGGACGGACGAGCAGCGGCGGCGCTGGCTGCCGCCGATCCTGCGCGGCGAGGAGGTCTGGTGCCAGGGCTTCAGCGAGCCGGACGCCGGTTCCGACCTGGCGGCGCTGCGGACACGGGCGGTACGGGACGGGGACTCGTACGTGGTCAGCGGGTCCAAGATCTGGACCTCGCATGCTGAGGTCGCCGACTGGTGCGAACTGCTGGTCCGTACGGACCCGGACGCGCCCAGGCACCGGGGGATCACATGGCTGGCGATGCCGATGGACGCGGACGGGGTGACCGTACGGCCGCTGCGCACCCTCGCGGGGTCGGAGGAGTTCGCGGAAGTCTTCCTGGACGAGGTGCGGGTGCCGGTCTCGTACCGGGTCGGGGAGGAGAACGACGGGTGGCGAGTCACGATGGTGACCCTCTCCTTCGAACGCGGAACGGCCTTTGTGGGCGAGGTCGTCGCCTGCCGGCGGGTGCTGGGCGAGCTGGCGCGGGCGGCACGGGCGAACGGCCGCTGGGACGACGACGGCCTGCGGCGGCGGCTGGGGCGGCTGGCGGCGGAGTTCACGGCGCTGTGGCGGCTGACGCAGTGGAACGTGAGCGAGGCGGAGCACAGCGCGCGCGGGGGCGTGCCGGGCGTCGGCGGCTCGGTCTTCAAACTCCGGTACTCGAAGGCGCGGCAGGAGCTGTACGACGCGGCGGCGGAGGTGCTGGGGGCGGTGGGCGCGCTGGACGCGGAGCAGGAATGGGTCGCGGACCGGCTGTCGTCGCTCTCGTACACGATCGCGGCGGGCACGTCGCAGATCCAGCAGAACATCGTCGCCGAGCGGATCCTCGGCCTTCCGAAGGGGCGGTGAGGCGGTGCGGGCGGTGAGGCGGTGGGGCGGTCAGCAGGGTGAGTGGGGTGTTGAGCGGGGTGAGGGTGCGGTGGACTTCCGGCTGACGGAGGACCAGGAGGCGGTGCGGAAGGGGTTCCGGGAACTGCTGGCGGGGCGCTTCCCGCGCGGTCGGCTGCGGGCTGCAGTGGATGGCGGGGGCCTCGACGTCGACCGGGGATTCGACCGGGGCCTCGACCGGGGGCTGTGGCGCGAGCTCGGTGAAGCGGGCTTCTTCGCGCTGCGGTTGGCAGAGGAGGAGGGCGGGGTCGGGGTGGGGCTGGGGCTGCCCGAGGCCGTGCTCGTCTTTGAGGAGGCGGGGCGGGCGCTGCTGCCGGGGCCGCTCGTCGCGACGCACTTGGCCGCGGGACTGGTCGAGGGGGCGGCCACCGGTGAGGCGGTGGTGACCGCCGTCGACATTTCGGGCAGCGCCGACGGGCCGGTCGCGGTCGAGCACTTGGCCTCGGCGGATGCCCTACTCGTTGTGGATGACGTGGATGACGTGGATGGCGTAGATGGAGTGGTTGACGTGGGCGTGGGCGTGAACGTGCTGCGGCCGGACGGCGTCGAGGCCGCGCCGATGCGCTCCGTCGACCCCGCCACACCGCTGCACCGCGTCGAGCGTGGCGTCGCCCGCGTGGCGACCCGGGAAGCGCGCCGGACGGGCGGCGGCGCGAGGACGCCCGGTGGCCGCGCGTGCGGGCCGCGGGAGGCAGCGGTCGCCGCGGCGACCGCAGCCGGCCCGCTCCGGCGCGAGGCCGCCCTGCTCACGGCGGCGCAGCAGCTCGGGAGCGCCTCCCGCACGGTCGAGATGGCCGTCCAGTACGCGGGCGAACGCGAACAGTTCGGGCAGCCCATCGGCGCCTTCCAAGCCGTCAAGCACCTGTGCGCCCAGATGCTGGTACGTGCGGAAATCGCCCGTAGCGCCGTATATGCCGCTGCCGTGACCGGGGTCGCGTACGACACCGCCGCCGCGAAGCTCCTCGCGGACGAGGCCGCCGTGCGCAACGCCCGCGACTGCCTTCAGGTTCACGGCGGGATGGGCTTTACCTGGGAGGCGGATGTCCATCTGCATCTCAAGCGGGCCTGGGTGCGGGCCTCGCAGTGGCAGTCGGCTGCCGAGGCGGAGGATGTTCTCGCCGAGGGCCTTGCCGGCGAAGGATGTCCTGGCGCATGAGCTCATCGGCGAAATGTCCGAGTGATTCACCCGAGTTCGACCAGGAGCGTCACTGAGCGTCGATATCGGGTTGTGTCCTATACGTGACTCGTCACAGGGGGGAGTCGGCGGCAGGCTCCGGTACGCTGCCTCGGGTGCGAGTGGTTCTGAGGCGCAACTATCCCGGAGTGGCCAGTGTGGCGAGGCCGGGGTGGCGAATGTATGCCGCTCGCGCCGGGTGGGGGCACGATATGCCCCCTTTTTCGACTCCCCGCAGCGCGCGCCGCACAGTATGCAGCACGCATACTCCATTGCGCCGGAATATGCCTGAAGCGCTTGTTGGGGTGACTGTACGTCAACCATGCTGTTCTCCGCGGAGGTCACGGACCGTGATCTCGTGGAGGCGCGAGGCGATGTGTCCGCCGGTTCGGATGGTGTGAGCGGTGCAGGTGCAGGTGCTTCAGGTTCAGCTGGAGGTGCGGCCCGACCCCGCGGAGGTGGGGCGGGCCCGGAGGTGGGCTCGTTCGCGGCTCGCCGGGTCCGGAATAGGGCCTGATGAACCGCTCGCCGAGACACTGATCCTGCTCATCTCGGAGCTGGTCACCAACGCCGTGGTGCACACCGGCTGTCCGGCCGTGCTGCGGATGCAGCTCCCCGACGTGGGAGCGGAGGCCGGGGCGGCGCGCGCGGAGACGGCGGGCTCGGAAGCGGCGGGCGCGGAAGCGGTGGGCTCGGGAACGGCGCGCGCGGGGACGGGAACGGGGAAGGGGATCGTCCGCGAGGCCGCATGCGAGACCGTACGGGTCGAGGTCGCCGACCGCAGCGCCCATGCGCCGAAGCCGCGGCACGCGGAGGGTGACGACACCAACGGGCGCGGCCTGGAGCTGGTCACCGGTCTCGCCGACCGGTGGGGCTGGCACCCGGAAGGCGGCGGTAAGAGAATCTGGTGCGAAGTCGACCGCGCGGAGCGGAAGCCGGTGGGGCAGCCCATGGCTCAGCCGGCGAAGCAGTCCGTGGAACAGCCGGTGAAGCAGCCGGTGGTCCAGCCGGTGAGGCGCTCGTTGGGCACAGGCGTGCACGAATCGCAATGCGCCGTCACAAATAGGGCATAATCGACAAAGTCCAGACCAGGTGTTGACGTCCAGTGTTCACTTGATCACCCTTGGGGGCAGCGATTCGTCGCGAGGGGACGTCGAGGGACGACCTGGCCTTCTGGCAATGATTCCTTGGCGAGTGCGGGTCGTGGGTCCGGTGCGGCCGCTGTGAGCGAGCGCAGGCCCGCCTGGGCAGCCGGAGCCGGGTGGCGGTCCGCTGTGCCGTGCTCGGGGTGCGCATGAGCGCGCCGCCACCCGACCGGCCTGAACCCCGAGGGGCTGGGCGGGCCTTCAGAGGATCGCAACGGGCGCGACAGGAGCCCCGGTCCCGCCGACGAACGGCTCGGGCATCGCCGACAGCAGGAACGCGTACTGCCGCTCCTCGGCGCAGACTTCCGACAGCTCCTCCAGATTCCAGTTCTGGCCCTGCAGCATGCCCATTTCGACGAGGTCGAGGGCGTGGACGGCCAGCCAGAGGTTCTCGATCTCCGGCGGGAAGAGCTCGAAGGTGAGGGTGTCGTTCGCGACGGCGGCGACATCGCGGGTGTGAAACCACTCGGGGCAGCGGACCGAGAGGCCGGGGGACGGGAACGCGTACCCGTGCTTGTCGCCCGACAGGTACTGCTGGATCTGACCGGTTCGTACGAGCACGATGTCGCCGGCACGGACGCGGGTGCCCGCCAGTTCCTCGGCGGCTTCCAGGTCCTCCGGCGTGACGGCGTGGTCGCCGTCGAGGCGGTCCTTGCCGAGGGTGCGGGCGACGTCCAGCAGGATGCCGCGCGAGGCGATGTGGCGGGCCTTCTCGATGCCGCTGAAGGCGGAGCGGCCGTGGGCGGTGATCGAGTCGGCGGGGCGGCCGTTGTAGATCCGCCCCGAGTGCGAGACATGGGTCAGGGCGTCCCAGTGGGTGGCCGCCTGGAGCGCCATGGTCACGGTGTCGTCGCTGGTGGCGACCGTACCGGGGCCGAATATCTGCTGGTTGACGGCGATCATGGTGTGGAGCGGGTTGGTCCGGCCGGGGATCATGCCGGTCTGCACGCCGTCCTGCTGGAGCGGGAGCGCGAGGGGGACGCGGCGGCCGCTGCGCACGGTGGCGGCGGCCGCGCGGACCACGTCCCCGGTGATGAGGTTGAGCGTGCCGATCTCATCGGCCTCGCCCCATCGCCCCCAGTTGTTCACACGCTTGGCGATGTCCTGGAACTCCGGCGGCAGTGCCATGGGCTCACTCCTCCTTGCCGAACGCCGAATGTCGAATGTCGAGTGCCGAATGTCGAGTGCCGCGTGTCAAACGCCTCATGCCGAGTGCCGCATGTCGACTGCCCCATGCCGGGGGGTCCATGCCGAGTACTCCGTGCCGGGGGGTCCATGCCGAGTACTCCGTGGCGGGGGGTCCATGCCGAGTACTCCGTGGCGGAAAGGGGGTCCATGCGAAGCGTCGAGCGCCGATTGCCGTATGGGGCTTGTGCTTGCGGCTGCCTCTACCGAGAATCTAACGGTCCGTCAGAAACTGCGGGAAGGGGCGCGGCGTGGGGAACTTCTTGGCAGGCAAGGTCGTCGCCGTCACGGGCGCCGGTCGCGGCATCGGACGGGCGGTCGCGCTGGCCTGCGCGGCAGCGGGCGCGAAGGTCGTCGTCAACGACTACGGCGTCTCGATCGAGGGCGCAGAACCGGCCAGCGAGGTCGCCGAGGCCGTGGTCAAGGAGATCGAGGCGGGAAATTATGGGGCGCACAGCGCTTCCGCTGAGGGTGGCGGTGGGCGACGAGCGGGAGATGCGGTCGCCGTAGCCGACGACATCTCGACGATGGCGGGCGGGCAGCGGGTCGTCGACCTCGCGCTGTCCCGGTACGGGCGGATCGACGGCGTCGTGTGCGTCGCCGGGATTCTGCGCGAGCGGATGCTCTTCAACATGAGCGAGGAGGAGTGGGACCCGGTGGTCGCCACCCACCTGAAGGGCACCTTCACCGTCTTCCGAGCCGCATCCGCGGTCATGCGCAGGCAGGGCGGCGGCACGCTGATCGGCTTCACCAGCGGCAACCATCAGGGCAGCGTCTCCCAGGCCAACTACTCGGCGGCCAAGGGCGGAATCATCTCACTCGTGCGCAGCGCGGCGCTCGGGCTCCACAAGTACGGCGTGACCGCGAACTGCGTGGCGCCGGTGGCCCGGACGCGGATGTCGGCCAACGTGCCGATGGAACTGCAGGAGATCGGCGAGCCCGAGGACGTCGCGGCACTCGTCGTCTACCTGCTCAGCGAACGTGCGAAGGAAGCGAAGATCACCGGGCAGGTCTACACGATCGCGGGCCCCAAGATCGCGGTCTGGGCCCAGCCGCGAGAACTGCGCTCCGCCTACGCGGAGGGCTCCTGGACCCCGGAGAAGATCGCGGACTTCCTCCCGGGGTCGGTGGGGACGGACCCCATGCCCCTGCTGGCCCAACTGGAGGCAATGACAGCCGCAGCGGCACGCAAGGACCGTCCCAACGCGTGACTTTGCGCCGACGAGCGCACCTGGCCACCTGGCCACCTGGCCACGTGTGCACCTGGGCACGTGTGCACCTGGGCACGTGTGCACCTGGGCACGTGTGCACCTGGGCACAGGGGCACAGGGGCACGTGGCCACCTGGCTACCGCACCTCCGGTGCGGTCTTACCTCCTTACCCCGCTTGCCAAGGGCGTGCGGCTGGGAGACCAACCCCCGTGCTGAGCGCGGGGAGTGAGGGGAGAGCGGCGTGGACTTCAGCTTCGGGCCCGAGGACGAGCGCTTCCGCGCCGAGGCGCGCGCTTGGTTCGACGCGCACCCCGTCGGCGCGTACGCCGACGCCACCAGCCGCGGCGGCCCCGGCAGCGAGCACGAGCGCGTAGCCACCCGCCGTACGTGGGAGCGCAAGCTCGGCGCCGCCGGCTGGATCGGCCTCGGCTGGGACCGCACTTACGGCGACTACGGCAACCGGGCCGCCACCCTGACCCAACAGGTCGTCTGGGCCGAGGAGTACGCCCGCGCGGGAGCCCCGGGCCGGGTCGGCCACATCGGCGAGAACCTGCTCGCGCCCACGCTGATCGCGTACGGGGACGCGGCCCAGCGGGACCGTTTCCTGCCCGCCATCGCCCGCGGCGATGAACTCTGGTGCCAGGGCTACAGCGAGCCAGACGCGGGCTCCGACCTCGCCGCGCTCCGGACGGCGGCGGTCCGCGACCCGGCCGACGGCACGTACCGGATCACCGGCCAGAAGATCTGGACCTCCCTCGCGCAGCACGCGGACTGGTGCTTCGTCCTCGCCCGGACGGAGCCCGGCTCACAACGTCATCACGGACTCTCCTTCCTTCTCGTGCCGATGGACCAGCCGGGCCGGATCGAGGTCCGGCCGATCCGTCAGATGACCGGCACCGCCGAGTTCAACGAGGTGTTCTTCGACGGCGCGGTGGCGCGCGCCGAGCACCTGGTCGGTGGTCCCGGCAACGGCTGGCGCGTCGCCATGGGCCTCCTCGCGTGGGAGCGCGGCGTGTCCACCCTGGTCCAGCAGATCGGCTTCGCCGAAGAGCTGGACCAGGTCGTGCGGCTGGCGCTGGAGACCGGCGCCGCGCAGGACCCGGTCCTGCGGGACCGGCTCGTGCGCCAGTGGGCCGAGCTCCGCACCATGCGCTGGAACGCCCTGCGCACCCTGGGCACAGCGGCCGGGGACCCCTCCGCCGGGGACCGCCCCGCCGGGCGCAAGGCCGCCGGGGACCGCCCCGCCGCCGGGCGCGCGGCCGCCGGCCCCGGCGCCCCCAGCGTCGCCAAGCTGCTGTGGGGCGGCTGGCACCAGCGGCTCGGCGAGCTGGCCATGCAGGTGCGCGGCGCGGCGGCAGCGCTCGGCCCTGCGGACTGGTCGGCCGACCGCCCGTACGAACTCGACCCGTTGCAGCGCCTGTTCCTCTTCTCCCGCGCCGACACCATCTACGGCGGCTCGGACGAGATCCAGCGCAACATCATCGCCGAGCGTGTGCTCGGCTTGCCGAAGGAATCCCGATGACGACGACGTACCAGCACTGGATCGGCGGCTCCTGGCGGGCACCGGTGACGGGCCACTACCCCGTCGTCAACCCGGCGACCGAGGAGGTCGTCGGCGAGGCCCCCGAAGCGTCCGACTCGGAGGTCGGCGAGGCCGTCGCCGCCGCCAGGGCCGCGTACGAGGAGTGGTCGCGCACGGAGCCGCGCGAGCGCGCCGCCGTGCTCGACCGCATCGCCGACCTGCTGACCGAGCGCGCCAAGGACCTTGTACCGCTCCTGCAGGCCGAGACGGGCTCGACGATGCGCGTCGCCTCGACGATGCAAGTCCCCACCGCCGCCGACCGTTTCCGGCGCTACGCGCGCGGCGCCCTCGAGCCCGCAACCATCCCGCTCGCACCGCAGCCCGTCGCCTCGAGCCCGCTCGCGCCCGGCGGGCTCATCGGCGCCGCGGCCGTCCGCCGACCCGTGGGTGTCGTCGGCTGCATCACCTCCTACAACTTCCCGATCGTCAATCTCGCGGGCAAAGTCGCGCCCGCCCTGGCCATGGGCAACACGGTCGTCGCCAAGCCGGCCCCGCAGGACCCGCTGGGCTGCCTGGAGCTGGGCCCGCTGCTCCAGGAGGCCGGGCTGCCCGACGGCGCGTTCAACGTCGTCACCGGCTCGGGCGCGGCGGCCGGTCAGGCGCTGGTCGCGCACCGGGATGTCGACATGATCAGCTTCACTGGGTCGACTGCCGTGGGAAAGCGGATTGCCCGGTCCGCAGGCGAGACGATGAAGCGCACCCTTATGGAACTGGGCGGCAAGGGCGCGGCCATCGTGCTGGAGGACGCCGACGAGAAGGTCATCAAGTCGGCGATCGGGGCAGTCGGTTCTACCTGGTCGTTCCACAGCGGTCAGATCTGCACGGCGCCGACCCGCGTCCTCGTCCATCGATCGCTGTACGAGAAGGTCGTCGCCGGTCTCCAACCCTACGCATCCGCACTGACCGTCGGGGACCCTGTGGATAACTCCACGATCGTCGGCCCGCTGATCTCCGCCGCCCAGCGCGATCGCGTCGAGGCGTACGTCGCGGGAGCGCGCGACCAGGGCGCCCGTCTCGCCGCCGGCGGCGAGCGCCCGGAGACGAAGACCGGCTTCTACGTCGTCCCCACGCTCCTCACCGACGTCACGCCCGGCATGACCGTCGCGCAGGAGGAGCTGTTCGGCCCGGTCGTGGTGGCCATCCCGTTCGACGACGAGGACGCCGCGGTCCGTATCGCCAACGGCACCCCGTACGGCCTCTACGACTACGTGTTCAGCGCCGACGCGGGCCGCGCCTGGGCGCTCGCCGCCCGGCTGCGCAGCGGGAACGTCGGCATCAACACCGTGCAGCGCCACCCCGAGACGCCCTTCGGCGGATTCAAGGACAGCGGAGTCGGCCGCGACGGCGGCTCGTTCGGCCTGCACGCCTACAGCGAGCTCCAGTCCGTCGTCTGGCCATCCTGAAGGGATCAGCAGCCGTGAGAGGTGTCATTTTCGACGGCCGTCAGCCGCAGGTCGTCGACGACCTGGAAGTTCGCGACCCCGGCCCCGGCGAGGTGCTGGTCGGCATACGGGCGGCGGGCCTGTGCCACAGCGACCTCTCCGTCGTCGACGGCACGATCCCCTTCCCCGTGCCCGTCGTGCTCGGCCACGAGGGTGCGGGCATCGTCGAGGCGGTCGGCCAAGGCGTCCGGCACGTGGCGCCCGGCGACCACGTCGCCCTGTCCACCCTCGCCAACTGCGGCGCCTGCGCCGAGTGCGACCGCGGCCGCCCCACCATGTGCCGGGCCTCCATCGGCCGCCCCGGCCGGCCTTTCTCGCGCGGCGGGCGGCCCCTCCACAACTTCGCCTCCAACTCCGCGTTCGCCGAGCGCACGGTCGTCAAAGCGGTCCAGGCGGTCAGGATCCACCCGGATATTCCACTCACCTCGGCCGCCCTCATCGGCTGCGGCGTGCTGACCGGCGTCGGCGCCGCCCTCAACCGGGCGAAGGTCGACCGCGGCGATACGGTGCTGGTCATCGGCACCGGCGGCATCGGGCTGAACGTGATCCAGGGCGCCCGGATCGCGGGCGCGCTGACCATCGTCGCCGTGGACGCCAACCCGGCGAAGGGAGCCGTGGCCCGCCGCTTCGGCGCGACGCACTTCATCGACGCCTCCGCCGTCCCCGACACCTCGGCCGCCGTGAAGGAGATCCTGCCCACGGGCGCGGACCACGCCTTCGAGTGCGTGGGCAACACCAGGCTCATCCGGCAGGCCGTCGACCTCCTCGACCGGCACGGCCAGGCGGTGCTGCTCGGCGTCCCGCCCGCCACCGAGGAGGCGTCCTTCCTCGTCTCCTCGATGTATCTCGACAAGTCCATCCTCGGCTGCCGCTACGGCTCCTCGCGCCCGCAGCGCGACATCGGCCTCTATGCGGAGCTGTATCGCGCGGGGCGGCTGATGCTGGACGAACTCGTCACCGAGACCTACCCGGTGGAGGACTTCGCCAAGGCCGCGGACGACGCGCACCACGGGCGCGTGGCCCGGGGCGTGCTCACCTTCTAGGGACCCGAATTCCAGGGCCCGGAACTGGGCCTCCGCCCCAGGCCGCGGGCCTGGGGTCCATGCCCCAGGCCCCAGACCCGAGGGGTCCAGGGGGCGAAGCCTCTGGTTAAGGGAAGGGGCGGGCAGGGCCACCCGGGGGCTCAACTCCCGGCGGCGGCCGCGGCGGCCCGGAAAGTACGGCGGTACGCGGTGGGGGAGACACCGAGGGCGGCCTGCAGGTGCTGGCGCAGCGACTGCGCCGTGCCGAAGCCCGCGTCCCGCGCGACCCGGTCCACCGGCAGATCCGTCTCCTCCAGCAGATGCCGGGCCCGCTCCACCCGCCGCAGCAGCAGCCACTGCCCCGGGCTGACGCCGGTCTCCTCCCGGAACCGCCGGGTGAAGGTCCGTACGCTCATCGCCTCCTGCTCGGCCATGTCACGCAGTTGGATGGGCCGGTCGAGCCGGCTCAGCGCCCAGGCTCGGGCGGCTGCCGTGGTGGCCCGCTGCGGCTCGGGAACCGGGCGCTGGATGTACTGGGCCTGGCCGCCGTCGCGGTACGGCGGCACCACGCTGCGGCGCGCGACCTCGTTCGCGACGGACGTGCCGTGGTCGCGCCGCACGATGTGCAGGCACAGGTCGATCCCGGAGGCCACACCGGCGGAGGTGAGCACGTCCCCGTCGTCCACGAACAGCACGTCCGGGTCGACCTTGACCTGCGGAAAGAGCTGCTGGAAGTGGTCGGTGCTGCGCCAGTGGGTGGTGGCGGGCCGCCCGTCGAGCAGCCCCGCGGCCGCCAGCACGTAGGAGCCGGTGCAGATGGACACCATGCGGGCTCCCGGCCGCACGCGCGCGAGGGCGGCGGCCAGCGGCTCGGTCAGCCTCCCCTCCTCGTAGACAGGGCCCAGCTCGTAGGAGGCCGGGATCACGACGGTGTCGGCCTCGGCCAGGGCCTGGGGGCCGTGTTCGACGGTGATCGTGAAGTCGGCGTCCGTACGGACCAGGCCGGGCTCAGGTGCGCAGGTGACGACCTCGTAGAGGCTGCGCCCCTCGGGGGACGTGGCCTTGCCGAAGATCCGGTAGGGGATGCCGAGTTCGAACGGGATGACTCCGGTGAGCACGAGCACGGCCACCCGGTGCGGGCGCGTGCCGCGCTTCGCGCGCGTGGCCTCCTGCGGCATGGCGGCGGCCCCCTCTCCCTCAGCGGCTGGCCGGGCCCTTTGAGGGCCCTGGTGGCCCGATCCTAGCGGACCGTGTCCTTCGGGCCACTCGATTACCGGGGCCGGGCCACTGATGCTGGTCCGGTGACGCAGACGCCTCAGCTCCCCGCACGTGAAGACCACCACAGCCCCCAGGCCGCAGGCCGTCGCGGTCCGCGCATCCACCGCGCCTGGTGGGTCGCCGTCGTCTCCTTCACCGCCCTCGTCGGTGCGGCGTCCTTCCGGGCGGCACCGAGCGTGCTGATCGACCCGCTGCACGCGGAGTTCGGCTGGTCGCGCGGCACGATCTCGGCGGCCGTCTCGATCAACCTGATGCTCTACGGCCTGACCGCGCCCTTCGCCGCCGCGCTGATGGAACGCTTCGGCATGCGCAAGGTCGTGACCGCCGCGCTCCTCCTCGTCGCGGCGGGCAGCGGGCTGACCGTCTTCATGAACGCCAGCTGGCAGCTCGTCCTGTGCTGGGGCGTCCTGGTCGGCCTTGGCACCGGCTCCATGGCGCTGGCCTTCGTCGCCACCGTCGTGAACCGCTGGTTCGTGGCCCGCCGCGGCCTGGTCACGGGCGTGCTGACGGCGGGTGGCGCGGCCGGGCAACTGGTCTTCCTGCCGCTCGTCGCCTGGCTCGCCGAGCGCTACGACTGGCGCACGGCGACGCTCGCCGTGACCTTCGCGGCGCTGGCCGTCGTACCGCTGGTGCTGTGGCTGCTGCGGGACCATCCGCGGGACGCCGGCACGACCCGCTATGGCGCCGGGCCCGGGGACGAGGACGAGGCCGAGCGTGCGGCCGCGGCTTCGAGCGCGACGGCGGGAACGGGGGCGGGCGGAGCCGCGGGGCGCGCCCTCGGCGCGCTGCGCTCGGCGGCCCGCACCAAGGTCTTCTGGCTGCTGGCGGGCACCTTCGCCATCTGCGGGGCCTCCACCAACGGCCTGATCGGCACCCACTTCGTGCCCGCGGCGCACGACCACGGCATGCCGGTCACCGCGGCCGCGAGCCTCCTCGCCGTCATCGGCGTCTTCGACCTCGTCGGCACGGTCGCCTCCGGCTGGTTCACCGACCGCTACGACTCACGGCGGCTGCTCGCCGTCTACTACGCCCTGCGCGGCGTCTCCCTGATGTTCCTGCCGCTGCTGCTGGCCGACTCGGTCCACCCGCCGATGCTGTTCTTCATCGTCTTCTACGGTCTCGACTGGGTCGCCACCGTGCCGCCCACGGTGGCTCTGTGCCGGGAGCACTTCGGCGAGGACGGCGCGATCGTCTTCGGCTGGGTCCTGGCTTCCCACCAGGTCGGAGCGGGCGTCGTCGCCTTCCTGACGGGCGTGGTCCGGGACGTCACGGGCTCGTACAACACGGCCTGGTACACCTCGGGAGCGCTGTGCGCCGCGGCGGCTCTGATGGCGCTGGTGATCCGGCGCCGCCCGGACCACGCGCGCGTGGCAACGGTCTGACGGGCGGTCGATCGCGCCTTGACTTGGCGGTCGACCGTGCCCGGACGGGCGGTCGACCGTGCCCGGACGGGCGGTTCGGTCAGGAGGTGAAGCCGCCGAACGCCCCGCGGTGGAAGAGCAGCGGTCCTGCCGCAGAGGCGTCCTCGTCCGCGCCCAGCGCCTCGACGCGGCCCACGACGATCAGGTGGTCGCCGCCGGTGTGCACGGCGTGGATCGTGCAGTCGATCCACGCCGGCACGCGCGCGAGGCGCGGTGAGCCCGTCGCCGGCGCGGCGTCGTACGCGACGCCCGCGAACTTGTCGGGGCGCCGGTCGCTGCTCACCGCGAAGTCGCGGCACAGCCCGCCCTGTTCCGCGCCCAGGATGTTCACGCAGAAGGCCCCGGCGCGGGCGATGCGCGGCCAGGTCGTGGACGTCCGGCCGACCATGAAGGCGACCAGGGGCGGGTCGAGGGAGAGCGAGGCGAAGGACTGGCACGCGAAGCCCGCGGGGCGGCCGTGGTCGCCTTCATGATCCGCCGGACCGCCCTGAGGGTTGCGATCGTCCTCAGGGGTCTCGTCCGCAGTGCCGGGGGCCGTGATGACCGTGACCCCGCTCGCGAAGTTGCCCAGTACGCGGCGGAACTCGGCCGGGTCGACGGGCAGCCGCTCGTCCTCCCGAACGGCCCGCAGGTCGGGCCGGGGGAGCGGTTCGACCGGTCGTCCGGCGGAGGTCGGCGAACCGACCGAGCGCAGATAGCGCACGGCGGCGGCCGCCATGCCAGCGTGTCCCATCATGCCCCCCATTGAACCTGACGGGCCGTCAGATTGGAAGCTCCGGACGCTCCAGACCGGAACCTCAGCGTCCGCGGTAGTTCGGAGGCCGGCGCTCCACGAACGCGGCGACGCCCTCACGCGCGTCGGCGGTCGTCATGTTGATCTCCTGAGCGGCGGCTTCCGCGGCGAAGGCAGCCGCGCGGTCGGCGTCGAGTGAGGCGTTGACCAGCTGCTTGGTGAGGGCGAGGGCGCGCGTCGGGCCCTCGGCGAGGCGCCCGGCCCACTCGCGGGCCGTCTTCTCCAAGTCGTGGGCGGGCACGACCCGGTTGACCAGGCCCAGGTGCTCCGCGGCGGGGGCGGGCAGCGCGTCGCCGAAGAACATGAGCTCCTTGGCGCGCTGCGGACCGACGAGCCGGGGTAGCAGATACGCGCCGCCGCCGTCCGGGACGAGCCCGCGCCGCACGAACACCTCGATGAACTTGGCCGCTTCCGCGGCGAGCACGAGATCACAGGCGAAGGCGAGGTGCGCGCCGAGGCCTGCGGCGGTGCCGTTCACGGCGGCGATGACCGGCTTCTCGCAGTCGAGGACCGCGGCGACGAGCCGCTGTGCGCCGCGGCGGATCGTACGGGCGACATCGCCCGCGACGCGCTCGCCGCCGCCGTCGCTGCCGTCGCTGCCGCCCGGAGCGCTTCCGCCTGCCGCCCCGCCGCCCGGAGGACCGCCGCGCAGGTCGGCGCCCGCGCAGAATCCCTTGCCCGTACCGGTGATGACGACCGCCCGCACGTCCGGGTCGGCGGAGGCCGCTTCGAGCAGCGCGATGACGCGTTCCCGCTGGTCCCAGGTGACGGCGTTCATCGCCTCCGGGCGGTTCAGCGTGATCCACGAGACGCCGTTGTCAGTGGCGTGCAGTACCAATGTCTCCAGGGACTTCTCGGGGGAGGCAGTCATGTTGAAGCTCCTTGTCGTACGGCGACGTTGGACGCGTCCGCTTGCATCCGCGGCGGCGCGGCAGTTCGCCGCACGGCGGCGTGCGACCGGCCCGCGGGCCGTGCCGCGTCTTTCCCGCGCGGGGGGCGGGAAAGGCCCGGCGCGCCGACCCGCGGATCCACCGGCGCTGCGGCGATCCGCGCGCCGACCCGCCCGCCCGCTCGGCGGGGCCCCGTTTCCGGGAGCGCGGCTTCGCCGCTGCTCGCGGAGAGGGGAGCCGCCGGACCCGCCGCGCGAGCCGCACGGCTCACCGGCAGACGGCCAGCGCGTCGAGTGCCACCGCGCCCTGGCCCCGTGGCAGTACGACCAGTGGGTTGATGTCGAGTTCGGCGAGGCCGTCGCCCAGTTCGAGGGCCATGCGCTGAACGCGCAGGACGACCTCGACCAGGGCGTCGACGTCCGTCGGCGGAGAGCCGCGCACGCCCTCGAGCAGGGCGTGGCCGCGCAGTTCGCGCAGCATCGCTCGGGCCTGGTCCTCGCCGAACGGCGGTACGCGCACGGCCGCGTCCCGCAGCACCTCCACGAGCACGCCGCCGAGGCCGACCGTCACAGTGGGTCCGAAGAGGCTGTCGTGGCTCATGCCCACGACCATTTCCACGCCCTGCTCGATCATCTGGCAGACCAGGACGCCGTCCAGCTTGATCCCTTCGAAGCGGGCGATGTCCGTCAGCTCGCGATAGGCGTCCCGGACCTGGCTGGCCGAGGTCAGACCGACCCTGACAAGCCCCAGTTCGGTCTTGTGGGCGAGCTGGGCGGCCGAGGCCTTCATGACGACCGGGTAGCCGACCAGTCCCGCCGCCCTGACGGCAGCGGCCGCGCTGGTCACGAGCTGCTCGCGCGGCACGCGGATGCCGTACGCCCGCAGCAGTTGCTTCGCCGCGTGCTCGCTGAGCTGCTCGCCGGTGCGCAGCAGGCCCTGCGCCTTGCGCGCCGAGGGCGAAAGCGTGCGGGGCGCGTCGTCGAAGGGGGAGCGGTAGCCGGATACGAACCGGTGGTGGCCGAGGTAGGCGCGGACGGCGGTGATGCAGTTGGCGAATGTACGGAAGGTGGCGACGCGGGAGGAGCCGAGGAGGGTGGTGCGGTAGGCGTCCTCGGTGCCGACCGGAGAGCCCCACACCACGCACACCTGCTTGTCCGTGGCCTCCGCCGCGTCCACCAGGTCCTGCGCCAGCTTGTCGCTCATGGGCGGGAAGGGCCCGGTGATGGGGCAGATCAGCACGCCCACGGCGGGGTCGGCGAGGATCGCGTCGATGATCTTCCGGCCGCGCCAGTCGCCCACCGGGTGTCCGCCGCTGTCCACCGGGTTGGCGACGCCGAGGTACTCCGGTATCCACTGGTGGAGTTCGGCCTGCTTCGCGTCGGAGAGGGCGGGCAGCTTCAGGCCCGCGGCCGCGGCGAGGTCCGCGAAGTGCGCGCCCGTGCCGCCCGAGATCGAATAGACGGCGACGCCGTCGGCGCGCGGCGAGCGGGCTCGGGCGAGGAGCGCGGCCGTGTCCTGGAGTTCGTCGAGCCCGTCGACTCGTATCACGCCGAATTGCCGCATCGCCGCGTCCACCACCTCGTCCGCGCCGGTGAGCTTGCCGGTGTGGGAGGCGGCCGTCCGGGCTCCGGTCTCAGTGCGGCCGACCTTCACCGCCACGACCGGCACCTTGTTCCGGGCGGCCCGGTCGGCGGCGAGGAGGAATCCGCGGCCGTCCTTGAGCCCTTCCATATATGCGGCGATGGCACCGATCTCGGGCTGTGAGGCGAAGTACGAGATGAAGTCGGCCGTCTCCAGGTCGGCCTCGTTGCCCGTCGGCGCCCAGTGGGAGAGCCGTATGCCCAGCTCCTGGAGGGCGAAGACGGGGCGTCCCTGGTGACCGGACTGTGTGATGAGGGCGATGGCGGGGCCTTCGAGGTCCTCGCGGAACTCCTCGAAGGCGTTGAGGTTGGTGTTGGGGCCGAGCAGGCGCAGGCGGCCGGAGCGCCGTACGGCGTCGGCGAGCCGGTTCTGGGCGGCGGCTCCGTCCTCGCCGGTCTCGGCGAAGCCGGACGCGAAGGCGACCGCGAACTTCACCTTGGTCTCGGCGAGTTGCTCGATCACGGGAAAGGGATCGGCGACGAGCAGTACGGCGAGATCGACAGGCTCGGGAAGATCGGCGACGGAAGGGAGGCAGGGCAGGCCGAAGACGGTGGGGCGGCCCGGATTGACGGGGTGCAGGCGGGCGCCGACCCGCTCGGACCAGTCGATGAGCCGCCGGGTGATACCGGTGTTGGGCCGGCCCTCGCTGTCGGATGCCCCGACGACGGCCACGGACTCGGGCCGGAAGAACCGGTCCAGGTCGGGCACGGGTGCGTGCAGCGGGCGCCCGCTGACGTCCAGGTCCTCGCCAGGGGCCGAGGCGTTGTGCACCATGGACCTGGGGAGCTCGCCGCAGGCCACGACGCGGGCCGGGCGGGAGTGAGTGGTGAGGGTGCCGTGAGTAGATCCAAGCATCGTTCTCGCCCGCTCCTGCTCGATGGCCGATTGGGACGCGCGGCGCCCACCGGTCGAGCTCCGCGTATAGCTGACGCTCTGTCAGATTACTTGAACTGACACACTGTCAGGAACAGTCCTGCAGCCATTTCCCGCCCACCCGCAGGAAAACCAGGTGCCACCGCCCCGCCTGCGGCGGCACACTCACCCGGTGCCGCAGCTCATACTCCCGGATGCCCGGGTCCACGCCTCGTACCTCGCCGCCATGGAGGAATTCCGCGCCGAAGGGCGCGGCGGCCCGGACGACGACTCCAGCGTCGGCGTCAGCTTGCGCGAGTACGGCCTCACCTGGCACGACCCCGGGGTCTTCGCGGAGTACCTCGGTCGGCTCCGCCTCACCCACGGGCCGCGGAGCCTGCTCCAGTACGACGTCGAATGCACCACCCTCTGGTACGTGGACGGCGATGCCTATCTCGGCCGTCTCGCCATCCGGCACCGGCTCACGTCCTACTGGCTGGAGCTCGGCGGTCACATCGGCTACGACATCCGCCCCACCGCCAGGCGCCGCGGCCACGCCACCGCCATGCTGCGCGAGGCGCTCCCCCTCGCCGCCCGGCTCGGCGTCGACCCGGCCCTGATCACCTGCGATACCGGCAACGCGGCGTCCCGCAAGGTCATCGAGGCGTGCGGCGGCGTCCTGGAGGACGAGCGCGGCGGCGTACTCCGGTTCTGGGTCCCGACGTGCCGACCATGACCGGCGGCCTGGAGCCCGGCCCGCGCCGCATCAACCCGTGCCGCATCAACCCGTGCCGTCTCAGCCGTGCCGCATCAACCCGCGCCGCCTTAGCCCCGCCGTTTCAGCCCGCGCCGCATCAGCCGCGCCGCCTCAGCCCCGCAGTACCGCCTCGCGTGCGATCGCGTGGGCGATCTTGCGGGCGTCGATGGCCAGTTCGCGGAGCATGCCGCTGATCGGGTTGGTGTAGCCGGTGAAGTAGAGGCCGGGGGTGGCGGGGCGGCGGCCGTGGGAGCGGGGGCGGCCGCGGCCGTCGAGTACGTCCAGGTGGCCGACCAGGTCCTCCAGGCCGCGCCGGTAGCCCGTGGCGGCGATGACCACATCCGGAGTGACCAGGGACCCGTCCGCGAGGATCGCCTTGTCGTCCTCGAAGGACTCGACGGCCGCGACCGGTTCGACCTTCCGGGACCGGATCGCGGCGATCAGACCCACGTCCTGGACCGGGACCGCGCCCTCCAGGACCCGGGAGTAGAGGCCGGTGTCCGGGCGGGGCAGCCCGTACGGGCCGAGGTCGGGGACGGAGATACGGGCCATCGTCCGTGCCGCCCGGTCGACCGCGCGGCGCGGCAGCCGCCGTACGAGGATGCCGGTGGCCTGCGCGGGCCAGCCCGCCGTCGTACGGCGCACGATGTGCGGCGCCGTGCGCACCGCCAGCCGCACGCGCGCCGCGCCGCCTTCGGCGAGGTCGACGGCGATGTCGGCACCCGTGTTGCCGGTGCCGACGACCAGAGCGTCACGGCCGCGGTACGGCTCGGCGTTCCGGTAGTGGGCCGCGTGCAGCAGCTCTCCGCGGAAGCCGTCGCGGCCGGGCCAGTCCGGCACGTACGGGGTGTGGTTGAAGCCGGTCGCCACGACGACCGCGTCCGCCGCGAGCTCCCGCCCGCCGGTCGCCCGCAGCAGCCAGCGAGGCCCGGGCGAGCCGGAGTCGGACCCCGAGCCGGAGCCTGAGCCAGTTCGCCGGCCGGACCGTGCACCAGGCTGGGGCTCCGCCTCGGACTGCGGCTCCGCCCCGAGGCCGGACCGCTCGATGCGGGTCACCTCCACGCCCGTGGCGATCTCCAGCCGGTGGTACTCCGCGTACTCCTCCAGATAGCGCACCACGCCGTCCCGGCTGAGCCACCGCCCGTACGCCCGCGGTATCGGCAGGCCGGGCAGGGCGGACAGCCTGCGCGTGGTGTGCAGCTCCAGCCGGTCGTAGTGCCCGCGCCACGAGGCGCCCACCGCCCCGGACTTCTCCAGTACGACGGTGCGTACGCCGCGCTCGCTCAGCGCGGCCGCGGTGGCGAGCCCGCCGGGCCCGGCGCCGATGACGTACACGGGAGAACTGCGCAGCCGGGTCGTGTGAGCCGTGGCGGTCGTGGGGGTGATGTCGGGCATGGGCGTGAGCGTAGGACCGGACGATTGCCGTGCGTCGGTCGAGCTCATACCGAATGGGTTGCGGATCGATCACGGTCCGCTACCTTCACCGGCCTTCCGCCGCCCATGCTCCGTCCGCCGACCCTCGCTCCTTCCGCCACCCCTTGCGCCAAGCCGTCCGGATCCGTTGAACTTACTGAACTGACGCACCGTCAGGAAGTTCGGAAGGGGTGTGCCCCGTGCAGACGATCTGGCTCAGCGGAGTCGACTGGCTCGCCGTGCCGCGCATCGGCCCCGGCCGGCTCGACAGCGCCTGGGGGCTCTTCCCGTGACCGTGCCGCCCCGCTACGACCTGCCCGAGACGGATGCCTTCTCCCAGCCCTACTGGGACGCGGCCGCCGAGGGCCGGCTGCTCATCCGCCGCTGCGGCGACTGCGGCACGGCGCACCACTACCCGCGGGAGTTCTGCCCGCGCTGTTGGAGCGAGAGCGTCTCGTGGGAGGAGGCGAGCGGCCGCGCCACGCTCTACACCTGGTCGGTGGTGCACCGGAACGACCTGCCGCCGTTCGGCGACCGGGTGCCGTACGTCGCGGCGGTCGTCGACCTCGCGGAGGGCCCGCGGATGATGACGGAGATCGTCGACTGTGGCGAGTCCGACCTCCGCATCGGCATGGAGCTGCGGGTCCACTTCCGGGGCGACCCGCCCGTACCCGTCTTCCGGCACGGCGTCCCGCCGGAGAGCAACCGCTGAGAACTTGCCGGCGAGGGCCAGGAGTTCAGCGGGGCGCGGCGACCGCGAGTCCGAGGGACTCGGCAGCCTTCAGCAACCGCTGGTCGTACGTGCGGGATCCGGGCCGGGCGGCCGTTCCCGCTACGGCGCCCCCCGCTACGGCGCCCCCCGCTACGGCGCCCCGGCTACGGCGCCCCCGTTACGGCGCCCCGGCTACGGCGCCGCCGCCGGTGGTCCTCAGTCGCTGCCCAGGACGACCGTTCCCGACGAGCAGAACCAGCCGCCCGTGCCCGAGGCCACCGCCAGTTCCGGGAGCCGGCCGCCCGCCTTGCGGACCTGGCCTTCGCCCGCCTCGCCGCGCAGCTGCCGTACCGCCTCCACCAGCAGGAACAGCCCGCGCATCCCCGGGTGGCAGGCGGACAGGCCGCCGCCGTCCGTGTTGACCGGCAGGTCGCCGTCCCGCAGCAGCCGCCCCTTCCCGACGAACGCGCCGCCCTCGCCCTTCGCACAGAAGCCCAGGTCCTCAAGGGTCACCAGCGTCATGTACGTGAACGCGTCGTAGATCTCGGCGAGATCGATGTCGTCCGGCCGGACCCCGGCCCGCTCGAAGGCGAGGCGGCTGGACACCGCCGCAGGCGAGACCGTGAAGTCCTCCCACTCGGACATGGCGCTGTGCGACACCGAGGTTCCCGTGCCCAGCACCCACACCGGCGCCTTCGCCGTGTCCGGTACGTACTCCTCGGCCGCCAGCAGCACCGCGCAGCCGCCGTCCGAGCGGATGCAGCAGTGCAGCTTGGTGAAGGGGTCGGCGATCAACGGGCCCGACAGGACGTCGTCGACCGTGATCGGCGCGCGGTACATCGCGGCCGGGTTGTGGGCGGCGTTCGCGCGCGCCTGGACGGCGACCTCGGCGAGCTGCTCAAGCGTGGTGCCGTACTCGTGCATATGGCGGCGGGCGGCCATCGCGTACTTGGCGATGAGCGTGTGGCCGTACGGGACCTCGAACTGCAGCGGGCCGCGCGCGCCGAAGGAGAGGTTCGCGGTGCGCCGCTGCGCCTTGAGGTCGGCGCGTGCCGTGGAGCCGTACACCAGGAGTACGGCGTTGGCGTGGCCTGCGACGATGGCGTCCGCGGCGTGCGCGGCCATCACCTCCCAGGTGGCGCCGCCGACCGCTGTGGAATCGGTCCAGGTGGGCCTCAGGCCCAGGTACTCGGCCACCTCGACCGGGGCGAGCGTGCCGAGGCCCGCCGACGCGAAGCCGTCGACGACCGCGCGGTCGAGCCCGGAGTCGGCGAGTGCGCGGCGGGCGGCCTGGGCGTGCAGGGCGTACGGCGTGAGCTCGTCGACCCGGCCGCAGTCCGCGAGGGCGACGCCGACGACGGCGACCCTGCGGGCGCTACCGGTACCGGTACCGCTACCGGTACGGGTCGGGGCTGTCGTGCGTATCGCGCGGGTCGCGCGGGTCGCGTCCGCGTCTGCGCTCACGTTCGCGTTCGGCATGAATCTGACGGTACATCAGATTACGGGGGCGCCGCTTCCCGCGCGGCTCTGTCCATCTGGTTCTCGGCGGCCTAGCATGACGGCCCGTCAGATCAAGTTTCCCTGCACGCCGTGCAGCGCGCGCAGCGGTGGGAGCAGGCCGGGTGGGAGGAGCTTGCCGATGGACGCCGCCTTCACCGCCGAGCAGGACGAGATCCGCCGCACGCTGCGCGAGCTGCTGCTCAAGCGGTGCGGCCCCGACGAGGTCAAGGCCGCGGTGCGCACGCCCGCCGGGTGGGACGAGGGTCTGTGGCGGCAGCTCGGCGAGCAGCTCGGGCTGCCGGGGCTCGCGCTGCCCGCCGAATACGGGGGTGCGGGCTGCGGTCCTGCCGAGCTGGCGCTCGCCTGCGAGGAGGCGGGGCGCGTGCTGCTGCCCTCCCCGCTGCTGGCGACCGCGGTACTCGCCGCGCCGCTCATCGCCGCCCTCGGGACGGAGGAGCAGCGGGACGTGCTGCTGCCGCGCATCGCGGGCGGCGAGCTGACCGCCACGCTCGCCGTGCCCGGCGGCGCCCTGCCCCTCGCCCTCGGCCTGACCGGCGACAACGGCGGCGACAGCGACAGCGGCAACGGCGACAGCGGCGGCGACGGTGGCGACTGGGCGGGCGGCGCGCGCGCCGGGGGTGTCCAGGCGCGGCGCACGCCTGACGGTTGGCGGCTGTACGGGCAGGCCGACCAGGTGCTCGACGGGCACAGCGCCGGGCTGCTGGTGGTAGCCGCCCACACGGGCGGCTACGCGCGCAGCCGCACACAGCTGTTCGTCGTGCGGGACGACATACAGGACGACGACGTGCGGAGCAGGGCCACGGGGCTCACCCGTACGCGGCGGACCGCGCTCGACGAGACGCGGCCACACGCCCGTATCGAACTACGGGAAGTGGAAGGGGAGTTGCTCGGTCCGGAGAAGGGCGCGGACGTGCTGGGTGCGCTGGCCCGGCTGGGCGGCTCGGCGGCCGCTGCCCTCGCGGCGGAAGCGGTGGGAGCGGCGGACGGGGCGTTCGCGCGGACGGTGGAATACGTGAAGGCACGCGAGCAGTTCGGCCGCCCGATCGGCTCCTTCCAGGCGGTCAAACACCGGCTGGCCGACCTCTACGTACAGATCCAGGCGGCGAGGTCGGCGGCGTACTACGCGGCTTGGGCGGCGGCCGAGGCGGCGTCGTGGGACGACTCGGCGGAGGGCGGTCCGGCGGCCGTACCCGATCCGGCCGTCGGCGGGCTGGCCCTCGCCCAGGCGCTGGAGGCGCTACGAGCGGTGGCGGGCGAGGCCGTACAGCTGCACGGCGGCATGGGCTTCACCTGGGAGCACGACGCGCACCTCTACTTCAAGCGGGCCGCCTCGGACGAGCTGCTCTTCGGTCCCGTGCACCGGTTGCGGGCGCGCGCCGCACAGCGGGCGGGACTCTTCGATGCGGCGAAGGCTGCAGCTCGGGGCACGGCCCCGGGCGCCGCCGCAGGCCCGGCCGCGCAGGGAGTGGGGATCTGATGTCCGCCGCAGAGCGGATGGTCCAGAAGGTGTCCTCGACGCGGTTCTTCGCGAAGGTCGCGCCGTACGTGATCCCGGCCATGGACCGGGCCGTGCACCGGCTGACGCGCGGCAAGGTGCTGCCGAGCGCGCAGATGCTGCCGGGCGTGATCCTGACGGTCACGGGCGCGAAGAGCGGGGAGCCGCGGCGCACGCCGCTGGCCTGCATGCCGGAGGACGGCGGGACGTTCGTCCTGGTCGGCAGCAACTTCGGGCGGCCGGGTCACCCGGCCTGGACCGCGAACCTGCTGGCCAACCCCGAGGCGGAGATCAGCTGGAAGGGGCGGGACATTCCGGTGCGGGCGCGGCTGCTCGAGGGGGCGGAGCGCGAGGAGACGTGGGCGGCGGTCCTCGCGTTCTGGCCGCCGTACGCCACGTATCAGAGCCGCGTCGAGCGCCGCATCCGCCTCTTCCGCCTCCACTCGCGCTGACCTGGGGCCGAATGGCCGCCCGCGGGCGATGCCGGCATCGGCATCGGCATCGGCATCGGCGGCGCACTCCGGCGTGCAGGTCGACTCGTCCGGGAGTCCCTGGGGTCCGCCCCAGCGGTTACCGGGCTGTGCGGGCCGGGGTGGAGCCGGGCTGCGGGCCGTAGGCTTCCAGGAAGCGGTCGCGGAAGGTATCCATCCGCCAGACCGGGGCCTTCGGACCGGGCTTCAGGCCGTCCTGCCAGCCCCAGCCGGATATTCGGTCCATCACGGCCGGGTCGTGGGCGACGATCGCGACCGGTACGTCGCGGCTGGCGTGGTCGCCGCTGACCTTCGCGACGGGCTGGTGGTCACCGAGGAAGACGAGCACGGTGTTCTTGTTGCCGTACTTCTCCACGTACGAGATGAGGCTGTTCAGCGAGTACTCGATGGAACGGCCGTACTCGGTGCGCACCTGGTCGGTCTCCTTCCATACGTCTTTGGGGTCCTTGCCCGCCTTCCGGATGGCGTTGTAGACGGAGCCGTCACCGATCTCCTCCCAGCCGAGCGTCTTGGGGAGGGGCGCCCAGGGGTTGTGGCTGGAGGTCAGGATGATCTCCGTCATCAGCGGCTTGCCGCCCGGCTTGCCGTGTTCCAGGCGCTCGAAGGCCGACAGGGTGTACTGGTCGGGCATGGTCGACCAGCTGAACTTCGGGCCCTTGTACCCGAGGTGCCGGGAGTCGTAGACGTGGTCGAGACCGTAGAACTTGGCCTCCGGCCAGCCCGTGGTGACGCCCGGCATGATGCCGACCGTCCGCCAGGCGCCCGTGCGTCGGAAGGCCCCGGTGAGGGTCAGGTGGTTGCCCGCGGTGACCGTGCGGTAGCGCAGCTGGTTGTTGATCCACAGGCCCGACAGGAAGGTGGAGTGACCCAGCCAGCTCATGCCGCCGTACGTAGATGAGGTGAGCCAGCCGCTCCGGGACGAGTACCCGGCCGCGCGCAGCCGTTTGGTCCCGTCGGCGAGCACCGCGTCGACCCCCGGTGCTATCCCCGGGTCCTCGACCGCGCTGCGGCCGTAGCTCTCGATGAAGGTGAAGATGACGTCCTTGCCGCGCAGTCCGGTCAACAGCTGGTCGGGCGGGGTATCGCGGAAGGCGTCGACGGCGGCCTCCTTTTGGAACGCCTGCTCGTCCTCCAGGGCCGCATTCACGCGGTTCACACGGTCCTTGACCAGCGCGGCCGTGCTCCTGGAAGCGACCGGTGCGCCGGCGAGCTGCAGGCCGAGCGCCGCGCAGGTGACCCAGACGGTCCCGAGTATCAGGGTCGTACGGGTCGCCGTGGCGCTGTGCCGGGTCATGAGGTTGCTGAGCCTGACGACCGCCAGCGTCGTGAGGACGAGCAGGGCGAGGACGAGGACCACGATCCCGATCTCGACCCCGATCGCGCCCGCCCGGCCGATCGCGTCCCTGAGGAACGACTCGCCGTCGTCGAGCAGGACCCAGTCGAGCACCAGGTTGAACCCCCGGCCGAAAGCCTCGTTGAAGCCGATGTCGAGGAAGTTCAGGATGGTCAGCAGGCCCAGGCCCAACCCGGCGAGCACCGCCACCGCCCGCCTCGCCTTCGGCGGCAGGACGAGCAGCACGGCGGCCCCGAAGATCGCCTCGCCCGGGATGCGCACGAATGCGCTGGGCCTGACGCGGGTGAGCTCGTTCGGCAGGAGAAGGGCGAAGAGCACAAGGCCGGCGGCCAGGGCAGTGGTTCCCCAGGCCACGGCCCGCGCCGCGGCCGGATGCTTGTCCCGCCAGCCGCCACGTGCGACGGCCTCGCCCGGGTCGTCACCTGCGGCGCCACCTGCGGTGGCTTCTTCACGGATGCCGGTGCCGTCAGCGGCGGTGTCCTGGGTGGCGGTGTCCTGGCCGGGGGTGTCCTGACTCGCGGCAGTGTCGTCCGGCGTGGGTTCCGGGGGGCCCTCAGGCGTCAGGTCCTCCTCCGTGGATGCCCTGTCCGTATTCGGCAGCTGACGAGAGCTCGACAACCCCAAGATCCTTCCGTGCGAAGCCCGGTGGTGGCACGGCGGACCGGGATCGGGAGGTCGGGGGCCCGCCATCACCCGTACGGCTTGCCCGCGGCTTCCGTTCAATCACCAGCGCCGCCCGCGCCGGAAGCGTACGCCGGTGGGGGTGACTCAACCCGCGCGGGTGGAAAGGCGAGGTGGTGGGTGGTCGACAACTCATCTATCGCGGGGGCGTGTTCGTATGTCGGGGTGCGGGCCGCGGGCGCGCACCGGGTCGAGCCGCCGGGGCGGATCTCGCGCGTCGGATCAGGCGGTGCGCCGCAGATGGGGCTACGAGAGGGGCGGGCGCTTGGCGCTCGGCTTGGTCTGACCTGGCCGCGCGGTGCTCGCACTGTGGCCGCCGGATCTTGCCGGTGTGCCCGCCGGTCTCTCGCGCCGGGGGAAGAGAGCCGCCACAGGCTGACAGGACTTGGGCGGACGGCGGGCGCGTAGGGGGCACGAGACATGGACGGGACCAGAAGCCGGAGACGGCGAACGGGGAGGCCGCGAAACGGGGGCCGCGGAAACGGGGACCGCGAAAGCCGCGAAAGCGGGGGCCGCGAGAACCGGGGGCCGGGAACCGAAGGCCCCGGGGCCGGGAGTCCCGGCTGAGAGGAACCGGGGGCCGAGTAAGGGGCGGGTACCAGGGGCCGGGGGACCCGGAGGTCCAGGGGGAGCCCCGGCACCTTCGAAGTCAGTGCGGAGCGCTTACTTCGCCGGCTTCTTGCCCGTAATCCCCAAATGCACCAGCAGCGCCAAGTTCGGCTTCAGCTCGGCCTGTTTGACGCCCCAGCTCTGGAACCCCTTCTGGTGCGCAGCCACCGCAGCGAGCATCGCGACCAGCGAACCGGCCACCGCCGCCGGGCTCACGTCCTTGTCGACCTTCCCCTTGGACTGCAGCTCCTTGATCGAGTCCGTCAGGGAGTTGGTGACGGCGTTGAGGATCTTCATCCGGATCTTGTAGAAGCGTTTGTCCCCCTCCGCCGCCCCGAGGTCGACGACCCGCAGGATCGCGTCGTTCCGGCGCCAGAAGGAGAGGAAGCCGTCGACGAGTTCCTCGGCGGTCTGCCAGCCCGACTTGCCGACCCAGGAGCGGCCGGCGACCAATTCGGTGAGGCTCTGGCCCTCCTTGGCCATCTCCTCCGCGATCTCGAGGACGGCGCCCTCGACATCCGGGAAGTACTGGTAAAAGGTCGCGGGGGAAGTCCCCGCCTTGCGGGCGACGTCGATGACCTTGACGTCGCGGTACGGCGAGGAGCTGAGCATCTCGCCGAGGCAGTCGAGCAGCTTCTGCCGCGTCGCCTGCCCGCGGCGCCCCGCCACCCGGCCGTCCACGGTGCGAACTTGTCCTGTCATGCCGTCAGCTTACCGAGGGGTGATCGGAGCGCGATTCGGCCGCCTGCAAATGGGGAGGGTGCTCGGCGCCACCGTGAAGCGCCAGCTCAGTGCCGTGATCCGCAAGGCGCCCGCCGCCCGTTTGGTCCATACGAATGAATCCTGTTATCAACAGGCTGTGGACAACTTTCGTGGACGACGGGCGGGGCTTCAAATCACCGGATAGCGTGCTGAAACAAGACATCTTCCGAAGAATTTCGTGCGGGAGGAAGCACGCGATGGCCGCATATCCCGAGGGCGCCCCCTGCTGGGTGGACGCCATGGTCCCCGACCTGGAGGCGGGCAAGCGCTTCTACGGCGAACTCTTCGGCTGGACCTTCCAGGAGGGTGAGGCCGAGTACGGCTACTACACGCAGGCCTTCCACGAAGGAAAGAACGTCGCCGCGCTCGCCCCGGCCCCCGAGGGCCAGAACGGCATGCCTCCCGCCTGGAGCCTCTACTTCGCGTCCGACGACATCGCCCGCACCGCCGAGAAGATCCGCGCCAACGGCGGCGTCACGATGATGGGCCCGATGCAGGTCGGCGAGTACGGCAGCATGCTCATGGCCAAGGACCCGGGCGGCGCGATCTTCGGCGTCTGGCAGCCCGGCACCCACAAGGGCTTCGAGAAGAGATACGAGCCGGGATCGTTCGGCTGGGCGGAGATCGTCGTCCGGGAAACGGCGGGCGTGGACGCGTTCTACCCGGCCGTCTTCCCGTACGAGGTGGTGCCGCACGGGGACGAGACTTTCGACTTCAACGTCTGGAAGCTGGAAGGGAAACCGGTGGCCGGGCGCTTCAAACTGCCCGAGGGCACCCCGCCCGACGTCGGGCCGCACGCGATGGTCTACTTCGTCGTCGGCGACTGCGACGACGCCGTGGGCACCATCCGGAAGCTCGGCGGCCAGGTCCGCATGGGCCCGCAGGACAGCCCGTACGGGCGCTTTGCCATCGTCACCGACCAGCAGGGCGCGAGCTTCTCGGTGATCGACCCGCAGACGAAGGTGGGCGAGCCGAAGGCCTGACCAAAACGTCCAGTCGCAGTGTCGGAGGTGCCGTAGGCGCCGAAGGTGCCAAGGTCTAGAAGGTCGAGGAGGACCGCTGTCATGGCCGTGTTCGAAGACGGCGTGCCCTGCTGGGTGGACGCGATGCTGCC
Organism: Streptomyces sp. 7N604; assembly: GCF_052245475.1. Taxonomy (NCBI): domain Bacteria; kingdom Bacillati; phylum Actinomycetota; class Actinomycetes; order Kitasatosporales; family Streptomycetaceae; genus Streptomyces; species Streptomyces sp. 7N604. The sequence goes on along the minus strand of NZ_JBQQBX010000008.1, from coordinate 205,647 downwards.
GGACCTGGAGGCGGGCAAGCGCTTCTACGGCGAGCTGTTCGGCTGGACGTTCCAGGAGGGCGAGAAGAAGTACGGCTCCTACACGCAGGCCTTCCACGACAGCCGCAACGTGGCCGCGCTCGCACCCAAGCCGGACGGGCGCATGCCCACTGTGTGGAACCTCTACTTCGCGGCCCGCGACATCGCGGCGACCGCCGTGAAGATCCGGGACGCCGGCGGCCAGATCATCACCGACCCCACGCCGATCGGCGACTTCGGCACGATGGCCATGGGCGTCGACCCGGGCGGCGCGGTCTTCGGGCTGTGGCAGGCGGGCTCGCACACCGGCTTCGAGAAGCAGGGCCTGCCCGTCTCGTACGCCTGGACCGATCTCTTCGCGCGGGAGCCGGAGCGCGCCGACCCGTTCTACGAGGCCGTGTTCGGCTACACCACGCGGAGGCTGGACACGGCCAACGGCACGGAGTTCGCAGTCTGGTCGCCGCCGGGCAGGCCGCCGGGTCTCGAGGGCGCGGTCGTCGGCCGCGCCGTGATCAGCGCCGGTCTCCCCGCCGAGATGCCCGCGCACTTCCTCGTTTACTTCGCGGTCGCCGACTGCGATGAGACGGTGAACACCACGACGCGGCTCGGCGGACGTGTCATCCTCGACCCGGAGGACACCCCGTACGGACGTTTTGCGGTGCTGGTCGACAATCAGGGGGCGAATTTCGCGGCCATCGACCTTTCCCGCGCAGTCCGATAACCGGAGCTGACCGGCCGGTAACCACCACCCGCTCACGTATATGCGTCATATGTCCGGGGAGACACCCCGATTCGCCCCCGGGTTCGCAACCACCGCCTTCGCCAGGAAGAATCAGGATGCGTACCCCGGGACGGTTCACGGTGAGACGCTGCACGGGGCTGAAATCATTCAAGCCCCTACGGGGAGGTGGCAGGCAAAGTGGTGGAGCAGCTGACGCAGCACGACCCGAGGCGGATCGGGCCGTTCGAGGTGCTCGGCCGACTCGGTGCCGGCGGCATGGGGCTGGTCTATCTCGCCCGCTCGGCGTCCGGCCGGCGCGTCGCGATCAAGACGGTCCGGACCGAACTCGCCGAGGACCAGCTGTTCCGGGTCCGCTTCACGCGCGAGGTGGAGGCCGCCCGCGCGGTCAGCGGCTTCTACACCGCAGCCGTCGTGGACGCCGATCCGCGGGCCGCGGTGCCGTGGCTCGCGACCGCGTACGTCCCGGCGCCCTCCCTCGAGGAAATAGTCAATGAGTGCGGTCCGCTGCCCGCGCAGGCGGTGCGCTGGCTTGCGGCCGGCGTGGCCGAGGCGCTGCAGTCCATCCACGGAGCCGGTCTCGTCCACCGCGACTTGAAGCCTTCCAATGTGCTCGTCGTCGAGGACGGACCGCGGGTCATCGACTTCGGCATTGCGAGCGGCGTTTCCAACACGCGGTTGACGATGACGAATGTGGCCGTCGGCACGCCCGCGTACATGTCGCCGGAGCAGGCGCGGGATTCGCGCAGCGTGACCGGCGCGAGCGACATCTTCTCGCTCGGCTCGACGCTGGTGTTCGCGGCGACCGGGCACGCGCCCTTTCACGGGGCGAACCCCGTCGAGACGGTCTTCATGCTGCTGCGGGAGGGCCCCGACCTGGAGGGGCTGCCGGAGGAGCTGCGGCCGCTCATCGAGTCCTGTATGCAGATGGCCGCGGAGAACCGGCCGAGCCCGGCGGATCTGCAGTCGCAGCTCGCGCCGCATCTCTTCTCCTCCGGAGGGGACGACAGCGGGACGGCTTCGGCGTGGCTGCCGGGGCGGGCGGTCTCGATGATCGAGCAGCGGCGGGGCGGGCGGTCGTCGTCGGGCGCGGCGGGTGCGGGCGCGGGCGCGGGCCGCGGCGCGAGCGGCGGCAAGGGCCGCGCTCCGGCGTCGCCCCCGCCGCCGTACGCGCCGGCCCCTGAGCCGGGCCAGGGCCAGGACGGCGGGCCGGGCGTGGGCGGTCGGCGGGGAGATGCCCGTGACGGGCGGGTTCAGGTCGCCGATTCCGGCCGGGGCGGCCTTGACGGCCGGGATGAGGCTTGGCGTGGTGAGGGCGGAGGCGCCGGAGGTCCGGCGGCGCGTATCGGTGATGGCGCCGACTGGGACGGCGCGTGGCAGGGCGACGGCGCGGGGGCGGGAGACCCGCGCGGGGCTGCCCGGCATGGTGATGGGTCGCGACGGGATGGCGGCCGGCCTGGTGAGGCCGGCGGTCCGGGCGCGGATGGCCCGGGAGGCGCCCGAGCGCAGGGGGTGGGAGCCCGGCACGCTGCCGGACCCGGACCCGGACCCGGACCCGGACGCGGACGCGGGCCCGAACCGGACGGTGGCGCCGTCACCGGAGCCGGGGATCCGCGTGGTGGGTCCGCGGCCGCACTGCACGGCCAGGGGCCCGGGCCCCTGGCCTCCGGACCCGCGATCGGCCCCGGCCCGACCGCCGTACGGGCCGGCCCGGGCCCCGCGGTTCCGGACCGGCCCCCTGCGGCCGCCGCGGGCTGGGCGGACGGCGGCGGTGCGCACGCCGCGCCCGTCGTGCCCGCCGCCCCCGACGGTGCCGTACGGCTGCCCGGCTCGCAGGTGTCGATAGGGCCGGGACCGCGGGCCGCGGAGGGCCGTGACCCGCAGGCCCGGCCCGCCGACGACGCCGGGGCCACCGGCTGGATCCGGCCCCCGGCCGGCGCGGCGGCCGCGGCCGTGCCCGGCCCTTCCCCCGCGGCCGACGGCCACCCCGCGCCGCCCGTGCCCCTTTCCGCTCCCGCTCCCGCGCCCGTACCTGCCCCCGCGGAGCCGCCCGGCGCGCAGGGTGCGCAAAGCGCTCCCGGGCGCTGGCGGCCGTGGCGGTTCCGGATGTCCAACGACGTCTGGGGCACCCCGGCCGTCGCCGGCGACCTGCTCTACGTCACCTCCTTCGAGGTGCACGCGCTCGATGTGGCCACCGGGCGGCGGCAGTTCAAGACCCGCGACGTGGCGTGGGCGATGGCGGTCGCGGACGGCCGTATCCACGCCTCCGACGGGCCGACGCTGTACGCGCTGGACGCCCTCGACGGCTCCGAGCGGTGGCGGCTGAACACCGACGGCTGGGTGTACTCGCTGAAGGTCGACCGCGGCACGGTCGTCACCGGCACGCGCGGCGGCGGCGTCCAGGCGTGGGAGGCCGCCAACGGCGAGCAGCTGTGGGAACTCTCCGGCGTCCAGGCCGACTTCGAGACCCCGGAGTCCGGTCCCGCGGTGCACGACGGCACGGTGTACGTCTGGTCGGACGGGCGGATGCGCGCGCTCGAGGCCCGTACGGGGGTGGAGCGCTGGTCCTATCCGGTCGGCGACGCGGCCTCCTGCGGCGGCGTACCGGTGCGGCTGCTGCACGCGCCGGACGGGGTCGTGTACGTGGCCGCGGGGACGCGGGTGCTGGCCATCGACGTGGCGCGGGGCGAGGTGCGGTGGCGCTTCGAGGCGCCGGCGGTCTTCCTGAGCGCCCCGGCGTACGCGCCGGGGCCGGCTGTGACGGGCGGCGGCGTATACATCGCCGACTACCTCGGCACGGTGTACGCCTTGGACCCGGCGGATGGCCGCGACCGCTGGCGGATCGCGACCGAGGCCCGGCAGTCGACCGAGCCGGTCCTGGTCGCGGCGGGCTCCGTGCACGTGGGCAGCGGCAGCGCGCTCTACACGCTGGACGCGGTCACGGGCACGCCGAAGTGGCGCTTCGCGGCGCAGGGCGAGGTCATCGGCGCGCCGGTCGTCGCCGACGGACGGGTTCACTTCGGCTCGGCCGACCACTGCCTCTACACGCTGGACGCGGGGGGCGGGCAGCTGCGGTGGAAGCTGGCGACGGGTGGGGAGATCACCGGGACGCCGGTGGTGTCGGGCGGCGTTGTCTACGCGTGCAGCAAGGATCGTTGCGTGTACGCGCTGGACGCGCTGAAGGGTACGGGCCTCTCCCGCCAATCGGCCTCCGGCCGGGCTTGAGGGTGTGGGCAGTCGTTCCCACAAGCTGTGGGCAGTCGTTCCGCTGGGGCGATGGGGGTGCCCCCATGCCGTTCAGGCTATGGGGGAGGGTGGGCACAGCGACCCGCACTCGGCAACGGTGCGCCACCCCGCGCCTGGGGTTGCCGTCTCGTACGCGGCTGCACGCCGGTGGCCGGGGTGTGCCCACCCGTACCGCCCCTCGGGCGGTCCGAGTGCCCACAACCCGGTCAGGACGTGTGGCGGTGGCCTGGGCTCCAGGGCTCGTCCGGGGGTGGCGCCGGAGGGAGGCCGTGCGTCGGGTCGGCCTCCGTCGTCGCCGGGCCGTACGGCTCCCCCTCCGGGACCTCCGGCCGGCCCCGCCCGCGCCGCGCCCGCCGCCCGCGCGGCCGCCGCCCCCGCATGACCAGCGCGCCCAGCAGCATCAGCACGCCGCCGCCCAGCGCCACCCCGCTCCCCATCCCCAGCCCGCTGTCGCCCCCGGCGGTCAGGCTCCCCAGCGCCAGCCCCTGCTGCACCATCCACAGGATCGCGAAGGCGAGCACCACGAGGCCCGCGCCCGCCACGACCAGCCGCGACCGCAGCAGCACGCCGAGCACGGCCAGAACAGCGCCGATCAGCATGGGCAGGAAGAGCGAGCCCATGAGCCCGGTCGGCGTCTGCGCGGTGATCCCGGTGAACAGGTCGCCGATGCGGATGTCACGCCCCTCACGGCCGTCGTACCAGATACGGAAGGGGCTCCAGGCGGCGGCCGCCGCTCCGAGGAGGGCGATCGCGGAGCCAATGAGATTTCGGGCCATACGCGCGGACCACCTCGTTCGGGGATCCCTCCTGCCGAAGGCAAAGGCAGGGGGAAGCGTCCACTGTCGACGCTACGCCCGGTGCCGGGCGCCCGCCACGCAGCCGCCCGGCCCCCCGAGGGCCCGCCTCACCGGGTCCGGAACTCGTGGCCGCGCGCGGCGAAGAGCCCGGCCTGCCGCTCCGGCGGCAGGTTACCGAGCGCGATGAGGTGCGGCGCGCCCGCGAGCGCCTGCGTGCGCGCCGCCTCACGGGCCGACCACACGGCCCGTACGGTCCCCTGCACCGCCTCGGTCGGGTACGACGCGACGACCGAGGCCACCCGCAGGGCCGCCTCCAGAAGCCCGTCCGGCGGGACGACCTCCGAGACCAGCCCGATCTCGCACGCGCGGGTCGCCGAGAGCCGCTCGGCCGTGCCCATCAGCGACATCCGCGCGACCTCGCCGAACGGCATCCGCTGCGCCATGCCGATGGCCTCGTACGCGCTGACCATCCCGTACGTCGTATGCGGGTCGAAGAAGGTCGCGGTCTCGGACGCGATGAGGAACTCGCTCTCGCCGAGCAGGTAGAAGGCGCCGCCGCACGCCATGCCGTTGACCGCCGCGACGACCGGCTTCCACAGGTCGCATGCCTTCGGGCCGACGGTCAGGAGCGGGTCGTCGATCGCGTACGGGCTGCTGGGCTGCGGGACGTCGGCCGACCGGTCGAGGCCGGTGCAGAAGGCGCGGTCGCCGGCCCCGGTGAGGACCACGGCCCGTACGTCGTCCGTCATCCGGAACTCCCGCCACGCGCACCGCAGTTCCGCGGCCGTCTCCAGGTCGATCGCGTTGTGGCGCTCCGGCCGGTCGAGCGTGACCAGCGCGACGCCGTCCTCGCTCTCGACTCGTACGGTCATGGCCGCTCCAGCAGCCAGCGCGGCACGGTCACGCCGTCCGCGTGCCCGGCGAAGACGGCCTTCACGGGGGCGCCGATCCGGATCCGTGACGGGTCGACGGAGCCGATGGGCGCATCCGGGGCCGCCACCAGGTTTCCGGCCAGCCGGATCGCGGGGTCCTCGGCCAGCTCGACGAGGATCACGTCGTACGGGGCGCGGGCGGCGTAGGCGGGCAGCAGCGGCGGGTGCGGGATGACGTACGACCAGATCCGGCCGCGCCCGCTCATCCTCCGCCACTCGCTGTCGAAGGACCGGCAGTGCGGGCAGCAGGGGCGGGGCGGGAAGCGCAGCCTGCCGCAGGGGGCGCACGCCTGTACGCGCAGCTCGCCCCGCGCCGCGTACTCCCAGAAGGGCGCGCCGTCCTCGTCGGCCACTGGCGTCAGCAGCCGGGCTTCCGTAGCGTCTCGCATCTCAACTCCTCAGCAGCAGCGCGGAGGTGGGGACTCCCTCGCCCGCGGTGACCAGGCAGGTCGTTGCGTCCGGGACCTGGGCGGTGGAGGTGCCGCGCAGCTGCTTCACGCCCTCGTTGATCAGGTTGAAGCCGTGCACATAGCCTTCCGAGAGCCCGCCGCCGCCGGTGTTCAGCGGCAGCCGCCCACCGATCTCGAGCGCCCCGCCCTCGGTGAAGGCCGCACCCTCGCCGCGCCCGCAGAAGCCGTAGCCCTCCAGCGAAAGCGGGATGAGCGGGGTGAACGCGTCGTAGATCTGGGCCACGTCGACGTCCTCCGGGCCGAAGTCGGCCGTCTTCCAGAGGTGGCGGGCCGCGGTCCAGGCGGGCCCGGTCAGCGGGTCCTCGCACCAGTAGTTGACCATTCCGTGGGCTTGCGCGGGCAGCCCCTGCGCGGCGGAGTGGACGTGGACGGGGCGGTGGCGGCAGTCGCGGGCGCGCTCGGCGGAGACGACGACGCAGGCCAGGGCCCCGTCCGTCTCCAGGCAGTTGTCGAAGAGGCACAGCGGCTCGCTGATCCAGCGCGCGGTCATGTACATCTCGCGGGTCAGCGGGCGCTCGTACATCATCGCGGCGGGGTTCTGGTTCGCCCGGTTCCGGCATGCCAGCGCGACGTTGAAGAAGTGGTCGCGGGTCGCCCCGTACTCGTGCATGTACCGGCGCGCCAGCATGCCGATCTCGTCGGCGGGGCGGAGCAGCCCGTACGGCCGGGTCCACTGGGCGGGTGTGGGCAGTTGGACCGCGGTGTTGGTCCACGGGCGGGGCCCGCTGCCGCGCTTGCGCGAGCGCCAGGCGACCCCGACGCTCGCCTGCCCGGTCGCGATGGCCGCGGCGAGGTGCCCCACGGTCGCGCAGGAGCCGCCGCCCCCGTAGCCGACCTTGGAGAAGAACGTGACGTCTCCGGCGCCCACGGCTTTGGCGACCTCGACCTCGTCGGTCTCCTCCATGGTGTACGAGGTGAAGGCGTCGACCTCGTGCGGGGCGATGCCGGCGTCGTCGAGGGCGGCCAGGATGGCGCGGCAGGCCAGGGTCTTCTCGGATTCGGGGAGCCGCTTGGCGAACGGGGTCTGGCCGATACCGGCTATCGCGGTCGCGTCCTTGAGCGTCGCCGCCATCGCCACCTCCGTGGTCGGCCGTCACTGCTGACAGCCGGGAAGGCTACCGCTAATCTGACGGATAGTCAGCTAGTACGTGGTGCGGGGTATGGGGTACGGCGGAGGTTGTGCGATGCGCGCAGACGTGGAGTTCGGCAGCATCCCGGGGCTGGTGTACGCGGCGGCGGAGCGCTACCGGGACCGCGAGGCCGTGGTCGAAGGGCGTACCAGGATCACCTACGGCGAGCTGGGGGAGCGCGTCGAGCGGGCGGCCGCGGCCTGCATCGCGGCGGGCGTCGAGCCGGGCGACCGGGTGGCGGTGTGGGCGCCCAACACGGTCGACTGGATCGTCTCGGCCCTCGGCGCCGTCACGGCGGGCGGCATCGTCGTCCCCGTCAACACGCGCTTCAAGGGCACCGAGGCCGCGTACGTCCTGGAGCGGACGCGGGCGAGGCTGCTGTTCATCACCGGCACCTTCCTCGGCACGTCGTACGTCGCCTCGCTGCGGCGCGCGGCGGGGGACGGCGCGGGCGAGGGCCCGCTGCCCGGACTGCCCTCACTGCGGGACGTGGTCGTCCTGGCGGACGACGCACCGGCCGACTTCCGCACGTGGAAGGACTTCCTGGCGGCGGGCGAGGTGGTGCCGGCGACTTCCGTACGGGCCCGGGCGGACGCCGTGCGGGCGAGCGCTCCCTCCGACATCACCTTCACGTCGGGGACGACCGGGCACCCGAAGGGCGTGGTCATCACCCACGCCCAGACGCTCCGGGTCTACGGGGTGTGGAGCGAGCTCGCGGGCCTCGGGGAAGGTGACCGCTATCTGATCGTGAACCCGTTCTTCCACACCTTCGGCTACAAGGCGGGCATCATCGCCTGCCTCATGCGCGGGGCGACGATGGTCCCGCAGCCGGTGTTCAACGTGGACACCGCGCTCGCCAATATCGCCGCCGAGCGCATCAGCGTGCTGCCCGGGCCGCCGACGCTGCATCAGTCGATCCTCGACCACCCGGCGCGTGCGCAGCACGACCTGTCGGCGCTGCGGCTGGTCGTGACGGGGGCGGCCGTGGTGCCGCTCGAGCTGGTGGAGCGGCTGCGCAGCGAACTGAGGATCGCGACGGTGCTCACCGCGTACGGGCTGACGGAGGCGAGCGGGACGGTGACCATGTGCCGGCGCGGCGACCCGGCGGAGGTCATCTCCGGCACGTCGGGGCGCGCCATCCCCGACACGGAGGTCAAGGTCGTCGCGCCGAACGGCGAGCAGCTGTCGCCGGGCCACCCGGGCGAGGTGCTGGTACGCGGCTACCACGTCATGTCCGGCTACTTCGAGGAGCCGCAGGAGACCAAGAAGGCCATCACACCGGACGGCTGGCTGCGCACGGGCGACGTCGGCGTCATGGACGCGCAGGGGAACCTGCGGATCACCGACCGCATCAAGGACATGTTCATCGTCGGCGGCTTCAACGCCTACCCGGCGGAGATCGAGCAGCTCATCGCCCGCCACCCGGACATCGCGGAGGTGGCGGTGGTCGGCGTTCCGGACCCGCGGCTGGGCGAGGTGGGCAAGGCGTACGCGGTACGGCGGGCGGGGGCGACGCTCACCGGGGACGACCTCATCGCCTGGTCGCGGCGGGAGATGGCCAACTTCAAGGTCCCGAGGGAGGTCGAGTTCCTGCGGGAGCTGCCGCGCAACGCGAGCGGCAAGGTGCTGAAGACACAACTCAGGTCGCGGGCCCTGTGAGACCGCTGCACTGGGACCCGTCAAGCGGAGGTGGCGGGGGTGCCGTCGGGGCTGGTTTGGGGGGCCGGGATAGTCGAGTGGTTGTCCCGGGTGGCGACGGTGCCGCCGCCGGTGGAGTGGTTGTCGGCCATCGCGGGAGCCACAGAGCCACCGGTCGCGGCGACCATGATTGCAATCGTTATGAGAAGTCTCTTCGTGCAGAACATTGCCAGCTCCTGGGGGCCGTAGGGGATGGGATGTCTATTCCCTGTTGAAGATGCGATGCGGATGCAAAGGCAGCGACTCTTCCGATGTCTGGCCAAAAGAGAGCGAAGGTTGGCGAGATCGCACAAGGTGATGACGCAGATGCGGCCGCGACGGCTCCCCCTCCGTGCCGCCGCGGCCGTCCCCCGCTCGGTGTGGCCGGGGTCAGATGCCCCCGCCAGTGGTGTGGTTGTCCAGCGGCTTGGTGTCCCCGCCGGTGGTGTGGTTGTCCTCCGGCTTGAGGTCTCCGCCGGTGGCGTGGCCGGCCAGTGCGGTCAGGCCTCCGCCGGTGGTGTGGTTGTCCAGCGGCTTGGTGTCCCCGCCGGTGGTGTGGTTGTCCTCCGGCTTGAGATCTGCGCCGGTGATGTGGTTGGTCAGTGCGGCGGTCACATCCCCGCCGGTGGTGTGGTTGTCCACCGGGACGAGGTCCGCGTGGCTGTCCAGGGTGGTGACGTCCCCGCCAGTGGTGTGGTTGTCCAGCGGCTTCACCACATCGGGCGCGACGGTTTTGGGCTTCTTCTCGGTCGTCATTGCGATCAACTCCTGTGAGTGCGCGCCCCGTTGAGCAACCCGCCCGGCGACTCCCCCGTGGGCCGCCGGACGGGCATATCGGAGCCGCTCACCATAGTGGTGGGGCCATCTCACCGACCCGTCTGCCCCCCGACGCGGCGGATCGGCACTCATGAGAATGGCGCGGAGCGATGAACGATCGATAAACGTCCGCGGCAATGCCCCCGGCAGGGATTCAGGTCGCGGCGACCGGCGCGAGGAGGCGTCGTACCTCGTCCGCCTCCGGCGAGCCCAACTGCTCGTAGACGGCCAGCGCATCCTGCCAGCACGCCCGGGCCCGGTCCGCGTGGCCGACGCCGCTGAGAGCCTGCCCGAGCACGGTCAGCGCGTTCGCGCGCCGCCACTCGCCGCCGATACCGCGGAGCACGGAGAGCGACTGTTCGGCGTGGACGGCGGCCTGGGCCGGGCGCTGCGCTGCGAGATGGACTTCGGCGAGCCGGAAGTAGGTCATACCCTCCCACAGCCGCTGCCTGCTGTCGCGGAAGATCGCCAGCGCTTCGGTGAGTTGGTGCATGGCCTCGTCGAGCCGCTTGTCCTGCGTGAGAGCAAGCCCGAGCGTGTACATCCCGTTGGCGAGGCGCATCGTGACACCCAACTGCCGGTAGATGGCGATCGCTTCCTCCGCCAGCCGTACGGCACTGCTGATCCGCCCGGTGTTCAGGTGCACTCGCGAGAGATTGCAGAGCGAACTCGCCTCGCACTGCTGGTTTCCGTCGGCCTGGAAGGTGGCCAGTGCCTGAGTCAGATACGCCTCGGCGTCCTCGTGGCGGTTCTGGTAGGTCGCGATGATGCCGCGGTCGTTGGGCGCGAAGCCGGAAGCGACGGGATCCTCGGCCGCGAGCCCGAGCAGCATGGCGGACTGCGCTTCCTTGTCCGCCTCGTCGAACCGGCCCGCAAGGCTGTGCAGATGCGCGAGCGAGGCGCGTACCCGCCCCTCGGCCAGCGGGTCGCCCACCTCTCGCGCGGCAGCCGCGAGCGCCGTGTTCGCCTGCCCCCACTGGCGGGAATCGGCTCCGGATTCGGCCAGGTCCTTGGTCACGAAGACGAGGTCGACCGCGCGCCTCAGCGTGCTCGGGCCGGACAGCTGCTGGGCGCAGGCCAGCAGGCACCGGGCTTCGGTGAACAGCCACTTCAACGCCGCGTTCCGGTCCGGGAAGGACAGACCGGGGCGCCGGGTGGGGGCGACGTGGGCCGTGACCCGGTCACCCGGCCGCTCCAGCGCGTAGACCCCCGCCGCCGTCGCCAGGTAGAAGTCCAGCAGCCGCGACAGCGCCGCGTCCCGCTCCGACGGGGGGAGTTCGTCCCTCTCCGCGCATGCACGCGCGTAAAGCCGTACGAGGTCGTGGAAGCGGTAGCGACCCGGGGCGGCGGATTCGAGGAGGGAGGTGTCCACGAGGGACTCCAGGAGTTCCTCGGTCTCGTAGGCGTCCAGGTCGAGCACCGCCGCGGCCGCCGTCAGGGAGATGTCCGGGCCGTCGGCGAGGCCCAGCAGCCGGAAGGCGCGGGCCTGTTGCGGTTCGAGCTGGGCGTAGCCGAGTTCGAAGGTGGCGCGGACCGCGAGGTCGCCCGCCTGGAGCTCGTCCAGGCGGCGGCGCTCGTCGCCCAGCTTCGCGGCCAGGACCGAGACGGTCCACGTCCGCCGCGCGGCCAGCCGGGACGCCGCGATGCGGATCGCCAGCGGCAGGAAGCCGCACGCCGCGACGACGTCCAGCGCCGCCTCCCGCTCACTCGCGACCCGCTCCTCGCCCACGATCTTCGTGAAGAGCTGAAGGGCTTCCTCGGGGCTCATGACGTCGAGATCGACCAGGTGCGCGCCCGCCAGGTCGACCATACGGGCCCGCGAAGTGATCAGTGCCGCGCAGCCCTCCGTACCCGGCAGCAGGGGCCTGACCTGGGCCGCGTCGCGAGCGTTGTCCAGCAGGACCAGCACCCGGCGCCCGTCCAGCGTCGACCGGTAGAGCGCGGCGCGCTCCTCGACCGCGTCGGGGATCGCGGTGTCCGGCGTGCCGAGGGCGCGCAGGAACGCGCCCAGCACGGCCTCCGGCTCCGCGGCGCGCGCACCCGCACCCTGGAGGTCCACATACAGCTGCCCGTCCGGGAAGCGGTCCCGGGCCGCGTGCGCCACGTGCACGGCCAGCGTCGTCTTGCCCACGCCGCCGATGCCCGCCACCGCCGACACCGCCATGATCCGGCCCTCCGCCGTCGCCAGCTGCTCGCCGAGCTCGCCGACGAAGGCCGCGCGCCCGGTGAAGTCGGCGACCGTCGCGGGCAGTTGCGCGGGCCGTACGACCGCCGCCTCGCGCGCCGGATCGCCGCCGTGCCCGCCGCCCGCAGGCGCGGCGGCCAGGCCCGCGTCGGCCTGGAGGATGCCCTGGTGCAGCTCGTTGAGCTCGGCGCTCGGGTCGATGCCGAGCTCATCCGCGAGCAGCCGCCGGGTGTCCGCGTACACGGCGAGCGCCTCCGCCTGCCGGCCGCTGCGGTAGAGCGCCAGCATCAGCAGGCCGCGCAGCCGCTCGCGCAGCGGGTGGGCGGCGGTCAGCGCGGTCAGCTCGGAGATCGCCTCCGCGTGGCAGCCGACCTCCAGGTCCATCTCGAGGCGGGCCTCTATGAGTTGGAGCCGCCACTCGTCGAGGCGGGTGCGCTGCGCCTCGGCGTACGGGCCCGAGAGCCCGGCCAGCGGTTCGCCGTCCCAGAGGCCGAGCGCGTCGTTGATGAGGTCGCGGGCGCGGCTGCGGTCGCCATGGCTGCGGACCTTCTCGGCTTCGGCCGCCCAGCGCTCGGCCAGCGCGATGTCGAGGCAGCCGTCCGCGACCCGGATCGCGTACCCGCCCGACTCGCTGACCAGCGCGTCCGCGTCCGGTCCGAACGCCTTGCGCAGCCGGGACGCGTACGTCCGCAGCGCGGCCACGGCGGCCTCCGGCGGGTCCTCGCCCCACAGTGCGTCGACCAGCTCGGGCGCGGTGGCGGTGCGGCCGCCGCGGAGCAGGAGGGCGGCCAGCAGGGCGCGTTGCTGCGGCGAACCGGTCGGCAGCGGCTGCTGGCCGCACCAGGCCCGTACGGGACCGAGTACGGCGAAACGCAGGCGCGCGCCGACCGCCGGTTCCTGACCCATTCGCTGCCCCCAGATCTCCTTAAGTCAAGTCGCACACGCCAGTTTGCCTTGTGCATGACTGCCGCGTCACCAGGAGTCCACTGTCTCCCCTTCTCTCTACAAACCGTGTACAGAGGGCGCGGAGCAAGCGCCTGCCCCGAGGAGCTGACGGTTCGTCAGATCGGCGCTACCGTGTCAGACATGGAGAGCTTCCCGAAGATAATCTCGGTGGACGACCACACGGTCGAGCCCCCCGGCGTCTGGCGGGACCGGCTCCCGTCGAAGTACCACGACGTCGGACCCCGCATCGTCCGCGCGCCCCTGAAGGAAATGACCTTCGTCGGAGGCAAGTTCGCCCCCAAGATGGGCGCCCCGGGCGACGAAGGACCGGTCGTGGACTGGTGGGTGTACGAGGACCTGCACCGCCCCCTGACCCGTCTGGATACGGCGGTCGGCTACGCCAGGGACGACATCAGGCTCGAAGGAATTACGTACGAGCAGATGCGCCCCGGATCCTTCTCGGTGCCCGAGCGGCTGGCCGACATGGACGTCAACCACGTTCAGTCCGCGCTCTGCTTCCCGACCTTCCCGCGGTTCTGCGGACAGACCTTCACCGAGGCCAAGGACCGCGAACTCGGGCTGCTGGGCGTACGGGCCTACAACGACTGGATGGTGGAGGAGTGGTGCGGGCCCGAGGCGCAGGGCCGGCTCATCCCGCTGACCCTGATCCCCCTGTGGGACGCGGAGCTGGCGGCCGCGGAGGTGCGCAGGAACGCGGCGCGCGGCGTGCCGGCCGTCTGCTTCAGCGAGATCCCGCCACACCTGGGCCTGCCGTCCGTCCACACCGACGCGTGGGACCCCCTCCTGCGCGCCTGCGACGAGACCGGCACGGTCATCGCCATGCACATCGGGTCCAGCTCGAAGATGCCGTCGACCTCGGCGGACGCACCGCCGGCCGTCGGGTCCACGATCACCTTCGCCAACTGCTGCTTCTCGATGGTCGACTGGCTGATGTCCGGCAAGTTCGACCGCTTCCCCAACCTGAAGATCATGTACGCGGAGGGCCAGATCGGCTGGATCCCGTACATCCTCGAGCGCGCGGACGTGGTCTGGGAGGAGAACCGCGGCTGGGGCGGCGTCGCCGACAAGGTGCTCCGCCCGCCGTCCGAGCTCTTCGCGGAACACGTCTACGGCTGCTTCTTCGACGATGCGGTGGGACTGCGGAACCTGGACGCGATCGGGGTCGGCAACGTCCTGTACGAGACGGACTACCCGCACTCGGACTCGACCTGGCCCAAGTCGCGGGAGGTCGGCGAGGCCCAGATGCGGCACCTGACGCCGGACGTCGTGGAGCGGATCGTGCGCGGCAACGCGATCGAGCTGCTGCGGCTGACGAAGGACGGCCTCTGGCCGGGGGCGTAGCGCCCGGGGGCCGTAGTGCCGGGGGCGTAGCCAGTCGGCCCGCGCCTGCGGCGCGGAAATTCCGCCCGCCCGCCGGGCCCGCCGCCGGGCCGTGCGCCGCTTGGTGCGGCCGAGTGACCGAGTGTGACCGTCGAGGAGACGCCGTGGTTCAGATCCTGCCCGGAGGGCAGCTGGTGTACGGCATGCAACTGCCGATCCAGTCGCTGAGCACCATCTACGCGGAGCCGTGGGAGGCCGGGGCCGGACCCGGCGACCTCGCCGAGGTGGCCAGGGCCGCCGACCGGCTCGGCTTCTTCTACATCGCCTGCTGCGACCACGTGGCCATCCCCCGGCGGCTCGCCGCCGCCATGGGCACGACCTGGTACGACCCGGTGGCCACCCTCGCGTACCTCGCGGGACTCACCGAGCGCGTACGGCTGCTGAGCCATGTGGCCGTGGTCGGGCTGCGGCACCCGCTGGCCACCGCCAAGCAGTACGCGACGCTCGACCACCTCTCCGGCGGCCGGCTGGTCCTCGGGGTCGGGGCCGGGCATGTGGAGGAGGAGTTCGCGGCGCTCGGCGTGGAGTTCGCCGAGCGCGGGACTGTCCTGGACGATGCGGTCGACGCGCTCAAGGCGGCCCTGGGACCCGAGGAGTTCCCGGAGTTCGGCGGCGAACGCTTCGCGTTCAGCGGCCTCGGTCAGCGGCCCCGCCCGGCGCAGGAGCCGCGCCCGCCGCTATGGGTGGGCGGCTCGTCCCCCGCGGCCGTACGGCGGGCCGCGGTCCGCGGCGACGGCTGGCTGCCGCAGGGGGACCCGCGCGACCGGCTGCCGCAGCAGATCGCCCGGCTGCATGCCCTTCGGGAGCAGGCGGGGGTGACGGAGCCGATCGAGATCGGCGCGATCACCGAGCCGCTGTACGTCGGTGAGCCCGGCTGGCACGTCGGCAGAAGGACGCTGTCGGGGAAGCCGGAGCAGCTGGCCGAGTCGCTGCGCGAGTACGCGGCCATGGGCGTGCACCAGATCCAGGTCCGCTTCCGGAGCCGGAGCAGGGCCGAACTGACCGACCAGATGGAGGCCTTCACCACGGACGTCGCCCCGCACCTGGACGCCTAGCCGCCCGGTTGTGGGCATTCGTTCCGCAGGGGCTGCGGGTCCCCCTGGACGGAGTCTGGGGGAGGGTGGGCCCACCCCGGCCACCGGGCCCGCACCCGAACGCGGGTCCAGGGGCGAAGCCCCTGGCTGGATCTGAGGAGTTCGTATGGGCAAGCTGGACGGCCGCGTCGTCATCGTCACCGGGGCGTCGCGCGGACAGGGCGAGCAGGAGGCACGGCTGTTCGCCGCCGAGGGCGCGAAGGTCGTCCTCGGCGACATACTCGACGACCAGGGCGAGGCGCTCGCCAAGGAGCTGGGCGAGAGCGTCGCCACGTACGTCCACCTCGACGTGAGCCAGGAGGCGGACTGGCAGGCCGCGGTCGCCGCCGCCAAAGCCGCCTTCGGGAAGATCGACGGGCTGGTCAACAACGCCGGGATTCTCAGGTTCAACGAACTGACCGCCACCCCGCTCGACGAGTTCCAGCAGATCGTGCAGGTCAACCAGGTCGGCGCCTTCCTCGGCATCAAGACCGTCGCCCCCGAGATCGCTGCGGCCGGCGGCGGCACGATCGTCAACACCGCCTCGTACACCGCCCTGACCGGCATGGCCGCCGTCGGCGCGTACGCGGCGACGAAGGCCGCGATCGTCGGGCTGACCCGGGTGGCGGCGCTGGAGCTGGCGGGCAGGAAGATCAGGGTCAACGCCATGTGCCCGGGGGCTATCGACACCCCGATGAGCAATCCCGCCCAGCTCGACCCCACGGCCGACTCGGCGGAGACCTCCGCGGCCCTGGACGAGCTCTACAGGAGGCTGGTGCCGCTCGAGCGCGTCGGGCGGCCGGAAGAGGTCGCCAAGCTGGCGCTCTTCCTCTCCAGCGACGACTCCTCGTACATCACCGGGCAGCCCTTCGTCATCGACGGCGGGTGGCTGGCGGGCGTCAGCATTTTCTGACGAGGCGTCAGCTATTGACGGCTCGTACGGCCGGTGCGACAGTCGTCTGCATCGCGAGCTGACGCTCCGTCAGAACAACCTCGGGACGGTGAACCTCCTTGGAATTCGGGATCTTCGTACAGGGATATGTGCCCGACACACGGCGTGCAGTCGACCCCGAGGCGGAGCACAACGCTCTGATCGAGGAGACCAAGTACGTCATCCAGGCCGACACGTACAACTTCAAGTACGCCTGGGCCTCCGAGCACCACTTCCTGGAGCAGTACTCGCACCTCTCGGCGAACGACGTGTTCCTCGGCTACCTCGCGCACGCCACCGAACGCATCCACCTCGGCTCCGGCATCTTCAACCCGCTCGCCCAGGTCAACCACCCGGTGAAGGTCGCCGAAAAGGTGGCCATGCTCGACCACCTCTCCGAGGGGCGCTTCGAGTTCGGCTCCGGGCGCGGGGCCGGCAGCCACGAGATCCTGGGGTTCCTGCCGGGTATCACCGACATGAACCACACCAAGGAGATCTGGGAAGAGACGATCGCCGAGTTCCCCAGGATGTGGCTGCAGGAGGAGTACGCGGGCTTCCAGGGCAAGCACTGGTCGCTGCCGCCGCGCAAGGTCTTCCCCAAGCCGTACGGGAAGTCCCACCCCGGCATGTGGTACGCGGCCGGGTCCCCGTCCTCGTACGCGATGGCGGCGAAGAAGGGGCTCGGGGTGCTGGGCTTCAGCGTGCAGAAGGTCTCCGACATGGAGTGGGTCCTGGAGCAGTACAAGACCGCCATCCGGGAGGCCGAGCCGGTCGGCGACTTCGTCAACGACAACGTCATGGTGACGTCGACCGCGATCTGCGCCGAGACGCACGAGGAGGCCGTACGGATCGCGGCGGGCGCCGGGCTCAACCGGCTGCAGTCCCTGGTCTTCCACTACCACGACACCTTCCCGAAGCCCGAGGGGCTGCCGGTGTGGCCGGAGATGCTGCCGGACTTCAACGAGGAGATCATCGAGCTGCTCATCCAGGAGGAGCTGCTGATCTGCGGTGATCCGGACGAGGTGCTGCAGCAGTGCAAGCGGTGGGAGCAGGCGGGGGCGGACCAGTTGAGCTTCGGCATACCGATCGGGGTGCCGTTCGAGGACGTGATGAACACGCTCAGGCTGGTGGGCGAGCACGTGATCCCCAAGATCGACACGGACCCCGTCCACCGCACGACCCGCTTCCGCCAGGCGGCAGGCACCTGACGACGCCTGCCGCTTTGTGGGCATTCGTTCCTCGGGGCTGGGGGTCCCCCCGGACGGAGTCTGGGGGAGGGTGGGCACACCACGGCCACCGGCGTGCAGCCGCGTACGAGACGGGAAGCCCCGGCGGGGGGTTGCGCGCCGTTGCCCGTCGACCACCGGCGTGCGGTTGCGTACGAAACCGGAAACCCCCCCGGCGGGGGTGCGCGCCGTTGCCGTGTGCGGGCCGGGTGAGCCCACCCTCCCCCAACTACCGCTGGGAGGTGCCCCCAGCCCCGCGGAACGAAGGCCCACACCCGTGAAACGTGGGCAGCTGCCGCCGTCCGGCGGGGGCTGCCCCGCACGGGCGGCGGCATCCCGGGCCGCCGTCCCGGTCGCGGTCCCGGCCGGAGGCCCCTCCGCGTCAGCCCCCGGCCGGGACCCATCGGGCCGGGCGGCCCGGCTGCCCGGCGGGCCACGGCCGACAGACCGCCTCAGCCGAGAAGGGACCTCAGCCATGCTCGACCACCTCATTCGCGGAGCGACCGTCGTCGACGGCACGGGCGCGCCCGCACGCGCCGCCGACGTCGGCATACGCGACGGGCGGATCGCGGTCGTCGCCGAGGCCGGTTCCGTCACGGAACAGGCCCGCAGCACCGAGGACGCCACGGGCCTCGTCCTCACCCCCGGCTTCGTCGACCCGCACACCCACTACGACGCCCAGCTCTTCTGGGACCCGTACGCCACCCCCTCCATGAACCACGGCGTGACCACCGTCGCCGGCGGCAACTGCGGCTTCACGCTCGCGCCGCTCAACCCCGACCGTCCCGAGGACGCCGACTACACGCGCCGGATGATGAGCAAGGTCGAGGGCATGTCCCTGGTGGCGCTCGAAGAGGGCGCCCCCTGGAACTGGCACTCGTTCGGCGACTACCTCGACGCGCTGGAGGGCGGGATCGCCGTCAACGCGGGTTTCATGGCCGGGCATTGCGCGCTGCGCAGGCACGTCATGGGCCCGGACGCGGTCGGCGGCCGGCCCACGCCGGAACAGCTGGAGCAGATGCTCCGGCTCTTCCACGAGGCGATGGACCAGGGCGCGTGGGGCCTGTCCACCACCCAGTCCTCCACGCACTCGGACGGCGACGGCAAGCCCGTCGCCTCCCGGCACGCCGCGCCCGACGAACTGCTCGCGCTCTCCCGCGCGGTCGGCGAGCACGAGGGCACGCAGATCGAAGCGATCGTCGCCGGCTGCCTCGACCAGTTCGCGGACGAGGAGATCGACCTCTTCGTCGAGATGTCGGCCGCCGCGGGCCGGCCTCTCAACTGGAACGTGCTCACCATCGACGCGGCCGTGCCCGAGCGCGTCCCGCGCCAGCTCCTCGCCTCCGAGCGGGCCCGCAAGGCGGGCGGCAGGATCGTCGCCCTCACCATGCCGATCCTCACGCCCATGAACATGTCGCTCGGGACCTTCTGCGCCCTCAACCTCATCCCCGGCTGGGGTGACCTTCTGGGCCTGCCGGTGCCGGAGCGGATCGCGAAGCTGCGCGACCCCGCCGTACGGGCGGAGATGCTGCGCCGCGCGGACAGCAAGGAGGCCGGTGTCTTCCGGCGGCTGACGAACTTCGGCCGATACGTCATCGGGGACACGTACGCGGAGGCCAACGCAGGGCTCACCGGTCGGGTCGTACGCGACATCGCCGCCGAGCGCGGCCAGGACCCCTTCGCCTGCCTGGTGGAGATCTGCGCCAACGACGAGCTGCGTACGGTGCTGTGGCCGATGCCGACCGACAACGACCCGGCCAGCTGGGAGCTGCGGAGGCAGACCTGGGAGCACGAGGACGTCATGCTGGGCGGCTCGGACGCCGGGGCTCACCTGGACCGGATGTGCGGGGCGCCGTACACCACCCGCTTCCTGGGAGACTGCCTGCGCGGTCGCAGGCTGGTCGGCCTCGAGCAGGCGGTGAAGATGCTCACGGACGACCCGGCGCAGCTGTTCGGGCTGCGGGAGCGCGGCCGTATCGCCGAGGGCTGGCACGCGGATCTGGTGCTCTTCGACCCGGAGCGGATCGAGGCGGGACCTGCGCGGCTCGTACACGACCTGCCGGGGGACAGCCCGCGGCTGGACTCGCGGGCGGTGGGAATCGTGAGCGTGCGGGTGAACGGTGTGGAGACCGTCCGGGACGACACCGTGACGGGCCGGATTCCCGGGATCGTGCTGCGGTCCGGCAGGGACACGCGGACGGTGAGCACCGCGGGCTGAAAGAACCGGATGTGCTGCGGGTCGCGTTGACCGTCTCGTCCGCGACCCGCTCGGACTCATCCCTGGTGCTGCCGCTGCGCATCACCATGTTTCTGTCGATGGCGTGCTCGTCGGCATCGCACGCTCAACCCGGCACGCTCATCCCAACCGCACGGGTGAGTTCTCGTCCCGCGCTGCCCGCGTGCGGTGGTGCTACTCTCTTTCACGGCACGTGTGTACGCCGCGTCGCGGCGCCCGTGCTTGTTCGTTCGAAGGCTTCCGCAGTCGGCACCGTCACGTCCTTCGATGACCGGTGTTGTGCGAAGTTCCTGATTTTCATCGCCGTGGCTGGTTCCCGTACGCGTGTGCGTACGTCGCCGTGGGTTGATCCCTGCCGCCTTGCGGAGCTGTGAGTTGTTCCGGCTTCGGTGCGGCCCCCTTCCCCTTCCCCTTCCCCTTCTCTCCTCGATCTCTTCCTGTTCGAGCGAATCACGAAAGGACTCCGCGTGAGTACCGCTACCGAATCCCCTACAGAACACACCTCCCCCCAGCTCCGCCCGGCGAAGGACGAAGCGGTCCTGCCGTTCGCCGGGGTCGTCGACCTCGTCGGCCAGCATGCGTACGTACGCGCCGACGGCTATCTGCCCGGCGCTCGCGATCTGCACCTGACGATGAACCAGGTACGCCGACTCGGCCTGCGCAAAGGCGACTTCGCCGAAGGCACCACGCGCCCCGGGCACGGCAAGGCCGCCCAGCCGTGGGTCGGTGTCGACAAGGTCAACGGGATCGAGGCGGGCGGAGACGGCGACCGTCCCCGCCTCGCCAATCGTCCCAGCCTTGCCGACCGTCCCCACTTCGCCGATCTCACCCCGCTCCACCCGCAGCAGCGCCTGCGGCTCGAGACCGCTCCGGGGCGGATGGCGACCCGGGTCATCGATCTCGTCGCACCCGTCGGCAAGGGACAGCGTGGGCTCATCGTGGCCCCGCCCAAGACAGGCAAGACCGTAATCCTTCAGGAACTCGCGGAGGCCGTCGCCCATAACCACCCGGAGTGCCATCTCATGGTGGTGCTCCTCGACGAGCGGCCGGAGGAAGTCACCGACATGCAGCGCTCGGTGCGCGGCGAGGTCCTCTCCTCGACCTTCGACCGGCCCGCCAAGGACCACGCCGCCCTCGCCGACCTGGCCATCGAGCGCGCCAAACGGCTCGTGGAACTCGGCCATGACGTGGTGATCCTGCTCGACTCCCTCACCCGGCTCTGCCGCGCGCACAACAACTGCGCACCGGGCAACGGGCGCATCCTCACCGGCGGGGTCGACTCCTCCGCACTGCTGGCGCCCAAGCGGCTGTTCGGCGCCGCGCGCAACATCGAGAACGGCGGGTCGCTGACGATCCTGGCGACCGCGCTGGTCGAGACCGGGTCCCGGGCCGACGACTACTACTTCGAGGAGCTGAAGAGCACCGGCAACATGGAACTGCGCCTCGACCGCGCCCTCGCCGAGAAGCGGATCTTCCCGGCGATCGACGTCGATCCCTCGGGCACCCGCAGGGAGGAGATCCTCACCCCGCCCGGCGAACTGGCGGTTGTCCGCAGGCTGCGGCGCGCACTGCACGAGCGGGACGCGCAGAAGGCGATCGAGCTGTTGCTGGACCGGATGAGGAACACCGGCAGCAACGCCGAATTCCTGCACCGGATCAGCCAGACGGGCCAGGGCAGCTAGATGGGTGAGGCCAGCCCGGCCAGATTCCGCTTCGCCCCGCCGAACGCTCGATCGGCGAGGCGAAGTGCTGTCGCCGAGGTCAATTCGGTCCTTGATTCCGGGCGGTGGCTGTGGGCCCGGAGAGGACCGCGGTGAAGAGAACCGGGCCATTCTGATGGGCAGTCACTTCGGCAGTCCGCTCGCCATTCACGGAGCCGTCCATCAATTCGGCCGAGATGGTGCAAGGGGTGTCCAGCTCCGCATATCGATGGAAAGAGATGGCTGCGGAGGTAGGCTTCACACCCAGGGGGGTGAGAAGGATGTGACCGGCTTGACGCGCGGCTTCGAGCAGGACCATCCCGGGGGTGTGATCGCTGCCGTGGTCGAAGAGGATGGGATGGCGCGGGTCGGGGCTCAGCAGCCAGCGGTTCGGCTTGCCGGTAGGAGCGAGTACGACCTCTGTCGGAGCTGACCGGCCCACGCTGGCCGGGCTGACCGGGGCCGGTCGGCTGAGCAGTCCATTGGTAGTGGTGCTGATCCGTTCGCCGCGTACGCGCTGGTAGAACGCCGGCGTCAGGCAGGCGAAGCCCGAACTTCCGGTGGCCACCAGGCGGCCCGCCCGGTGGATGGTGAACTCCATCCGGGACTCCACGCGCTGACGTCCCTGCCACTGCAGCTCCGGGCAGCTGGCGTCCAGGACGATGTCGGCAGGGGACTGCCCGATGGCCATCTCCTCGTCGACGACGGTGAAGTCCAGGTCGCGCAGCAGGAAGACGTGCTCGAGCGGAATTCCGTACTTGGCGTGTGCGAGGTACAGCCCGCACTGCCGGATCGTCACGGCCGCTATCAGTGGGTCGTACCGGGTGCCGCCATCGGTGGTGAAGAAGGTGTGCGCCCTGGGCCACTGGCCAGTGAGGGAGAAGTGGGTGGCGCTGAGCTGTATGCAGCCGGTCAGGAAGACCTCGGCGACGGTGTCCAGATGGACGAACTCCTTGGGCACGGTGGTCGTGAGCGTGGCCTCGGGAGTCAGGGAGGAGCCAACGGTGTAGCTGTTGCGCGAAATCGTCGTCAGCTGAGTCATGAAGGTGACCTCGCCCCGTAGCTGAGTGGATTGCGTTCGGACCTTACGGCTTCATAAGATACAGACTGGCCGGTTTTTTTCAAAGGCTAAATGGGACCGCACGTCAGCGCGGCATTGGCGCCCGGAAGACAGCAGCGCGTGCCCGCAGGCCGAGAGGTCAGAAGCATGCTGACGGCGCTGCGCCCGCGCGTGGAGGCGGGACGATCTGCGGCACCGGGCCATCGACACCCTGTTCCGCACCGCGATCACCGCTCGGAAGGCGCGCGGTGCCCAGGAGCGGCGCGCGCCGAGCCGCGCTGAACATGACCAGCGATCTGGTCGCCACGAGGGACGCGGGGGGCGGAGGCGGCCCCCTGGGTGGACGTGATCGAGGAAACCTTGCGCGCGGAGGGGCCGTAGCGAACCTCCCCGACGGGCCCGAACGGCTCGATCCGGCTGCGTCAGAAAGTTTGTGATCGCGAAGTCGCGTAGATGGCAACCGGTGGTCGATGCGGTAATATACGTGCCGTTCGGTTTGGTTTTCTGTCAGGGCGCCGTCGCTGCACTCGCCAGTCTGGTGCTTCGCCCGTGGTGGAAGGCCCTGAAGCGAGGAGGCAGGAGGCCGCGATGGCGCAGCAGCAGCGTGCGATCCGGACCCGTCGGCAGATCGTGGAGGCTGCAGCGGAGGTCTTCGCCGAGCGCGGCTACGCCGCCGCCAGCATCTCCGAGATTCTCTCCCGGGCGGGCGTGACCAAGGGATCGCTGTACTTCCACTTCGCCTCGAAGGAGGCTCTGCTGCATGGAGTGCTCGAGGGGCAGTTGACGGGCGAGGAGCTTCCGGCGCGTTCTTCCAAGCTGCAGGAGTGGGTGGACACGGGGATGGTGCTCGCGCACCGCTTCCCCCGCGACCCCGTGCTGCGGGCCGGGTCCCAATTGCTGATCGATCCGAGCCTGCAGACCTTGTTCCGGGTGGGCCCGCAGGAGGGGTGGATCGACGTGACGGCCGCCCTGCTGGCCGAGGCCAAGAAGCGGGGTGAGGTGCTCCCGCATGTGGTGCCGCGGCAGACGGCCCGCTTCGTGGTCGCGTCCTTCAACGGGATCCTGATCCTCTCGAAGGCCGGGTCACACCTGGCCGATCTGGAAGAGGAGGTCTCCGTGTTCTACCGTCACGTGCTGCCCGGGATCGCGGTGCCCGCCGTGCTGGCCCACCTGGATGCGGCCCCTGACCGCGGGGCGCGGGTGGTCGCCGAGATGGAGCGTCCGACGGCTTCGGTCTAGGTCTGTGCATACGGGGGATATGAATGATTCTGCTCACCGGAGCGAGCGGAACGGTAGGACGGCGGACCGCACGGCTGCTTGCCCACGAGGGGCATGCCATACGGCTGTTGACCCGGGATCCGGCGCGGCTGCCGGAGCCGACGGCGCGGGCCGAGACGGTGGTGGGGGACTTCGAGGAGCCCGCCACGCTGCGCCGGGCACTGTCCGGGGTCCGGGCGGCGCTGATCGTCACCAACAACCCGTTGCGCCCCGCACACGATGCCGAGTTGATCACCGCTGCCGCCCGGGCCGGAGTCCAGCGGCTGGTCAAGCTCTCCGCGCTGGGCGTCACCGATTCGAGCGCCGACGACCTCATCACGCGCTGGCAACGGGAGACCGAGGACTGCGTTCGGACATCGGGGCTGGAGTGGACCCTGCTGCGGCCCAGAGCGTTCATGAGCAACTCGCTCGGCTGGGCACCGGACATCAGGGCGAAGGGCACCGTGTCCGCCTGGCCGGGTGACGCACCGTCGGCCTGTGTCGACCCGTATGACATCGCGGCCGTCGCGGCCCGTGCGCTGACCGAGCCGGGCCACGCAAGCCGGGCCTACGCACTGACCGGACCCGAGTCGCTGACGGCCCGTCAGCAGACTGCGATCCTCGGCACCGTGCTGGGGCGCCCTCTGGTGTTTCGCGAGCAGACCCGTGAGCAGACACGGCAGTTGCTCGAGAGCCGCTATCCGGCCCCGGTGGCCCAGGCGCTGCTGGAGATCGCCGAGCGGAGGCTCCTGGGGAACAGCGGCCAGGTGAACCCCACTGTGGAGCGGCTGATCGGGCGGCCCGCGCGAAGCTATGCCGACTGGGCCGACGAACACGGGCTGTATTTCGCGCCGGCCGACCGGCATCGTCAGGATGACGCCTGACTCTCCGGCGCGCTGAGTGTCGCTTCGGACGGGACGAGGCCCAGGAGCAGCTTCCAGATCCCGGCCACGGTCTCTCCCGCCCACCAGGTGTCGTCCTCACGTCCGAGCACTTCCAGGCCGGCCGTCACGGCAGCGAGCAACTGTGCTACGAAGCGGCCGTCTTGGCCTTCCGGGCGATGGCAGCCCAGAAAGGTCAACCACTCCTGGCGTAGCGTGGGTCCGGTGAGCCGGCCGAGCTCGCCCTCTGCCTCCAGCCGGATTCCGGCTCGCAGTACCGGATCGCGCCGCATCTCAGAGGTGAGGGCCACGACGAACCGGGCCACCGAGGCCACAGCCGGAGCAGCGGTGGCGGGGAAGTGCCGCCGCGCAAGGCTGTGCGCGCGGCTGCGGGCCTCACGCCACACCGCGGTGGCCAGCTCATCCTTCGAGCCGAAGTGGAAGTACAGCGCGCCCTTGCTCACCCCTGCACTTCGGCTGATGTCGATCAGGCCGGTGGCCCTCAGCCCCTTGCTGTCGAACAGCTGGGCAGCTGCGTCGATGAGGGCTTGTCGTGTGTGTTCGGCTCGTAACTGCATGGGGCGGTCCCGTCCCCTCGGTCTGTGGCGTTCGCTCCGGACACGGCACTCTCATGACTGCTCGTGCCTGGTTGAACACCTTTGGTTATCCTAGTCTGCTCGAAGATCGAGAAAACAGACTGCATGGTCTTATTTTGGCGACCCTAGCCCGAGGCCCCTCTCGTGAATGCCGCTTCTGCGGCCGGTACATACGTGCAGTTCGATGCGGGTGTCTGGGTGCGAAGGCGGTTGTATCGCAGTCCGTTCCACGAGGGAAGCGGATGGTGGCGTTACGGTCAATGCTTGACCTGGACTTGAAAAACAGCCCGGACGGTTTGTTATGCTGTCAGAGTGCTGAACGGGGGTAATGCACGCTGGTACCCGGCTCCCGTTGGCAGGCAGAGAGCAGTGCCGACCGCCTGGTCGGCCGTCAACCTTGGGGATGGCCATGCATGTACTCGTAGTCGAGGACGAGGTGGATGTCGCCGAGTCCCTGATCCGCGGTCTGCGCCGCCACGGCTATGACGCGGTCGGAGTCGCCACGGGATCCCGGGCGCTGGATACGTACCGCGACGCGGACCTGGTCTTGCTCGACCTGGAACTGCCGGACATCGACGGGCTGGAGGTGTGCCGCACCATCAGGGCGGCAGGCGACACCCCGATCATCGCCTTCACCGACCACAGCAACGAGTCGGATCGGGTGCTCGGACTGCAGGCGGGGTCGGACGACTGCCTGAACAAGCCGTACGGCTTCCGGGAGCTGATGGCCCGGATCGACGCCGTCATGCGGCGGGTCCGGCCGCGGCACCCGGCCACTGATCCGGCGATCGAGCATGGTCCGCTGCGCATCGACGCGGCTACCCGCGAGGTGTGGCTCGACGGAGGACTGGTGGAGGTGACCCGTAAGGAGTTCGACCTGCTCTACTACCTCGCCAGCCACCCTGGCGTGGTCATCTCGCGCCGTCAGTTGATGGCCGAGATCTGGGGTGACCCCATGACCCACACCGCGAGCCCGCACGTCAGCCGCACCATCGATACGCATGTGAGCACCCTGCGCGGGAAGCTCGGCTCCAGCAACTGGATCCGCACCGTGCGCGGTGTCGGCTTCCTGTTCGGGAACGGGTGAGGCGCCGCGGCGACGGGGTGAGAAAGGAGCGAGGGGCGGCGCCACAGGCGCCGCCCCTCAATGGTGTGCGGGGCCACTGCGACGGGCCGCTATGCGGAGTGCGGTTCCCTCTCCCGCAAGGTGTCCGTGACATCGTCCTCGTGGTAATAGGCGCGCCCTCCCCGGCTGCGGCGCCTCCAGCGGTGCTCGCTGGCCAGCCGGTAGACGCTGCCGGACGAGATGTCCCACAGCCGCGAGATCTCGGCGGCCGTCAGCCAGGCCACCCGTCCCGTCTGCGACCCCGCCGGCCGACCGGTCAGACCGCGCAGGCGCCGGCCCAGCCGGGTCCACTCGTGCGCGGCCCACTGGTGCGCCGGGTCCACGTCGCACCGTATCTCCGCCAACTCAGCGGCCGTCCCAGGCCGTAGGAGGGCGATCAGTGTGCCGGAGCAGCCTGGCTCCGCACAGGCGCCGACGGGCACCCGGCGCACCGGGTCGGGGTCGGCGATCCGCCGGGCCCGGCGGGCGAGCCGGGCCATCTCGATGGTGAGGTCGGCCACGGCGTCGTGCCCGGCCAGCCACGCCAGGTGCCGGACGAGAAAGTCGGCCAGGTGCCGCACGGTACGCGCCGGCGGCGTCACCGCGCCTTCCTCGGCGACCATCGCGGCCCAGGAGCACAGGACACCATCGATGGCCGAACGGGCCTCCGAGGCCGCGGCGTTGAAGGGCATGCCGGGCAGGTGGCCGCCCGAGGTCCGCTCCCGCAGCTCGGCGCGGCCGCCGCCCAGTATCTGGCCCAGGGAGTCGTACAGCCGCGGCATCGCGCGGATGTCCGCGGCGAGCCGGGCCTGGCATGGGGCGCAGAGCCGGCCTCCGCCCCCCGCCGCCACCCGGCGGCATTCGGCACCCTCACAGAGTTCCACCCGTTCCATGTCGCTCTCCCTCGCGAAAGGACTCGTGCCTGGTTGCACGTTCCGGACGCTAGGGAGAGGGGGCGGGAGGGCCAAGTACGGCCGTGGATATTTTTCGTTCGCCACACGGTAATTGACGCCGTGCTGAGGAGTTTCAATTCCTTGACACAGGTTTGCGGTTCTCTTGAGCGATCTTCCTTGACGGCGCTTCGGCCGCCGAAGAAGCTGTTATCTAGCTTCCCCCGAACTGCGCCGAGAGGAGCGCGGCGCGCCTTTCCCGGTGCGCCGGTATGCGGCGAGGCAGAGGCCACTGAAAGCCGCAACCATCCGTGTCGCGGGAGGCGCCGGACCGCGGGGAAACCGCAAACGGTCCCGCGGCGGGGCGATTGCGCGGACCGGCTCCGGCAACCGGGCGGGCCGGTAAGTCCGCGCCAAGCGAGCCCATGCGGCCTCGCTTTTTTCTTTCCGTCCGCGTGCGGGCGTAATTCGTTCCGTTTCCCGACCCTCCTAGGAGAGGTAATGGACGCTCCAGTCATCGTTGCCGGCGCCGGTCCGGCCGGACTCATGGTCGCTGCAGAACTGCGCCTCGCCGGCGTCGACGTCACCGTCATAGAACGCCTTCCCGGGCGCACCGGCGAGTCCCGCGGGCTGGGCTTCACGGCCCGCACCATGGAGGTCTTCGACCAGCGGGGCCTGCTGCGCCGCTTCGGCGACATCGAGACCAGCAACCAGGGCCACTTCGGCGGCATCCCCGTCGACTTCGGCGTCCTGGAGGGCGCGCACCAGGCCGCCAAGACCGTGCCGCAGTCCGCCACCGAGGCCATACTCGAGCAGTGGGCGACGGAGCTCGGCGTGGACATCCGCCGCGGCCACGAGCTGCTGTCCCTGCATGACGACGGGGACGGCGTCCGGATCGACGTGCGCGGTCCGGACGGGGAACAGACCCTGCGTGCCGCCTGGGTGGTGGGCTGCGACGGCGGCCGCAGCACCGTCCGCAAGGCCGCGGGCTTCGACTTCCCCGGCACCGCCGCCACCATGGAGATGTACCTCGCCGACCTGCGTGGCGTGGAGCTCGAGCCGCGCATGATCGGTGAGACCGTGCCCGGCGGCATGGTCATGGTCGGCCCACTGCCCGGCGGCATCACCCGCATCATCGTCTGCGAGCGTGGCACCCCGCCGCAGCGGCGTGCCGAGCCGCCCGCCTTCGCGGAGGTCGCCGACGCCTGGAAACGGCTCACCGGTATCGACATCTCCGACGCCGAGCCCGTGTGGGTCAGCGCGTTCGGCGACGCGACTCGCCAGGTGACCGAGTACCGGCGCGGCCGGGTGCTGCTGTCCGGCGACTCCGCACACATCCACCTCCCGGCCGGCGGCCAGGGCATGAACACCAGCATCCAGGACTCGGTGAACCTCGGCTGGAAACTGGCCGCCGTGGTCCGCGGCACCGCGCCCGAAGCGCTGCTGGACACCTACCACGACGAACGCCACCCGGTGGGGCAGCGGCTGCTGATGAACACCCAGGCCCAGGGCCTGCTCTTCCTCAGCGGTGAGGAGATGCAGCCGCTGCGCGACGTGCTCGCCGAGCTGATCCGGTACGAGGAGGTCAGCCGCCATCTGGCCGCCATGGTCAGCGGCCTGGAGGTCCGCTACGACGTCGGCTCCGGCAGCCATCCGCTGCTCGGCCTGCGCATGCCCCGCCTGCAGTTGACCCGTGACGGCCGTGCCACCAGCTCCGCCGAACTGCTGCACCAGGGGCACGGCGTCCTGCTGGATCTCGCCGACAACCCCGAGCTGCGCCGCCGGGCGGCGGGCTGGAAGGACCGGATCGACATCGTCACCGGCACGCCCGAGGGCGCCTGGAGCGACGGTCCCCTGGCGGACACCGCTGCGGTGCTCATCCGCCCCGACGGCTATGTCGCCTGGGCCGCGCCTGGCAGCCACCACGACCTTCCCATGGCCCTGGAGCGGTGGTTCGGCCCCGCCCGATAGATCTAGCCCACAAGGAGACAGACACATGCACAGTACGTTGATCGTGGCCCGCATGGAGCCGGGCTCCGCCAAGGATGTCGCCAGGCTGTTCGCGGCGTTCGACGAGACCGACATGCCGGACAGGATGGGCACCCGGCGCCGGCAGCTCTTCTCGTACCGGGGGCTCTACTTCCACCTGCAGGACTTCGACTCCGAGGACGGCGGGGAGCGCATCGAGGCGGCCAAGAACGACCCCCGCTTCGTCGGCATCAGCGAGGATCTGAAGCCGTTCATCGAGCCGTACGACCCGGCCACCTGGCGTTCGCCCGCCGACGCGATGGCCAGCCGCTTCTACCACTGGAGTGCGCTGTGAGCGGCGGTCGGCGCGTCGTCATCACCGGCATCGGGGTCATCGCGCCGGGCGGAGTGGGGACCAAGAACTTCTGGAGCCTGCTCACCGATGGCCGCACCGCCACCCGCAGGATCAGTTTCTTCGACCCTTCCCCGTTCCGCTCCCAGGTCGCGGCGGAGGCCGACTTCGACCCGGACCTGCACGGGCTCACCCCGCAGGAGGTGCGGCGGATGGACCGGGCAGCGCAGTTCGCCGTGGCCACCGCCCGGGAGGCGGTGGCCGACAGCGGACTGGAGTTCGCCGGGCTCGACCCCTACCGCACCGGCGTGACCATCGGCAGCGCGGTTGGCGCGACCACGGGTCTCGACTGGGAGTACCGCACGGTCAGCGACGGCGGACGGCTGGACCTGGTCGATCACGAGTACGCGGTGCCGCACCTGTACAACTACCTGGTCCCCAGCTCGTTCGCCGCCGAGGTTGCCTGGGCGGTCGGCGCCGAGGGGCCCAGCACGGTGGTCTCCACCGGCTGCACCTCGGGTCTGGACGCGGTCGGGCACGCCACCGAGCTGATCCGGGAGGGCACGGCCGACGTGATGGTGGCGGGTGCCACCGATGCACCCATCTCACCCATCACCGTCGCCTGCTTCGACGCGATCAAGGCGACCACACCACGCAACGACGACCCGGAACACGCCTCCCGCCCGTTCGACGGGACCCGTAACGGATTCGTCCTGGGCGAGGGGGCGGCTGTCTTCGTGCTGGAGGAGCTGGAGGGCGCCAGGCGGCGCGGGGCGCGCATCTACGCGGAGATCGCCGGCTTCGCCTCCCGGTGCAACGCCTTCCACATGACCGGGCTGCGCCCCGATGGGCGGGAGATGGCCGAGGCCATCCGGGTCGCCCTCGACGAGGCCCGGCTGAACCCGCAGGACATCGACTACATCAACGCGCACGGTTCGGGCACCAAGCAGAACGACCGGCACGAGACCGCGGCCTTCAAGCGCAGCCTGGGCGAGCATGCTTACCGCGCCCCGGTCAGCTCCATCAAGTCGATGGTCGGTCACTCGCTGGGCGCCATCGGCTCCATCGAGATCGCCGCGTCGGCCCTGGCCATGGAACACGGCGTGGTGCCGCCCACGGCCAACCTGCACACCCCCGACCCCGAGTGCGACCTCGACTATGTGCCGCTGACCGCGCGGGAGTGGCAGACCGACACGGTGTTGTCCGTGGGCAGCGGATTCGGCGGATTCCAGAGCGCCACGGTGCTCGCCCGTCCCGAGAGGAGTGGCGCATGACCGGCGAGAATGGCGAGGGGAAGGGCAAGGTCGTCGTCACCGGCCTCGGCATCGCCGCACCCAACGGCCTGGGTGTGGAGAACTACTGGGCCGCGACCCGCAGCGGCACCCACGGCATCGGCCGTATCGCCCGTTTCGACCCCTCGCGGTACCCGGCCAGGCTGGCCGGGGAGATCGAGGGCTTCGCGGTCGAGGAACATCTGCCGGGGCGGCTCATCCCGCAGACTGACCGGATGACCCGGCTGGCCCTGGTCGGCGCCGACTGCGCGTTCGCCGACGCGGCTGTACAACCGGGCGATCTGCCCGAGTACGACATGGGCGTGGTCACCGCCAGCTCGTCGGGCGGCTTCGAGTTCGGCCAGGGCGAGCTGCAGAACCTGTGGAGCAAGGGCAGCCAGTACGTCAGCGCGTACCAGTCGTTCGCCTGGTTCTATGCCGTCAACAGCGGCCAGATCTCCATACGCAACGGCATGCGCGGGCCCAGCGGCGTGGTCGTCAGCGACCAGGCCGGCGGGCTGGACGCGGTCGCCCAAGCCCGCCGCCAGATCCGCAAGGGCACCCGGCTGATCATCTCCGGCGGCATCGACGCCTCGATCTGCCCTTGGGGCTGGGTCGCCCTGCTGGCCAGCAAGCGGCTGAGCACCAGCGACGACCCCGAACGGGCCTATCTGCCCTTCGACGCGGCGGCCGACGGCCATGTACCGGGCGAGGGCGGGGCGTTGCTGGTCATGGAGGACCTGGAGAGCGCCCGCCGCCGCCGCGCCCCGCGCATCTACGGGGAGATCGCCGGCTACGGCTCGACCTTCGACCCCCGGCCCGGCAGCGGGCGGGGCCCCGGGCTGCAAAAGGCCGTCGAGCTGGCGCTGGAGGACGCGGACACCGGGCCCGAGGAGATCGACGTGGTCTTCGCGGACGCCGCTGCCATCCCCGAGCTCGACCGGATCGAGGCCGAGGCCATCGCCAAGGTCTTCGGACCGCGCGCCGTGCCGGTCACCGCGCCCAAGACGATGACCGGGCGGCTGTACTCCGGAGCCGCTCCGCTGGATCTGGCCACCGCGTTCCTGGCGATGCGGGACGGGATCATCCCGCCGACCCCGCACGTGACCCTGGCCGACGAGTACGACATCGACCTCGTCACCGCGCAGCCCCGACGGGCCTCGCAGCTGCGTGCCGCCCTGGTGCTGGGCCGCGGCCACGGCGGCTTCAACTCCGCGGTCGTGGCGCGGACCTGTGGCCGCTGACGTTCGACGGCCACTTCTGAGAACGAACGAGAGGACACACATGTCAGCAACCGACTTCACCCTCGAGGACCTCAGGCGGATCCTGCGTGAGGGCGCGGGAGCCGACGAGGGCGTCGACCTCGACGGCGACATCCTCGACACCGACTTCGAGCAGCTCGGCTACGAGTCGCTGGCGCTGCTGGAGACCGGCGGCCGGATCGAGCGGGAGTACGGCATCACGCTGGACGACTCCGCGCTGACCGACGCCGAGACGCCGCGCGCCCTGATCGAGGTCGTCAACGCCCACCTGGCACCCGCCACGGCCGCCTGACCCCACACCCCACTCGTACCCCACCCCAACCCCGAACCGTACGCGCCGCCACCCGTGCGTACGGGCCGCTGCCGCCGCTCGCGCTCCGGTGCGGCGGCAGCGGCACATCCGCCCGGCACCACCAGGCCAACCGACTTCCAGGAGACAGAGATGACGCAGCAGGACCGGCGGGTCGCCATCGTCACCGGCGCGACCAGTGGAATCGGGCTCGCCGTGACCCGGCTGCTGGCTCAGCAGGGACACCAGGTGTTCCTCTGTGCCCGCACCGAGGACAGCGTGACCGACACCCTCAAGGAGCTCCAGGCCGAGGGCCTGGACGTCGACGGCATGCCGTGCGACGTGCGGTCACCGGAGGACATCGGCCGCTTCGTGCAGGCCGCCGTCCACCGCTACGGACCGGTGGACGTCCTGGTCAACAACGCGGGCCGGTCCGGCGGCGGCGTGACCGCGGACATCGCCGACGAGCTGTGGTTCGACGTCATCAACACCAACCTCAACAGCGTCTTCCTGATGACCCGTGACGTGCTGAACACCGGTGGCATGCGGAACAGAAAGCGCGGCCGGATCGTCAATGTCGCCTCCACCGCGGGCAAGCAGGGCGTCGTCCTGGGCGCTCCGTACTCCGCCTCCAAGCACGGCGTCGTCGGCTTCACCAAGGCGCTGGGCAACGAGCTGGCCCCGACCGGCATCACCGTGAACGCGGTGTGCCCCGGCTATGTGGAGACCCCCATGGCGCAGCGAGTCCGGCAGGGCTACGCCGCCGCCTACGACACCAGCGAGGAGAAGATCCTCGAGAAGTTCCAGAGCAAGATCCCGCTCGGCCGCTACTCCACCCCCGAGGAGGTCGCCGGGCTCATCGGCTATCTGGCCTCCGACACCGCCGCCTCGATCACTTCGCAGGCGCTCAACGTCTGCGGCGGCCTGGGCAACTTCTGACGATCCGCCCCACGCCCCGCCCCGGCCACGCCAAGCCAAGGAGAAGACATGACCGTGCGTGAGGTCGAGCACGACATCACCATCGAAGCCCCGGCCACCGAGGTGTACCGGCTGATCGCCCACGTGGAGAACTGGCCGCGTATCTTCCCCCCGTCCGTCTACGTCGACCACGTCGAGCGTGGCGAGCTCGAGGAGCGGATCCGGATCTGGGCCACCGCCAACGGGGAGGCCAAGAACTGGACCTCCCGCCGCACTCTGGAGCCCGAAC
This sequence comes from Streptomyces sp. 7N604, assembly GCF_052245475.1. NCBI lineage: Bacteria > Bacillati > Actinomycetota > Actinomycetes > Kitasatosporales > Streptomycetaceae > Streptomyces > Streptomyces sp. 7N604. The sequence continues at coordinate 171,987 of NZ_JBQQBX010000008.1, read as the reverse complement.
GGCTGCGCATCACCTTCCGGCAGGAGGTGCCCGCTCCGCCGGTCGCGGCGATGGGCGGCACCTGGATCATCGAGCCGCTCGGGGAGAGCTCCGCCCGGGTACGCCTGCTGCACGACTACCGGGCCGTCGGCGACGACCCCGAGAAGCTGGCCTGGATCGACCAGGCCGTCGACCGCAACAGCCGCTCCGAGCTCGCCTCGCTCAAGGCCAACGTCGAGCTCGCCACCGGCGCGACCGAGCTGACCTTGTCCTTCGAGGACAGCGTCGAGATCAACGGCTCCGCCAAGGACGTGTACGACTTCATCAATGAGGCCCACCGGTGGAAGCAGCGGCTGCCGCACGTCGCCCACGTGGACCTGAGGGAGGACACCCCCGGGCTGCAGGTGCTGCGCATGGACACCCTGACCAAGGACGGCTCGTCGCACACCACCGAGTCGGTGCGGGTCTGCTTCCCGCACCACAAGATCGCCTACAAGCAGACCACGCTGCCCGGCCTGATGAAGCTGCACACCGGCTACTGGGAGCTGACGGAGGACGACAACGGCGTCACCACCGCCACCTCGCAGCACACGGTCGTACTCAACACCGAGAACATCACCAGGATCCTCGGCCCCGACGCGGGGGTCGCCCAGGCGCGTTCGTTCATCCGCAACGCGCTCGGCACCAACAGCCGGGCCACCCTCGGCCACGCCAAGGAATACGCGGAAGCGCGGCGCTGAACGATGTCCAGGCAGCCCACGACATCAAGCGCCGCGCTGGAGGCCGACCTTGACACGGACCTCGACGCCGACGTCATCGTCGTCGGTGCCGGCCCCGTCGGCCTGCTGCTCGGTGTCGAGCTGCGCACCGGCGGGGCCCGGGTGACCGTGCTGGAGCAACTGGCCGAGCCGACCACCGAGTCAAGGGCCTCGACGCTGCACGCCCGGACCATGGAGCTGCTCGACGAGCGCGGCCTGCTCGACCAGCTGGGCCCACCGCCGCCCGGCGGCACGGGCCACTTCGGCGGCATCCCGCTGGATCTCACCGTGGCCGACCCCGCCCACCCGCACGCCGGGCAGTGGAAGGCGCCGCAGACCCGGATCGAGGCAGTGCTGCACCGGAGGGCCGTGGCGCTGGGCGCCGAGGTGTGGCGCGGGCACCGGGTCACCGGCCTGGCCGAGCGGCCCGGCTGCGTCGAGGTGGAGGCCGTCGGGCCCGACCGGGTCCCGCTGCGGCTGCGCGCCGCCTTTGTGGTCGGCTGCGACGGAGAGAAGAGCACGGTGCGGCGCCTGGCCGGCTTCGACTTCCCCGGCGCGGACGCCACCAAGGAGCTGTTGCGGGCGGACGTCGCGGACATCGACATCCCGGGCCGCCGCTTCGAGCGGCACCCGCACGGACTGGCCATCGCCGCCCGTGGCCCGGACGGTACCACCCGGGTCATGGTGCACGAGTACGGCAGCACGCCCCGGCACCGCTCCGGAGAGCCGGACTTCGCCGAGGTGGCGGCGGCCTGGTGGCGCGTCACCGGTGAGGACATCGGGCACGGTGCCCCGGTGTGGGTCAACGCCTTCGGCAATGCCCGCCGCCAGGTCACCGAGTACCGCCGCGGCCGGGTGCTGCTGGCGGGGGACGCCGCGCACGTTCAGCTGCCCGTCGGCGGGCAGGCGCTCAACCTCGGCCTGCAGGACGCCGCCGACCTCGGCCGGAGGCTCGCCGCACAGTTCGGTGACCGGCCTGACGAGGCGCTGCTGGACGGATACCACGCCACCCGCCACCCGGCCGGGCAGCGCGCGCTGAACAACATCGAGGCACAGGCCCAGCTGCTGCTCGGCGGGCCCGAAGTGGACGCCCTGCGCGCCGTCTTCGCCGAACTGCTGCGGCTCGGCCCGGTGCCACGCCACCTCGCCGCGATGATCAGCGGCCTCGAGAACCCGTACCCAGCCCGGCCGCACGCCCCCGCCCGGCAGCACATCATCACCACCGCCACCACGCACAGGAGGACTACCATGGGCACGCTCACCGGCAAGACCGCGCTCGTCACGGGCTCCACCCGGGGCATCGGCCGGGCGACGGCGGTGCGGCTGGCGCGGGAGGGCGCACTGGTCGCCGTGCACGGCTCGAGCAGCCGCGAGGCCGCCGACGAGGTCGTTGCCTCGATCGAGAAGGACGGGGGCCGGGCGTTCGCCATCCAGGCCGAACTGGGCATCACCGGCGGCGTCCACGAGTTGTTCCTCGCGCTCGAACAGGGCCTTAAAGAGCGCACCGGTGCCACCGACCTGCACATCCTGGTCAACAATGCCGGGGTGATGGGCGGCGTGGCACCGGAGGACGTCACCCCAGAGCAGTTCGACCGGCTCTACGCGGTGAACGCCAAAGCCCCCTTCTTCATCCTGCAGCGCGCCCTGGGCAACATGCCCGACGGCAGCCGGATCATCAACATCTCCTCCGGGCTGACCCGCTTCGCCAACCCGCAGGAGGTGGCGTACGCGATGACCAAGGGAGCCATCGACCAGCTCACCCTCCACTTCGCCAAGCACCTCGGGCCCCGCAACATCACCGTGAACAGCGTCGGACCCGGCATCACCAACAACGGCACCCCGGTCTTCGACATCCCCGAGGCCGCGGCCCAGATGGCGGCGCTGTCCGCCTTCAACCGGGTCGGGGAGACCGACGACGTGGCCGCCGTGGTGGCGTTCCTGGCCGGCGACGACGCCCGCTGGATCACTGGCTCCTACCTGGACGCCAGCGGCGGCACGCTGCTCGGCGGCTAAGCGGTCAGACACCGGCGCCCGGAATCCCCCGCCGGAGCGCCGGCGGGCCGGCCGCGGCGTTCTCCCCGTACAACCGCCGCGGCCGGCCCATCTCGCTCTCGCCCGACCACACCCGACCTGCGCACACGGCGGTGGCCACCGATATGACAAGGACGCTGTCCCACTCGCACACCCCGCACATCGCGCCCGGGCCGCACCCCAGACTGTGGGTGCTGCTCTGCGTGCTCGCCGGCAACATGCTCCTTGACGCGCTCGAGGTGTCGGTGGTGCTCGTGGCACTGCCCACCATCGCCGACGACCTGGCGCTCTCCCTGTGGGACGTGCAGTGGGTGATGAGCGGCTTCGCCCTGGGCTTCGCGGCGCTGCTGCTCCTCGGCCCGCGCGTCACGGCCCGCTGGGGCAGGCGCCGCGTCTACCTCGCGGCCCTGCTGGTGTTCGCCGCCGCCTCACTCGTCGGCGGCCTGACCGACAGCGCGGCCCTGCTGATCACTACCCGGGTGGTCAAGGGCGTGTGCGCGGCGCTGACCGCCCCCACCGGTCTCGCCATCATCAGCACCACCTTCCCCGAGGGCCCACAACAGCGCCGGGCTGTGTCGGTCTACTCGCTCTTCGGCGCCGCCGGGTTCACCGCGGGACTGCTGCTCTCCGGCGTTCTGACCGGGGCCGACTGGCACTGGACCATTCTGTTCCCCGCCCCGGTGGCGCTGGTGCTGCTGCCCTTCGCGGCCCGGCTCATTCCCGAGGAGGCCAAGGACCAGGACGCCGCCGTGCGCCGCGCCGCACCGCCGCTGTTGAGGGCCGCGCTGCTGTGCAACGGTCCTCTGACCCGGTCGGCACTGGGGGCCGCCACACTCAACGGCACCTATCTGGGCCTGCTCCTGCTCACCACCTTCGTGCTGCAGAACGAGCACGGCTTCACGCCCTGGCAGACCGCGCTGGCCTTTCTGCCCGCCTGTCTGCCGCTGGCAGTCTCCGTGCTGTTCGCCGGGCGGATGGTGGCCCGGTTCGGCGCGCCCCGGCTGATCGCCCTGGGCGCCCTCGCCCCGGCGCTTGGCTACGGGTTCCAGCTGGTGCCGCTCGGCAAGGACGGCTACGCGACGGGGCTGCTGCCGACGCTGCTGCTGGTCGGCGCCGGGTTCGTGCTCGCCTTCGCCGCGCTGAACATGCAGGCCACCGCGAGTGTGTCCGCCGCGGACCGGGCGCTGGCCGTCCCGCTCTATCAGACCGGGGTGCAGCTGGGCGCGGTGCTGATGCTGTGCCTGGTCGCGGCGGTGCGCGAGACCTTCCCCGGCGAGCGCCCGGCATTGCTGCTCATCACCGCTGTCGGCGGCCTCGGGTTGCTCGTCGCAGTCAGTGGACTGCGCTCATCACACAGCACACGAAAGGGACCTTGACGATGACGACACTGAGCCAACGGGCCGCCACCACACGCGACGGCCGAACCCCGGCCCCCGACCTCGAGGCGCTGCGCAACGCCGACGTCGACGAGCGGATCCGGGTCATCGAGGACTTCATCTGCCAGGAGCTGACCCGCGTCCTGGACATACCGCCCGCCTACCGGGTCGACGCCCGGCGTCCGCTTCACACCCAGGGAGTGGGCTCGATCATTGGACTGCAGCTCAAACGGCTGCTCGAGCTGGCGCTCGACGTCGAGGTGGGCGTGCTACAGGTGCTGCGGACGGAGAGCGTGGCCGAGCTGGCCGCCAAGCTCGCCCTGCTGATGGAGGATCCGCTGGGAGGTCCCGGAGAGGAGGCCGCCCTCTCCGTCGGCGGTCTGCGATGAACCCAGGCTGGCCGGCGAAGGGCCGGCTCGACCTGTGGATGCTGCGGCAGCCGTGGACGGAGCTGCCCGGCGACCCGCTGGTGGTGTCCGACCTCGACGAGCGGGAAATGGCGCGCGCGGATTCGTTCTGCCGTGCCCATGACCGGCTGCTGTACCTGTCGGCGCACATCGCGCTGCGGCGGTTGCTCGCCTCGTATCTGCGGATCCCGCCGGGCGAGGTGCGCTTCACCCGCGAGCCCTGCCCCGGCTGCGGTGCGTCGCACGGCCGGCCCGCCGTGGCCGACTGTCCGGCCCCGCTGCACTTCTCGCTGTCGCACAGCAACGGGCTGGCGCTCTTCGGCGTGGCTACGGAGCCGGTCGGGGTGGACGTGGAGAAGTTCCCGGGCGAGGAGACCGTCGAGCTGTGCAGCCCGGCGCTGCACCCGGTCGAGCAGGCCGAGCTCCAACGCCACGCACGGCCGGACCGGCTGACGGCCTTCGGGCGGCTGTGGACCCGCAAGGAGGCGTACCTCAAGGGCATCGGGACCGGGCTCAGCCGTGACCTGACGGCCGACTACCTCGGCGAGGGCGGCACCGCGGCGCCGCCCTACCCGCCGGAGTGGACCGTGCGCAATGTGCCCTGCGGCTCCAGTCACACCATCCATGTCGCCGCCGCCGCGGTGCGCGGCGACGTGACCTGGCCCACCACCATCCGCTGGCTGCCCGCCGACTGCCTGTACGCCGAGGACGCTGGGGCCGTCATCGACGCGATCGCGTCGCCGCGCTGGACCGCACCGGCGCCCGCAACGCAGGCCGGCTTGCCGGCCTGATCTGACGGAAGGATCCAGACAGGGGAGTGCCGAGCATGACGCAAGAGCACCTGGACGAACTCAACGCGATCAAGGAAGAGGCCCGGCAGGGCCCGGACCCGGCGGCGACCGAACGTCAGCACGCCAAAAGCAAGCTCACCGCCCGTGAGCGGATCGAACTGCTACTGGACAAGGGGTCGTTCCAAGAGATCGAGCCGCTGCGGCGGCACCGGGCGACCGGCTTCGGGCTGGAGAACAAGAAGCCCTACACCGACGGCGTGGTCACCGGGTGGGGCACGGTGGACGGCCGGACCGTCTTCGTCTACGCGCACGACTTCCGGATCTTCGGCGGTGCGCTCGGCGAGGCGCACGCGGACAAGATCCACAAGCTGATGGACCGGGCCATCGCCGCCGGGGCACCGCTGGTGTCGCTGAACGACGGCGCGGGCGCGCGGATTCAGGAGGGTGTCACGGCACTCGCCGGATACGGCGGGATCTTCCGCCGCAACACCAGGGCGTCCGGGGTCATCCCGCAGATCAGCGTGATGCTGGGTCCGTGCGCGGGCGGGGCCGCGTACTCGCCCGCGCTGACGGACTTCGTGTTCATGGTCCGCGACACCTCGCAGATGTTCATCACCGGGCCCGACGTGGTCAAGGCGGTCACCGGCGAGGACATCACGCACAACGGGCTGGGCGGCGCCGACGTGCACGCCGACACCTCCGGCGTGGCCCACTTCGTCTACGACGACGAGGAGACCTGCCTGGAGGAGGTCCGCTACCTGCTGTCCCTCCTGCCGTCCAACAACCGCGAACTCCCGCCCGCCGTACCGGCCGACGACCTGGCCGACCGTCCCACCAAGGCGCTGCGGGAGCTGGTGCCGTTCGACGGGAACCGGCCGTACGACATCCGCCAGGTCATCGAGGAACTCGCCGACGACGGAGAACACTTCGAAGTCAGCGCCTCCTGGGCGGCCAACATCGTCTGCTCACTGGCCAGGCTGGACGGGCAGGTGGTGGGCTTCGTCGCCAACCAGCCGCTGTCCATGGCCGGGGTACTGGACATCAAATCCAGTGAAAAGGCCGCGCGCTTCGTGCAGTTCTGCGACGCGTTCAACATCCCCCTGGTCACCCTCGTCGACGTGCCCGGCTTCCTGCCCGGAGTCGATCAGGAGCACGAAGGGATCATCCGGCGTGGCGCGAAGCTGCTGTACGCGTACTGCAATGCGACGGTGCCGCGGATCTCGGTGGTGCTGCGCAAGGCGTACGGCGGCGCCTACATCGTGATGGACTCGCGGTCCATCGGCGCCGACATCGCGCTGGCCTGGCCGACGAACGAGATCGCGGTGATGGGCGCCGAGGGTGCCGCGAACGTCATCTTCCGCAAGCAGATCGCCGCGGCTGACGACCCCGAGGCGGTGCGCCAGCAGCGCATCAAGGAGTACAAGGCCGAGCTCATGCACCCGTACTACGCCGCAGAGCGCGGACTGGTCGACGATGTCATCGACCCCGGCGAGACGCGCGAGGTGCTGATCCGTTCGCTCGCGATGCTCCGCGCCAAGCATGCCGAGCTGCCGCACCGCAAGCACGGCAACCCGCCGCAGTGACAGGGGAGGTGGCCGTGGCACAGCACGCGACCGAGCCGGAAGAGCACCAGCTCATCCGCATCGCCAAGGGCAATCCGAACGCCACCGAACTCGCCGCGCTCACCGCGGTGCTCCTGGCCCGTACCGCCGCCGTCGGAGCCGACCCCGACGACCTCTCCCGCCCCCGGCGTGCGGTGGCCCACTGGGCGCGCCCGGAGCGGGAGCCCGGCTTCACCGGCCCGCGCACCTGGCAGCGCCGGGGCGACGGGGGACGGGATCGTGCTCCTTGACCTCAACCCGAGTTGAGCTCCTAGCGTTCCGACTGCGAGGAGATCCTCGCGGAAGGCCGCAGCTACAAGTCTTCGTTAAGTGAATTGCGGTGTCCTGAGTCGTGCCAAGAGACTGGCAATGGCATCGGGCGCATTAATTTCGAGTCCGTCATTTCTGCCCTCGTCGGGGCAGTCAGCAATCCGAACGGGAGGATTCGTGTTGCCGACCGCGGTGGGTTCCGGAACCGGGTCTGCTCTGCTTGAGGAGAAGATCCGGAAGCTCGTCGACCGTTCCGAGATCGCAGCCTTGATTGATCGCTATGTCGTGTTGCTGGACACGCAGGACGAGGCGGGATTCGACGATTCCTGGCCCCGCTCCATCTTTACCGAGAACGTCCGGCTGAGCTTCCCGATCGGTGATCACGAAGGCTTGGACGGAGTGGCTGAATTTCACTACCAGGCGAAGAGGAAATTCGACCGGACGCACCATCTCGCCTCGAACTATCTCATCGGTCTGGACGGAGACCGGGCCGGCGTCCGCTTCCACATGCTCGCCACCCATGTGCATCCGGGTGAGGGACCGCTGTTCGACATCGGCGGCCACTACGAGGGAGAGGCGGTGCGCACGGCTGAGGGCTGGCGCTTTCAGCGGTGGGCCTTCCATCTGACCTGGTCCGCAGGACCGAAGCCGTGACCGGGGCCCAGGGCGGCCCCCGACACCGTGAGGGTTGATCTTCCATGAACACCACTGCTCCACCCCTGGCCGGACGGCGGGAGTGGATCGGGCTGGCGGTGCTGGTCCTTCCAACCCTGCTCGTCTCCATGGATCTGACGGTGCTGCACCTGGCGGTGCCCGCACTGAGCGCTGACCTGCGCCCCAGCGGCACCCAACTGCTCTGGATCCTCGATGTCTACGGGTTCCTGATCGCCGGGTGGCTGATCACGATGGGGGCGCTCGGGGACCGGATCGGTCGGCGCAGGCTGCTCCTGGCCGGTGGTACCGCCTTCGCCGTCGCGTCGGTGCTCGCCGCGTTGTCGTCCAGCGCCGAGTTGCTCATCCTCTCCCGCGGGCTGCTGGGCATCGCGGGCGCGACCCTGATGCCCTCGACCCTGTCGCTGATCCGCCACATGTTCCCCGACTCCGCCCAGCGCGGTGTTGCCATCGGCACCTGGATGACCAGCTTCATGGTGGGTGGAGCGATCGGCCCCCTCGTCGGCGGCGCTTTGCTGGAGAGGTTCTGGTGGGGCTCGGCCTTCCTGCTGGGCGTACCCGTGATGATGCTGTTGCTGCTCCTGGGGCCCGTTCTCCTGCCCGAGTACCGCGCTCCCGAGGCGGGACGCCTGGATCTGGTGAGTGTGCTGCTGTCGCTGGCTGCCGTGCTGCCGGGCGTCTACGGAATCAAGCAGCTGGCCGAGCACGGCGTGGACTGGTCTGCCGGAGCCGCCTTCCTCGTCGGCCTCGCTCTCGGCGTGGTCTTTGTGCGGCGGCAGCGCGCGTTGCGTGACCCGCTCGTCGACCTGCGGCTGTTCTCCGATCGCACCTTCTCCACGGCTCTGACCACGCAAACCCTGGGCGTCTTCGCGATGGCGGGGACCCAGCTGTTCATCGGCCAGTACCTTCAGCTGGTGGTGGGGCTGTCCCCGCTGCAGGCCGGACTGTGGACGCTGCCGTCGACCGCCGCCGGGATCGTGGGCGCCATGCTGGCCCCCGCCGCCGTCCGCAGGATCCGTCCAGCCGCTGTGATGGGTATCGGTTTGCTGCTGTCGGCCGTCGGCTTCGCCGCCATGACGCAAGTGACTCCGGACTCCGGGCTCACGCTCCTTATCAGCGCCTTTGTGGTGCTCTCCGTCGGCCTTGGGCCGACGATGACCCTGACCACGGACATGATGGTGGGTTCGGCCCCTCCGGAGCGTGCGGGAGCGGCCTCAGCGATCTCGGAGACCGGCAGCGAGTTCGGTCTGTCCATGGGACTGGCCGTCATCGGGAGCGTCGGCACAGCCGTGTACGGGACCCAGGCCAACGACGCAGTACCGGAGGGCGTTCCGGCCCGGGCCGCCGAGGCGGCCAGGGAGACGCTCGGCGGTGCGGTCAATGCGGCCAGGACGCTGCCCGAGGGGCTCGCCGAGCAGTTGCTGGCCGGGACTCGGGCGGCCTTCACCAGCGGGCTGCACGCCACGGCCGCCATCGGATGCGCCATCGCCGTCGCTCTCGCAGCCGTTGCGGTGCCGCGGCTGCGCCACGTCCCAGCTACGGGGAAGGCCGCGGAGCCGGGTGAACCGACCGATGAGCCGGACGAGCCGGCCACATCCACACAACGCGCCACGACCTGACGGGGGCACACTCCCATGACCACGTTGTCCTTGGCCGCGGTGCGCCGCTGCCACGACGTACTCAACGCCCTGCACTCGACCGTCTACTTCACCCCCCATCTCGACAAAGAGCTCGTCGCGTACGGCATCGACGACCCCATGGCCGTCTACCTGGCCGGCCGGGCCGCCGCCCTGGGGCCTGTCGGGGCCGGGACGGTCACGGCGGCGTTCTACAGCTTTCGGCACGATCTCGTGGCCCGGCACATCCCGGGAGTGTGGCGGGCGGCTACGCCGGAGACCGTGTGGGCGGCCCGGCTGCGGGCTGTCGACCTGACCCTGCGTGACGCGCTGGGCGGTGACGTCGTCGCCGGGCCGCTGGTGACCGAGGCGGCGGAGCTGGCCCTGCGAGCCACCGAGGGATGCCGCCGGGAGGGACGCCCACTGTACTCCGCCCACGCGGATCAGCCGGTGCCCGATGAGCCGCACCTCGCCCTGTGGTTCGCGGCCACCCTGCTGCGCGAGCACCGCGGTGACGGTCACGTCACCGCACTCAGCGAGGCCGGGCTCGACGGCCTGGAGGCACTGGTCTCGCACACCGCCAGCGGCGACGGCATGCCCAAGGACGTGGTGATGACGAAGCGGGGCTGGTCCGAGCGGGACTGGAGCGCCGCCCAGCAGCGGCTGCGGCGCCAGGGCCTGATGGCCGCCGACGGAGCGCTGACGCCCGCCGGGCACCGCATGCGCCATGAACTGGAGGTGACCACGGACCGGCTCGACCGCGATCCGTACGACGCCCTGGGTGCCCAGCGGGTGGAACGGCTGACGCAGCTGGTCGGGCAGCTGGTCGACCAGGCCGCGGCCACCGGGGTCTTCCCGGCCCCGCTGCTGCCGTTCTTCACCGGTGGGGCGCAGACCGCGAGGGGAGAGGCGCCGTGAGGGTCCTGTTCACGATCATGCCGGCCCCGGCGCACCTGTACCCGATCGTCCCGATCGCCTGGGCACTGCAGAGCGCGGGGCACGAGGTGCGGATCGCATCGCACCCGGACATCGCCGAGGCGACCACCCGCGCTGGACTGACCGCCGTGCCCCTGGGGCCCGAGGCCGACTTGGCCTCCTCGGTCCGGTCCGCCGCGGACAACGCGGAGCTGGAACGCATCGTCGGCACCCTCGCCCTCGACCCCGCCGACCGCAATCTGTACACCGCCCTGCGCCACTACCTGATGGCCCCCTTCGCGCACTACTACCCGGCCCGCCTGCCGGCGTCGTCCGAGCCGGCCATGGTGGACGCGCTGGTGGACTTCGCGCGCTCCTGGCGCCCGGATCTGGTGCTCTGGGATCCGCTCTTCTTCCCCGCGCCCCTCGCGGCGCGTGCGTGCGGAGCCGCACACGCCAGGCTGCTGTGGGGGCTTGACCACTTCGGCTGGGCGAGGGAGCGGTTCGTCGAGCGGCTGAACGCGCCGGGCGTCGAGCCCCGCGAGGACCTGATGGCCGCGATGATGCAGCCAACGCTGCAGCGCCTGGGACAGGAATTCGCGGAAGAGCTGCTGGTCGGTCAGTGGACGGTCGACCCCACGCCGCCGCGGCTGCGGCTGCCGACCGAACTCGACCACGTGCCCGTCCGCTGGGTCCCCTACAACGGGGCGGCGGCGCTGCCGGGGTGGCTCCACGAGCGACCCACGCGGCCCCGGGTGTGCCTGACCCTCGGCGTGAGCGGACGGAAGTTCTTCGCCGACGATGCCGTACCGGTCGCCGAACTGCTGGACGCCGTAGGAGCGTTGGACATCGAGATGGTGGCCACCGTGGACGGCCGTCAGCTCGCCGACCGTGGCGCGGTGCCGGAGAACGTGCGCACCGTCGACTACCTACCGCTCAGTCTGCTGCTGCCCAGCTGCTCCGCCATCGTGCACCACGGCGGTGCGGGCACGTTCGTCGCCGCGGCCTTTGCGCGGGTTCCCCAACTGATCATCCCGAAGGAGGGCGGGGACTTCGTGGACCACGCCCGCTATGCCGCCGACTTCGGCGCCGGTCTCGTCGCCGAGCGCGCCGGGCTCACCGTTCCCCACCTGGTGAAGCAGGTCCTGCGGCTGGTGGACGAGCCCTCCTTCGCGGAGGGAGCGAACGCCCTGTACGCGGACCTGTCCGCGGTGCCGGGACCGGACGCACTCGTGCCGGAACTGGTGAAGCTGACCGAGAAGCACCGCTCGTAGCCCTCGCGCTGCCCGTCATCCACTGGAGGAAAAATCGTGTCCGACAAGCCCATCAAGCTCGCTGTGCTGATCGGCAGCGTACGGGGCGGACGCTTCGGCCCCACGGTCGCGCACTGGTTCGCCCGGCAGGCGCGGGAGCACGGCGACGTCACCGTCGATGTCATCGACCTGCTCGACCACCCGCTTCCCCTGCAGATGCCGCCCTTCGGTGGGGACCCCCAACCGGAGACGAAGGCCGTGCGCGACCAGCTGTCCGCGAAGCTGACCGAGGCCGACGCCTTCGCCGTGGTGACGCCCGAGTACAACCACACCACGTCTCCGGCACTGAGCAACGCCATCAACTGGTTCTTCGACGAGTGGGTGGCCAAGCCCGTCGGCCTGATCTCCTACGGGGGCATGGGCGGCGGGCTGCGAGCCACGGAGCACCTGCGCCAGATCTTCGCGGAGGTGCACGCGATGACTGTCCGGGATGTGCTGAGCTTCCACAACGCCTGGGAGAAGTTCGGCGAGGAGGGGCGGCTGTCGCCGGATGGCAGTGAGGGTGCGGCCAAGGCCCTCCTGGACCAGTTGGTGTGGTGGGCGGACGCGCTGCGTGAGGCGCGTGAGAGGACTCCGTACCGGCGCTGAGGCCCCGGCGTCCGGCCGAGCAGCGGCGGGCGCAACCTCCGGACGCCAGACATACAGGGCGGCGTGGTCAGGCCACGCCGCCCTGTCGTTTCTTCGGGAGACGCACAATGATCAACGTATTCCAGCCCAGTCTGGGCGATGAGGAACTCCAGGCCGTAGCGGAGGTGTTCGCCGGCAACTGGCTGGGGCACGGGCCGCGCACCAAGGCCTTCGAAGCGGAGTTCGCCGAGCACATCGGGGTCGAGCCCGAGCAGGTGCTGTTCATCAACTCCTGCACCGCGGGGCTCTTCCTCGCCACCGAGCTGCTCGAGCTCGGGCCGGGCGACGACGTGGTGCTGCCGTCGGTGAGCTTCGTCGCCGCCGCCAACGCCGTCGCCGCGACCGGCGCGCGCCCGGTGTTCTGCGATGTGGACCCGCGCACTCTCAACCCGACCGCCGACCACATCGACCGCGCCCTGACGCCGCGCACCAAAGCGGTGCTGGTGCTGCACTACGGCGGCTACCCGGGCGACATCGCCGCCATCGCCCGACTGTGCCGGGCGCGCGGGGTCACCCTGATCGAGGACGCCGCCTGCGCCGTGGCCTCCAGCGCCGACGGCACTGCCTGCGGTACGTTCGGCGACCTCGCAGTCTGGAGCTTCGACTCGATGAAGGTGCTGGTCACCGGGGATGGCGGGGCGCTCTACGTCCGCGACCCCGAACTGGCCTGCAGAGCAAGGCAGTTGGCCTACCACGGGCTCGAGCAGTCCAGCGGATTCGCTGCGGCGAAGGTGTCCCACCGCTGGTGGGAGCTGAACGTCCGGCACTTCGGGCGGCGCATCATCGGCAACGACGTCACCGCGGCCATCGGCAGTGTCCAGCTGCGGCGGCTGCCGGAGTCGGTGGCCCGGCGGCGCGCGGTCGCCGAGAGCTATGACAGGCTCCTCGCCGGCGCCGAGGGCGTCACGCTGCCCGCGCCGCTGCCGCCCGGCCACACCGCCTCGCATTACTTCTACTGGATCCAGCTCGACCCGGCCATCCGCGACCAGGTCGCCGCCGACCTGCTGGACCGCGGCATCTACACCACCTTCCGCTACCCGCCGCTGCACAAGGTCCCCGTCTACCGGGCGGACGGGGGCGAGCTGCCCGGCACCGACGAGGCGTCGGACTCCACGCTGCTGCTGCCGCTGCACCAGGGGCTGGACGACGCGGACGTACGGACCGTGGTCGACGAGCTACGCAAGTCCGTCGAGAACCGGCTGTCCGCCTTCCGCCGCACCCCCGGAGACGGGGCCTGAGCCATGCGGATCGAGGAGACGGCCGTCCCCGGGGCATACGTCGTCACACCGGACCAACTCCACGACCAGCGTGGCAACTTCTACGAGGGAATGCGCGCCGATGTCCTCGAGGAGGTCCTCGGGCACTCCTTCGTCCCCCGCCAGATCAACTACTCCACCTCAAGGCGTAACACGTTGCGCGGCATCCACGGGGTGGCCATCCCGCCGGGCCAGGCGAAGTACGTCACCTGCGTCCGGGGAGCGCTGCGCGACATCGTCGTCGAACTGCGCGTGGGATCCCCCGCCTTCGGACAGTACGCCGTCCACGAGCTGGACGCGGCCTCGGGGCGCGGCGTCTACGTCCCCGAGGGTGTCGGACACGGATTTCTGACGCTCACCGACGACACCTGCATCTGTTACGTGCTGACGAGCACCTATGTGCCCGGCACCCAGATCGACATCGACCCACTGGATCCCGATCTCGCACTTCCCTGGGGATTCACGGAGCCGCCGCTGCTGTCCGACAAGGACGCGAGGGCCCCCACTGTGGCCGAGGCCAAGTCGGCCGGAGTCCTGGCCCGCTGGGAGGGCGACGGCGTCACCCACTCCGTACCGCTGTGAGGAGAGAACCGTCATGAAGGCTCTGGTGCTGTCAGGCGGGTCTGGTACCCGGCTGCGCCCGTTCAGCTACTCCATGCCCAAACAGCTCATACCCATCGCCAACAAGCCCGTCCTGGAACACGTCCTGGACAACGTCCGCGCACTGGGCGTCACCGAGGCCGGCATCGTCGTCGGCGACCGGGGCCGACAGATCGCCGAGGTCATCGGTGACGGCTCGCGGCTCGGTTTGCGCGTCACCTACATCCCGCAGGCCGAGCCGCTGGGCCTGGCGCACTGCGTCACCCTGGCCAGGACCTTCCTCGGCGACGAGGACTTCGTGATGTACCTGGGGGACAACATGCTGCCCGAAGGGGTGGCCGACATCGCTCAGGACTTCACCGCCCGGCGGCCGGCCGCGCAGCTCGTCGTACAGAAGGTGGCCGATCCGCGGGCCTTCGGGGTGGCGGAGCTGGACGCCGCGGGGCAGGTGGAGCGGCTGGTGGAAAAGCCCCAGCAGCCGCGCAGCGATCTGGCCCTGCTCGGCGTGTACTTCTTCACCTCGGCCATCCACCGGGCAGTCGCCTCGATCCGCCCGAGCGCGCGCGGTGAGCTGGAGATCACCGACGCCATCCAGTGGCTGGTGACCCAGGGCGCCGAGGTCAGGGCGAGCGAGTACAGCGGCTACTGGAGGGACACCGGCCGCGCCGAGGACGTTCTTGAGTGCAACCGCAGGCTGCTCGCATCGCTGCGGCCCGGCATCGTCGGCGAGGTGGACTCCCGCAGCGAGCTCGACGGCCAGGTCCTCATCGAAGCCGGGGCGCGCGTGGTGCGTTCCCGGGTCGAGGGCCCGGCCATCGTGGGCGCGGGCTCGGTCGTCGAGGACAGCCACATCGGGCCCGGCACCTCCATCGGGCGCGATTGTGTGCTGCGCGACACCCGGCTGGCCGACTCCATCGTGCTCGACGGCGCGTCGATCGTGAACGTTCCGGGGCTGTACGGCTCGCTCATCGGCCGGAACGCCAGCGTCGGCACCTCAGCCCGGCACCGGCTCGTCGTCGGCGACCACACGCGGATCGAGGTGGCGGCATGAAGTTCCTGGTGACGGGCGGTGCGGGTTTCATCGGTTCGCACTACGTACGGACGCTGCTGGACGGCGGCTATCCGGGCTACGAGAGGACCCGGGTGACCGTCCTGGACAAGCTGAGCTACGCCGGGAACCGGGACAACCTCCCGGCCTCCCACCCCCGGCTGGAGTTCGTCCGCGGCGACATCTGCGATCTGCCGCTCCTGCTCGACCTGCTGCCGGGCCACGACGCGGTGGTGCACTTCGCCGCCGAATCCCACGTGGACCGTTCCCTGCAGTCCGCCGCCGAGTTCGTGCGCACGAACGCGGGCGGCACGCAGACGCTGCTGGACGCCTGCCTCGGGGCCGGCGTCGAACGGGTGGTGCACGTCTCCACGGACGAGGTGTACGGCTCCATCGAGGAGGGGTCGTGGACCGAGGAGTGGCCGCTTGCGCCCAACTCCCCCTATGCCGCCTCCAAGGCGGCCTCTGATCTGGTGGCCCGCGCGTACTGGCGCACCCATGGGCTCGATGTGTCGATCACCCGGTGCTCCAACAACTACGGCCCCTTCCAGCACCCCGAGAAGCTGATTCCGCTGTTCGTGACCAACCTCCTGGAAGGCGAGCGGGTGCCGCTGTACGGGGACGGACGCAACATCCGTGAGTGGTTGCACGTGGACGACCACTGCCAGGCCGTCCAGCTGGTGCTGACCAAGGGTCAGGCAGGCGAGATCTACAACATCGGCGGCGGCAACGATCAGACCAACCTCGCCGTCACCGAGCGGCTGCTCCAGCTGTGCGGCGCCGACTGGTCCATGGTCCGGCACGTCGCCGACCGCAAGGGACACGACCTGCGCTACTCGCTGGACGACACCAAGATCCGCGAACAGCTCGGCTACACACCGCGGATCCCCTTCGACCAGGGACTGGCCGGCACCGTCGACTGGTACCGCGACAACCCCGGCTGGTGGAAGGCCGTCAAGCACGGGAGCGCCGACCGCGAGGGCCGCGACGACGACAACGCAGGGGAGAGGTGACCGGACATGAGTGACCACAAGGCTCTGGTGCTGGACGAGACCCGCAAGCACCACCTGGACGTCCAGCGCGACGGTGGCTTCGTGCCCGGCGTCACCGAGATCTGGCCCTCCGGCGCGGTGCTGGACGCCGACGACCGGGCGGCGCTTGTGGAGGCGGCGCTGGACATGCGGATCGCCGCCGGGGACCGGTGCCGTAAGTTCGAGTCCCGGTTCGCCCGGCTGCTCAAGCGGCGCAAGGCCCACCTGACGAACTCCGGCTCATCGGCGAACCTGCTGGCCCTGACCGCCCTGACCTCCCACACGCTGGGCGACCGGCGGCTGAGGCCGGGGCAGGAGGTGATCACCGTCGCCGCGGGGTTCCCCACCACCGTGAACCCGATTGTGCAGAACGGCCTGATCCCGGTCTTCGTCGACGTGGAGCTGGGCATCTACAACACCACCGCCGACCGCGTCGCCCAGGCGATCGGACCCAAGACCGGCGCGATCATGATCGCGCACGCCCTCGGCAACCCCTTCGAGGTCGCCGAGATCGCCCAGCTCGCAAAGGACCACGGCCTGCTCTTCGTCGAGGACAACTGCGATGCCGTGGGCTCCACTTACGACGGCAGGCTCACCGGCACGTTCGGCGACCTGACCACGGTGAGCTTCTACCCCGCCCACCACCTGACGATGGGGGAGGGCGGCATCGTGCTCACCTCGGACCTGAAGCTGGCCCGGGTCGTGGAGTCACTTCGCGACTGGGGCCGGGACTGCTGGTGCGAGCCGGGCAAGAACAACACCTGCTTCAAGCGGTTCGACTACCAGATGGGCAAGCTGCCCAAGGGCTACGACCACAAGTACATCTTCTCCCACGTCGGCTACAACCTGAAGGCCACCGACCTGCAGGCCGCCCTGGGCCTGACCCAGCTGGACAAGCTGGACGGCTTCATCGCGGCCCGGAGGCGCAACTGGCGGCGGTTGCGTGAGGGCTTGGACGGGGTGCCGCACCTGCTGCTGCCTGAGCCGACGCCGCGCAGCGAGCCGAGCTGGTTCGGCTTCGTCATCACCGTTGACCCCGACGCGCCGTTCAGCAGGGCCGCGCTGGTGGACTTCCTGGAGAGCCGCAAGATCGGCACCCGTCGGCTCTTCGCGGGCAACCTCACCCGGCAGCCCGCCTATGTGGACCGGCCGCACCGGGTGGTGGGCGAGCTGACCAACAGCGATCTGATCACCGAGCAGACCTTCTGGGTGGGTGTCTACCCGGGGCTCACCGACGAAATGATCGACTACGTCGTCGACTCGGTGAAGGAGTTCGTGGGGAGGCACGGATGACCAGGGCCGCGTCCCTGCGCCCCCGCGAGGACATCGGGCTGCCCGGCCGTCTGACCCGCTCCGCGGCCGAACGGGACGCGGGCGTCCAGCTGCGCACCGAGGATGTCGCAAAGTGGCTGGCGCAGCGGGCCCGTGCGCACCGCTTCGCGGTGGAGCGGATCCCGTTCGACCAGCTCGATGGCTGGTTCTTCCAGGAGACGACCGGAAACCTGGTCCACCGAAGCGGGCGGTTCTTCACCGTGGAAGGGCTGCACGCGCGGGTGGACGGGGGGCAGGTGCGGGAGTGGCGGCAGCCGATCATCAAGCAGCCCGAAGTCGGCATCCTGGGCATCCTGGCCAAGGAGTTCGACGGGGTGCTGCACTTCCTGATGCAGGCGAAGATGGAGCCCGGCAACCGGAACCTTCTGCAACTCTCGCCGACCGTGCAAGCGACCCGGTCCAACTACACCAAGGTCCACCGCGGCGCGGACGTGAAGTACATCGACCACTTCACCGCACCGGGTTGCGGGCGGGTGCTGGCGGACGTGCTGCAGTCCGAGCACGGCTCCTGGTTCTTCCGGAAGTCCAACCGGAATATGCTCGTCGAAACGACCGACGACGTGCCGCTCGACCCGGACTTCTGCTGGCTGACCCTGGGCCAGATCGGCGAGCTGCTGCGCCGCGACAACGTGGTCAACATGGACGCCCGTACCGTGCTGGCCTGCGCACCGGCCGTGTACCCGGAGAGCGAGGCGCTGCACTCGGACACCGAGCTGCTGTCCTGGTTCACGGGGGAGCGGTCCCGGTACGAGGTGCGGATCGAACGCATCCCGCTCGCCCAGGTCGCCGGCTGGCAGCGGAACGCGTGGGCGATCGAGCACGAGGACGGGCGGTACTTCCGGGTGGTGGCCGTAGAGGTGGAGGCCGGGAACCGAGAAGTGTCCGGCTGGAGCCAGCCGCTGTTCGAGCCGGTCGAGAGGGGCGTGGCCGCCTTCCTCACCCGCCGGATCGACGGTGTGCCGCACGTGCTGGCGCACGCCCGGGTCGAGGGCGGCTTCCTGGACACCGTCGAGCTGGGGCCCACCGTCCAGTACGCGCCGGGCAACTACGCGCACCTGACCGGCGCTGACCGGCCGCCGTTCCTGGACTGGGTGCTGACGGCGGGGCCGGACCGGATCCGCTACGAGGCCGTCCACTCCGAGGAGGGCGGCCGCTTTCTCCATGCCGAGTCCCGCTACCTCGTCGTCGACGCCGACGACGAGGTAGCGGTCCCGCCCGGCTATCGCTGGGTTACGCCCGGCCAGCTCAACTCCCTGGCCCGGCACGGCCACTACGTCAACGTCCAGGCCCGCACGCTGCTCGCGTGCCTGAACGCACAGGCGGTGAGCTGCTGATGGCCACCTCGCCACGCCCCGTACGGATCGGGGTGCTGGGCTGCGCGGACATCGCCCGGCGCCGGATGCTCCCGGCCATGGCAGCGTGCCCGGACGTCGAGGTGGTCGCGGTCGCCAGCCGGGACCCCGGCCAGGCCGAGGAGACCGCCCGCCCCTACGGCTGCCGCGCGGTCTGCGGATACGAGGCCCTGCTCGCCGACGAGACGGTGGACGCGGTGTACGTGCCGCTGCCCGCCGCGCTGCACGCCGAGTGGGTCGAGGCGGCCCTGCAGGCGGACAAGCACGTGCTGGCCGAGAAGCCGCTGACCCTGGAACCGGCCAGGACCGCGAGCCTGTTCCAGTTGGCCGGCGAGCGCCGGGTGGCGCTGATGGAGAACGTCATGTTCGTCCATCACCACCAGCACGACGTGGTGCGCAAGCTCGTCGCCGAGGGTGCGATCGGTGAACTCCGCTCCTTCCACTCGGAGTTCACCGTTCCGCGGCGTGCCACGGACGACATCCGTTACGACCCCGGGCTGGGCGGCGGTGCGCTGTGGGACACCGGGGTCTACCCGGTGCGGGCTGCCATGCACCTGCTGGAGTCCGAGCTCGAGGTCGTCGGCGCCGTCCTCACCGCTCATCCGGACTTCGCCGTGGACACCGGGGGCGCGGCGTTGCTGCGCACCCGGGGAGGCGTCACCGCGCATCTCACCTTCGGTCTCGACCACGGCTACCGCTCCAGCTACACGATCTGCGGCAGCCGGGGCCGGATCACAGTGGACCGCGCGTTCACCTCGCCTGCCGGCCTTCGGCCCGCCATCCGGCTGGAGACCGGCACGGAGGTTCGCGAGCCCGTGCTCGCACCACACGACCAAGTGGCGGAAACGGTTGCGGCGTTCGCTCGGGCTGCACGCGCCGGTATGAGCCTGGGCCGACCGGAATGCCTGCGCCAGGCCATGCTCCTGGACCGCCTACGGCGGACCGCTGGGTCCAGCTGAGCGGGAGGCCGGTGTGGTGAACCTCCCGCCCCCGTGGCCTCGACGGCCACCTTGCCGCCCGGCCAGGTGCGCAGTTCCGGCATGCCGCGCCCGCTGGCCGGATCGGCCCACAGTGCCCCCGGGTTGGTGGCGGCGGCCGGTCAGCAGGGCTGGGCCGCCGGACGGATCAGAACAGCCAGGCCAACCCGGGCATCCGGACCACGACCTAGTCCCGCCCGAGGAAGATCGGGTTCGTCAGAGCCGCCATCGGTCCCGGCAGACCGCTCGCGCCGCCGTCCGCCGGAGCGTGCCGTATCTCCGCCCGCACATAGGCCGCATACGCAGGCGTCGTCCGCCACTCGACCGTCCCCGCGCCGGAGGCGGGCAGCGCAGTCGCGTAGAGCTGGCCCTGGTCCGTGATGAACCGGACCGAGCAGCCCGGGGTGCCGGAGACCTCCAGGCGCACCGTCACCTCGTCGTCGGCGTCCACCACGAGACGGCCGCCGATCCCCGCGTGCTTCCCCCGGCCCCCGCTCGCCTGGAAGGCCAGCTGGATCGCCGAGGACTCGGCGATCCAGCTGCGCCCGGCGCGGATGCCCTCCAGGATCGCGGGCCGCGAGAGGTCGTCGGCCAGGACGACCGTCTGCGGAAGGCCGACGACCTGGGGCTCGCGGTGCGCGTCGCTGTTGGCCATGGCGGGCAGCCAGCGGCCGCGCCCGCGGGCGGCGGCCACCAGGGTGTTGTCCCACTCGGCGATCGTCACCTCGTCGTCCGGGGTGAACGGCCCGTTCCACACCTCCACCGCATCGGCGTCGTTGAGGCCGAACTTCCAGTTGCAGCCGATGCACGTCGCGTGCGGATGCGCCGGGACCACCAGGCCGCCCGCCTCGCGGATCTTCCGGGAGAAACGGCCGAACGCGTTGTCCCGCGCGCGGTAGCGCCAGTCGATGAAGGTGCCGGGGTCGATGCCCAGCGCCACCACGTGGCCGTTCCGGGTCGTGACCTCCTCGCCGGTGAGGATGAGCAGGTCGTCGCCCCACAGACCCTGCCAGGCGCCATGGCCGGACGACGTGTTGTGCTCGGTCGTGGTGATGAAGTCCAGCCCCGCGGCCCGCGCCGCCGCCGCCACCTCGGCCGGGGTCCGCTTGCCATCCGAATGGACGGTGTGGAGGTGGCAGTCGCCCCGGTACCAGGCCCGGCCGCGCCCCTTCGCCCGCTGCGGCGGATAGACGGGCTTCGGGGTTTCTCCCCCGGCCTCCGGCAGGGGGGACCCCAGCTCGCCGTACCTCAGCGTGATCGTGACCTCGTAGTTCAGCCCCTGCGGCGCCACCGTGTACGGACCGAGGACGACATGCCAGGTGCCCGGCAGGACCGGGCCCGCGAGATAGGCGGGCGTCGCCTGCTCCGCACTGATGGCGAACTCCGAGCGGAACCCACCCGACCAGCCGCGGAAGCCCCGGCCGCCGAGATCCGTACCGCGCTCGTCGAAGATACCGATGTCACACGCGTTCCCCTGCGTGCCCGGCGGGACCGCCGGTTTGTCGTAGCTGTACGAGACCGCGATCTCGCGGACCCCGCACGGCACTTCGACGGGGAGATACACGAAGTCGGGCGAGCCCGTCGGCAGGTGACCGGTGACGGTCCTCGTCTCCTCACCGCCGCCGTCGCGCTCCTCGGCTCTGGCGAACGTCACAGTCCCGAGCGTAAGCGCCCCCGCCGCACCGGCGACAGCCGAGAGCCTCAGCACATCGCGTCGTTCCATGTGGATCCCCCCGGAGTCGGAAGTGCCGCTCGACACCGTTCTACGCGCCCGTGACACGGAGGAGAAGGCCTGTGGATAACTCGATGACGGCACGAGAACATACGCGTATGCGGATCTCGACGACCATCTTCCTCACCGACGAGACCATCACCCCCGTCCGACTCGCGCGCGAGCTCGAGCAGCGCGGATTCGCCGGGCTCTACGTCCCCGAGCACACCCACATCCCCGTCAGCCGCGAGACCCCGTACCCGCCCGGCGGCCCGCTGCCTCGCGAGTACGGCCGCACCCTCGACCCCCTCATTGCCCTCGGCCAGGCCGCGGCCGTCACCGAGCGGATCGCGCTCGGCACCGGCATCACCCTCGTCGCCCAGCACGACCCCATCGACCTCGCCAAACAGATCGCCACCCTCGACCACCTCTCCGGCGGCCGCTTCACCCTGGGCATCGGCTTCGGCTGGAACGTTGAGGAGGCCGCCGACCACGGCGTCGACTGGCGCAGCCGCCGCGAACTCGGCCGCGACCGGGTCGCCCTGATGCGGGCCCTGTGGGCGGACGAGCCGACGGCCTACGAGGGCGAGTTCGGGTCCGTACGTGCCAGCCACGCCCACCCCAAACCCGTACAGAAGCCGCGCAAGCGCAAGGGTGCGCCCCCGCTCACCGGCCCGCGCACCCTCATCGGCGGCGGCGCGGGGCCCAAGCTCTTCGCGCATATCGCCGAGTACGCGGACGGGTGGATGCCGATCGGCGGCCGCGGCCTCACCGAAACGGTTCCCGCGCTGCGGGAGGCCTGGGAGCAGGCCGGACGCGGTCCGGAAGGGCCGCAGGTCGTGCCGTACGCCGTCCACCCCTCGCCGGGGAAGCTGGCCCACTACCGCGACCTGGGCTTCGCGGAGGTGGTCCTCCAACTGCCGTCGGCGGACGAGGCGGAGGTCCTGCGCACGCTGGACGCGTACGCGCAGTACCTGTGAGCCGCCCCTCGCCGGCGCCCAGGGACTACGTCCCTTGGACCCGGCGAGGGCCGCCCTGGCGGAGGAGGATGGGGGAAGGCGGAGGGCGGATGCCGGATGGGGGAACGCCCACCGCAGGCGCGGGCGGTCGCGCCGCAGTCAGGCGTATTCCCGGCATACGGCGCGTACGGCCGTGACCATCTGCACACGGCCGTACGACCCGCGGAGCCGAGCACTGTCCGAGGGCGCTCGTATGCTCAGGGGATGACGACGAGCGCGCAGGGGTCCGAGGAGTCCGCACCGACCGCGAACGCCATGCGGCGGGCGCTGCGCCGTGCCCGCGACGGCGTGGCGCTGGACGTCGCCGAGGCCGCCGTGCTGCTCCAGGCCCGCGGCGACGACCTCCGGGACCTGTGTGCCTCCGCCGCCCGCGTGCGCGACGCCGGACTCGAAGCCGCGGGCCGCCCCGGCGTCATCACGTACTCGAAGAGCGTCTTCATTCCGCTCACCCGCCTGTGCCGGGACAAGTGCCACTACTGCACCTTCGCGACCGTCCCCGGCAAGCTGCGCCGGGCGGGCCATGGGATGTTCATGTCCCCGGACGAGGTCCTGGCCATCGCCCGGCGCGGCGCGGAACTGGGCTGCAAGGAAGCGCTGATCACCCTGGGGGACCGCCCCGAGGACCGCTGGCCCGAGGCCCGCGAGTGGCTGGAGGCGGAAGGGTACGACGACACCATCGCGTACGTCCGCGCGATGTCGATCCGCATCCTGGAGGAGACCGGGCTGCTGCCGCACCTCAACCCCGGCGCCATGACGTGGACGGACTTCCAGCGGCTCAAGCCCGTCGCCCCGTCGATGGGCATGATGCTGGAGACCACGGCGACACGGCTGTGGAGCGAGCCCGGCGGGCCGCACCACGGCTCCCCGGACAAGGAGCCGGCCGTCCGGCTGCGCGTCCTGGAGGACGCCGGGCGCAGCTCCGTCCCCTTCACCAGCGGGCTGCTGATCGGGATCGGGGAGACCTACCAGGAGCGCGCGGAGTCGCTGTTCGCGCTGCGCCGCGTCTCGCGCGCGTACCACGGCATCCAGGAACTCATCATGCAGAACTTCCGCGCCAAGCCGGACACGGCGATGCGCGGCATGCCGGACGCGGAACTGGACGAACTGGTCGCCGCCGTCGCCGTCGCCCGGCACATCATGGGCCCCTCCGGCTGCCTCCAGGCGCCGCCCAACCTGGTGGACGACGAATACGCGCGCCTCATCGGCGCCGGAATCGACGACTGGGGCGGCGTCTCCCCGATCACCCCGGACCACGTCAACCCCGAGCGCCCCTGGCCGCAGATCGACGAGCTCGCAGAACGCTCCGCCGCCGCGGGCTTCTCCTTGCGCGAACGCCTCGCCGTCTACCCGGAGTTCGTCCAGCGCGGCGAGCCCTGGCTGGACCCCCGCCTGCTGCCGCACGTGATCGCCCTGGCCGAGCCGGAGACCGGCCTCGCGCGCGAGGACGCCGTGGTGGAGGGCCACCCCTGGCAGGAGCCCGAGACTGCGTCGATGAGCCCTGACGGGCGTGGCTTCGTCTCGTCGGGCCGCACGGACCTGCACCACACCATCGACACCGAAGGCCGCACCGCCGACCGCCGCGACGACTTCGACGAGGTCTACGGGGACTGGGAGGCGCTGCGCGAGGCCGCGGCCCCCGGCATGGTCCCCTCCCGTATCGACGCGGATCTGAAGTCGGCCCTGGCCGTGGCAGCCGACGACCCGACCCGGCTCACCGACCCCGAAGCCCTCGCCCTCCTCCACGCCGAAGGCACAGCCCTGGACGCGCTCTGCCGGATCGCCGACGACGTGCGCCGCGCGGCCGTCGGCGACGAGGTGACCTACATCGTCACCCGCAACATCAACTTCACCAACGTCTGCTACACGGGCTGCCGCTTCTGCGCCTTCGCCCAGCGCCGTACCGACGCCGACGCCTACACCCTGTCCCTGGACCAGGTCGCCGACCGCGCCCAGCAAGCCTGGGACGTCGGCGCGGTCGAGGTCTGCATGCAAGGCGGGATCCACCCCGACCTGCCCGGCACCGCGTACTTCGACATCGCGCGCGCCGTGAAGGAGCGCGTCCCGGGCATGCATGTGCACGCCTTCTCACCCATGGAGGTCGTCAACGGCGCCACGCGCACGGGGATGTCCATCGGGGAGTGGCTGGCAGCCGCCAAGGAAGCGGGCCTGGACACCATCCCCGGCACTGCCGCGGAGATTCTCGACGACGAGGTCCGCTGGATCCTCACCAAGGGCAAGCTGCCCACGGCCGCCTGGGTCGAGGTCATCAAGACCGCCCACTCGCTGGGCATCCGCTCCTCCTCGACGATGATGTACGGCCACGTGGACCAGCCTCGTCACTGGCTCGGCCACCTCCGGCTGCTGGCCGAAATCCAGCAGGAGACGGGCGGTTTCACCGAGTTCGTCACCCTGCCCTTCGTCCACACCAACGCGCCCGTCTACCTGGCCGGCATCGCCCGCCCCGGCCCCACGACCCGCGACAACCGCGCCGTCACCGCCATGGCCCGCCTCCTCCTCCACCCGCACATCCGCAACATCCAGACCAGCTGGGTGAAGCTCGGCACGGAGGGCGCCGCCGAGATGCTGCGCTCCGGGGCCAACGACCTGGGCGGCACGCTCATGGAGGAGACCATCTCCCGTATGGCGGGCTCGAGTTACGGCTCGTACCGCTCGATCCGTGACCTGGCCGCCATCGCCGACGCGGCGGGCCGCCCGTCCCGTCCCAGGACGACCACGTACGGCGAGGTCCCGGCCCAGCGTCAGGAGGCGGCGATGACATCGGACGGGCACCTGCCGGAGCTGCTGCCGGTGCTGAGCGCCGAATAGCGGCTCTGCTCCCCGAGGGCTCTTCTGCCGCGGGTATGGCCTTCCCCGGCGCGCAGCCGTACTCTGACGCGCCGTCAGTTGTCCTTTGCCGGTGCCGTCCGTTCCGGTCCCGCCCGTCCGGTGCCGTCCGTCCGGTGCCGTCCGTCCGGGAGGCGACCATGCTGCTGCACGGGAAGACCGTGATCGTGTCCGGGGTCGGCGCGGGGCTCGGCCACCAGGTCGCCGCCGCCTGCGTACGGGACGGGGCGAATGCCGTGCTCGGCGCCCGCACGGAGGCCAACCTCGCCAAGTCCGCGGCGGAGATCGACCCTTCGGGCACGCGGACCGCATGGCTGGCCACGGACATCGGCGACGAGGGGCAGTGCGGTGCCCTGGCAGCGGTGGCGGCCGAGCGGTTCGGCGGGGTGGACGCCGTCGTCCATGTCGCCGCGCTCGACGCGTACTTCGGCGGCCTCGAGGACGCCGACTTCGCGACCTGGGCGAAGGTCGTCGACGTGAACCTGCTGGGGACGCTGCGGATGACGCGCGCATGCCTGCCCTCGATGAAGGAGCGGGGCGGCGGCTCGGTCGTCATCATCGGCACCCAGTCCTCGGTGGCCGCGCCTTCGCAGGTCCAGCAGGCGGCGTACGCGGCCTCGAAGGGGGCGCTGGTGTCCGCGATGTACTCGCTCGCCCGCGAGCTGGGCCCGCACCGCATCCGCGTCAACACCGTGCAGCCCGGCTGGATGTGGGGCCCGCCGGTGGAGGCGTACGTGCGGTTCACGGCGCACACCGAAGGTGTGCCCGAGGACGAGGTGCTCGGCCGGCTCACCGACCGGATGGCCCTGCCGGAGCTGGCGACGGACGGAGACGTGGCGGAGGCCGCGGTCTTCCTGGCCTCCGACCGGGCGCGCTCGATCACCGGCCAGTCGCTCCTGGTCAACGCCGGTGAACTGATGCGCTGACAGCTGACCTGAGACCTGTTCTCGCATCCGGTACGTGCGGCTGATGCGGCGGTCCGACGTGGGTCCGGCCAGAGTGGCTCTGATGCGTGCGTCCCTCCCCTCCTCCGCACGGGTTCCCGCGGCCCGTGCGGCCTCCCGGCGCGGTCGGCTGCCGGCGAAGTGCCCGCTCATCCTGTGTGCGCTGTCGCGCCGGGGACAACGCCCCGGAAAGTCAAGAGCAAGTAAATTCGTTCGACTTTCTGATCTGAGTTCACATTCATGACCACCAACGCCCTTGACCACCCGCCGGATCAAGCGGTTCAATCCCCGAAGTCCCCGCTCCCGTACGGGGCACCGCCCCGCGGACGTACCGGCGAAGTGCGCTCCCCGTTCACAAGGCGGACCCCTGGAGGGGGCATGAACAGTCTCGACTGGGCCGTGCTCATCGGCTACTTCGGCGTCATGGTCGCCATCGGCATCTGGTCGCACAGACGCGTCGGCGACGTCAGCGACTTCTTCACCGCGGGCGGCAAAATGCCATGGTGGCTCTCGGGCATCTCGCACCACATGTCGGGCTACAGCGCGGTGATGTTCACCGGCTACGCGGCCATCGCGTACGAGTGGGGCATCACCTCGTACGTCACCTGGTCCTTCCCGATCGCCATCGGCATCGCCATCGGTGCGAACCTCTTCGCGCCCCGGCTGAACCGGGTGCGCAGCAGGCTGCATGTCTCCTCGCCGCTCGAGTACCTGAAGAACCGATACAACCTGCCCACACAGCAGGCGCTCGCCTGGTCGGGCGTACTGCTGAAGATCGTGGACGTGGGAGCGAAGTGGGCTGCCATCGCGACCCTGCTGTCCGTCTTCACCGGTGTCTCCCTCAACCAGGGCATCCTGATCACCGGCGCGGTCACCGCCGTCTATTGCACGGTGGGCGGGCTCTGGGCGGACGCCCTCACCGAACTCGGCCAGTTCGTCATCCAGTTCCTCGCCGGCCTCGCGATGCTGGTGGCCGTCCTGGCCGAACTCGGCGGCGTGAGCGCGCTGTGGACCGTATGGGACGACCTGCCGGAGACGCACTCCGAGCCGACGGTCGGCCCGTACACCATGACCTTCCTGCTCGCGTACCTCTTCATCAAGACATTCGAATACAACGGCGGGATGTGGAACCAGGCGCAGCGCTACATGGCCACCGACTCTGCCGCCTCCGCCAAGCGGTCCGCGCGGCTGTCCGCAACCCTGTGGTTCATCTGGCCGCTCGTCCTGTTCTTCCCCATGTGGGTCGCCCCACTGCTCGTCAAGACGGACAAGCCTGCCGACTCGTACGCCCTGCTGAGCGAACAGCTGCTGCCCCACGGCCTGCTGGGTCTGGTCATCGTCGGTTTCTTCTCGCACACGATGGCCATGTGCTCCTCGGATGCGAACGCGATCGCGGCGGTCGTCACGCGCGACATCATGCCCGCTGTCTCGCGCAGCGTGCGGCTGTGGAGCAGCAGGACCGGGCTGCTGGCCGCCCGTTGGACGACGCTGCTCTTCCTCGGGCTCTCGATGGCCATCGCCACCCAGGTCAACTCGGGCTTCTTCGGCGACATCATCTCCGTCGTCATCAAGTGGGTGGCGGGGCTGATGGGTCCGATCGCGATCCCGCTGATGCTGGGCATGCTCCGGCCGTTCCGCAGGTCCGGGCCCACGGCGGCCCTGATCAGCTGGGCGATGGGCCTGGTGGCGTTCTACGTGCTGAACTACCAGGTGGACGGCGTGGAGCTGCAGTGGCAGGTCGCCGCGCCGCTGGCGGTCTCGCTCTTCCTCTACGTCGTGATCGGCTTCATCAGGCCCGAGGACACCCCGGAGCGGGACGAGATCCTCGCCAGGATCAACTCCGACGGTGGTGGTAGCGGCCAGGGAACGGCCGCGGCGGCCGTGCCGGCACCGGCGGCGGCAGGCGACACGACGGTCGTGGGGGAGCCGGCCGACTAGCAGGCTGGGCGCGGATCAGGCCCGCGGGTAGCGGGCGAGCCAGCCCGGGGAGGAGGCCGCCGGGCCGTGGAGCGCCGGGCCCTGGGTCATCTCCATGGCGAAGTCGTCCGCGATTTCCAGGATCGTGGACCGGCCCTCCAGCTCGGCGAGCCAGCCGGGCGGGAGGGCCGTTTCGCCGTGCAGCGTGCCGAGCAGGTTGCCGCAGATGGCGCCGGTGGAGTCGGAGTCCCCGCTGTGGTTGACGGCGAGGAGCAGGCCGTGGCGTATGTCCTCGGCGACCAGGGCGCAGTAGACGGCGATGGCGAGGGCTTCGTCCGCGGTCCAGCCCTCGCCGAGGGACTCGACGCGGGCCGCGGACGGCAGGCCCTGGCGTACGGCGCCGAGGGCCTGGCGCAGGGCGTCGGTGGTCTCCTGGTGGCCGGGGCGGGTGGCGAGCTGGCGCAGCGCGTGCTGGACGGCGCTGTCGAGGTCGTCGCCGCGGGCGAGGCTGTGGACGATGACGGAGAAGGCGCCGGCCGCGAGGTAGCCGGTGGGGTGGCCGTGGGTCTGGGCGGCGCACTCCACGGCGAGCTGGAAGACGAGCTGCGGCTCCCAGCCGACGAGCAGACCGAAGGGCGCGGAGCGCATGATGGCGCCGCAGCCCTTGGAGTCGGGATTCTTGGGTCTGTCCAGGGTGCCCATGACGTCGTCGGCGAGGCCGCTGAGGCAGGCGCGGCCCGGAGCGCGGCGGGCGTAGAGCCACTCCTCGCGGGCGAGCCAGCCGTCCTCCGCGCGGCGCTCGTCGGGGCCCCAGTCGTGCTGGGTGGCGGCCCAGCGGAGGTGGGCGCGGTGGATGTCGGTGGGCGGGTGCCAGGCGCCGGTGTCGCGGCGGACCTGGGCCCGTATGAGCCCGTCGACGGTGAAGAGGGTCATCTGGGTGTCGTCGGTGACGGCGCCCCGCCGCCCGTACGCGGGTACGTAGTCGGTGACGCCGTCCTGGCCGTACTTCGTACGGATGTCCTCGAGGGAGTCGAACTCGATGCCCGCGCCGAGCGCATCCCCGATCGCACCGCCGAGCAGACATCCGCGCACGCGGCTGCGGAAGTCCTGCTGCTCGGCGCGGCCCCACACGGCGGTCGCGGATGCGGCGGTTGCGGTCACGGGGGCGCCCCTTTCCGTGATCGATACTCGGCCCCTGATCTGGCTCTGCACTGTAATCGACCCCGGACGATCGATTCCGGTCCGCGCCGAAAGCCAAGGTCACAGCCCTGGGGCGGCGGTCGGCGGCCGGTGGCTCGGGGCGGGCGGCGGGACGGCGGGCGGCGGGCAGCCCCTCGTCCTTGCCCAGCATCAAGGCTGTGTCCGGCCGGGCTGGGGGCGTGTCCAGGCAGGGGCTGTGCCGCGTCAGCGCATGACTTTGGCCAGTCGCCGCAGCCCCTCCGCGATCTCGTCCGGCGTGTGCGTCGTGAACGACAGCCGCAGCGTCGCCGGGTCCGCCGGGCCGGCGTAGAAGGGGGCGCCCGGCACGTACGCCACGTCGTGCTCGACCGCCGTCCGCAGCAGCGCCGCCGCGTCGTGCCCCTCGGGCAGCGTCGCCCAGACGAACATCCCGCCCTCCGGCCTCGTCCACCGCGACCCCACCGGCAGCGCGTCCGGCAGCCCGGCCAGCAGGGCGTCCCGCCGCTTCCGGTACGCCCGCTGCACGCGCGCGAGGTGGGTGTCCAGGTCCGCCTCCGCGAGGTAGCGCGCGGCGGCCGCCTGGTCGACGGTCGAGGTGTGCAGATCGGCCGACTGCTTGGCCACGACGCACGCCCGGCGCAGCGCGGCCGGGGCGCGCAGCCAGCCGAGCCGCAGCCCCGGCGCCATGATCTTCGAGAAGCTGCCGAGCAGTGCCGTGCGGTCGGCGGCCTCCTCGTACGAGGAGATCCACGGCACCGGCTCACCGTCGTACCGCAGTTCCCCGTACGGGTCGTCCTCGACGATCCACAGCCCGCGCCGCGCCGCCACCTCCGCGACCGCGCGCCGGCGCGCGGCGGGCAGCGTGCGCCCGGTCGGGTTCTGGAAGGTCGGCACGAGATAGAGCAGCTTCGGCCGCTCCCGGTCCACCAGTTCCTCCAGCGCCGCCGGATCCAGGCCCTCGTCATCGCACGGCACCGGTACGACGCGGGCGCCCGCGAAGGCGAAGCACTGCAGGGCGGCGAGATAGCCGGGGTCCTCGGCCAGGACGACGTCCCCCGGCTCGAGCAGGGCGGTGGCCAGCAGCGTGAGCCCCTGCTGCGAGCCGCTGGTGATCAGCAACTGCTCCGCGTCCGTCGCGAGACCGCGGCCGGTCAGCCGGGCGGCGACGGCGGCGCGCAGGCCGGGCTCGCCTTCGGTGGTGGAGTACTGCAGGCTGCGCCGGGCGGAGTCCGCGCCGAGGACCTGCTGGAAGGCGGCGCACAGCCCCCCGGTGTCGAACAGCTCGGGCGCGGGCAGCCCGCCCGCGAAGGAGATCACCTCGGGGCGCGCGGTGAGCGCGAGGATCTCGCGCACCGGCGACCCGGCCACCGAGGTGGCGCGGGCGGCGAGACCGGGGACGGCGGCGCGCGGCGGCATGAGCGTGCTCCTTGGCTCGTACGGGGGTGGGGGTGCCGTGCACTGTACGGGAAAGGTGTAGCCGCCACCTTTCTGTTCCGCGATGCGGTCGGCACCCTCGGTCGTCCGTGATGTGGTCGGCGCCGCCGCACCCCTCCCCATCTGACGCAACGTCAGCTACACCTGTGGCATGACCGACGACATCACTGACGACACACGCAGCGGGGTCTACGCGGAGCTTGCCGCCGTCGGGCCGTACGGAGTCCACCCGGGCCACGCCCTGATCACCATGGTCGAGCCGCACCCGGGGTACGAGTACGCGTACAACCGCTGGTACGAGGACGACCACTTCATCGCCGGCGCCATGGCCATGCCCTGGATGTACGCCGGCCGCCGCTGGGTCGCCACCCGCGAACTCCAGCTGCTCCGCTACCCGGAGAAGTCGGCCGTCGCCGAGCCCGTCACCGCAGGCTGCTACATCACCGTCTACTGGATCACCGACGGCCGCTATGACGACCACATGCGGTGGACCGTCGCCATCAACAAGCGCCTCAACCGCGACGGCCGCGTCCACCAGGCCCGTACACACGTCTTCACGGCCTTCCAGGACCACGAGGCGACCGTTCACCGCGACGGCGCGGCAGGCCCGCGCGACTTTCACGCCCTCGACCACCCGTACGCCGGGCTCGTCGTCGAGGTGATCGACGCGGACGGCCCGGAGCAGCGCGGGGCCCTGCTGGAGTGGTTGCGCGCCAAGCACCTCCCGAAGCGGCTGAAGGGCTCGGCGGCGGCGATAGTGACGATCTTCCGTCCGACGCCGCTGCCGCTCGACCGGATGTCGTACGTGAAGCAGGTGGAGGGCGTGGACACCAGGCTGACCCTGCTGTGGTTCCTGGAGCGGGATCCGCGGGAGTGCTTCGCGGAGAGCTGCGCGGGCCTGGACGCGGAGGTCGCGGCCGCCGGCCTTGGCCGCGTCGAGCTGGTCGCCCCCTTCATTCCGACCGTCCCGGGGACCGACCGCTACGTCGACGAGCTGCGCTGACGCCGTACGCGACGCGAAGAAGCGGTGCGAAGCGGTGTGAAGTGGTGTGAAGGGGAGCGAGCAGGGCCGAGCCCCCTCGGCCGGGACGGCGACCAGTCGAGAGGGCTCTGGGGTGTTGCCGCGTGAGTTCTTGCGGATGCGCGGGATGCGCGGGAGCTGCGTGAGGCCGGTCAGCCGAGGTCGAACGCTCCCCGGCTCACCTCGGTCACGAATGCCGTCCAGGACTCCGGGGAGAAGGCCAGCGAGGGGCCCTCCGGGTCCTTGGAGTCGCGCACCGCGACGGTGAGTGGAGCGGGGGATTTCACCTCCACGCAGGCGCCGTTGCCGCCGGAGTACGACGATTTGATCCAGGTGTCCGCACAGCCTTGCCGAATTGCCATGTCTGCTCCGGTTCATGCCAGTTGGTGAGTTGTACGCCAAATCTTGTAAGGCGCCGGTGTGAAGTCCTGATCGACGCTACTCGCCAACATCGTCTTGCGCGGGGGCCGTTCACTCGACCGGATGGCTTACCGCGCGCAAATCTTCCGGAACGGCCCGGCTCGGGTGTACCTTGCGCTCTTTCACCGCCTCAGCGGGCGTACTCCTTGGCGGCCTCAGTGATGAACTCCCGTGTCTGGTTGGCGTTCAGCGCCTGTGCCCGCAGGTGCTCGTACATGACGCTGTAGCTCTGGACGTCGTTCGCCTTCTCCAGGTAGAGGTCGCTCGTCACGCCCTCCAGATACACCACGCTCGAATCGGCCGCGTCCGGGAACTCCAGGATCGCGTACTGTCCGTTCACACCCGGGTGCGCGCCCATCGAGAACGGCATGACCTGCACGGTCACATGCGGCAGCTGGGAGAGCTCGATCAGCGCCTCGAGCTGCTCGCGCATGACATCGCGGTTGCCGACGACCCGGCGCAGCGCCGACTCGTCGAGGACCGCCCACAGCCGCAGCGGGGACTCCTCCGCGTGGATCCGCTCCTGCCGCCTGAGCCGGACCTGCACCCGCTTGTCGATCTCGGTGGACGCCGCCTCGGGCAGCGCGCCCGTGATGAGCGCTTCCGCGTACGGCCGGGTCTGCAGCAGGCCGGGCACCATCTGCGGCTCGTAGACGCGCAGTGACGCCGCGTCCGTCTCCAGGCCGATGTAGACGCTGTACGGGATGTCGCCGAAGGCATGCCACCAGCCCTGCTGGCGGGAATCCTTGGCCATTTGCATCAACGAGTCGACGATCCGGTGGTCCTCGACCTCGTAGACCCCGCACAGATCGCGGACATCGCGCTGGCTGATGCTGCGGCGGCCGTTCTCGAGACGGCTGATCTTCGACTGGGAGACCAGCAGCCGCTCCGCCACCTCTTCGGCCGTCATGCCCTTGACCTCGCGGAGCCTGCGCAGCTCCTGACCCAACCGGCGTCGCCTGACCGTGGGATTGACGTTGGACGCCACGGGGACTCCACCTCCGACTTGTACCGCTGTTTGTCCAGCAGACTGCCACCTCTGACCATGGCGGCGCTGGGAAATGGCAACAGAGGGTCCCGGTCTGAGCACAGGCCGCTATACGGCGGGCTTGCAAGGGACTTGACACGGGGTGGTGCCGCAGGTTTGGCGGCGGGGATGTGCGTGGCCCGTGCCGGGCTGTGCGAGGGCTTGCGGGCGTACGCGGCGGGGCTTGGGGGCTAGGCGGCCGGGCTTGGAGGCGTACGTGAACGCGCGCACCGCGTACGTGAAAGCGCGCGGGGTGGCTGGACCGGCCGTCGTCCGGGCGGCCTGGCCCGTCACCCCGCGCGCGTGGTGCGGCTCCCGAACCGGGTCATGGGGGACTGCGGTGCGGTCGGGTGGAGTTGTGTGCTCCCTGGTGCTGTTCGGTTGTCTTTCAGCCGTGTCGGCCGTGTCAGCCATGTGTCAGGCGCGCCTTCCAGCGGTGCCTTTCAGTGGGCCACGGCGCGGGCCATGCCGCCGCGGCGTGTCTGCACCGGGACGCCCGCGGGCTCACCCGCACGTCCCCGCGCAGGTGTGCGCCGAGGCTGTGCGGCCACGCCGTTCTGCACGTCCATCACGGCGTGCGCGACCAGGCCGCCCATCGGGTCGTGCCTGATCAGGTCCCGGAGCCGGGAGCGGGAGGACCGCCCCTCGTTGCCGGGGTAGAGGTGCTTGCCGAGCCCGACCGCGTGGGCCAGGGCGGCGAGCGCCGCGGTCCGCGGGTCCGGCGGTACGCCGGTGCGGATCGCACTGTCCAGCCGGGCCCTGATCTCCCGGCTGATCGCCGTATCCGTCGCCTGGTAGCGAGTCGTCGGCAGTACCCCGCACATCTGGCCGGCAACGGCGTGCACCATGCCGCACCGCTCCAGATGCGTGAGATACGTCTGGCGCAGCCCCAGCCGGGGCCCGCCGATCCAGTGGACAGCGCGAACCGGGCTGCCGCGTCGGCGCAACAGCTCGAGTGCGGAGTCCAGGGTTGGATCTCCTGTCGGCCGTGGCAGCACCACGGCGATACGATCCCCGTCTGGGGCTATCCGCCCGGCCAAGGCCAGCTCTACTAGCTGGGCCCCGGCAAGGCCGAGGTCGAGCGACTGCGGCTGCGCCGTGGTTCCCGTGGCCGGGTCCAAGGCGAGCAGCAATAGCTCCTCCGGAATTGTTCTGCGGCTCTTGCCCATCCATGCCTCCCCGCGTGGATGAATGACAGGGTGACCCCTCTCACACTTATCTGTCGAGAGCGCCTGGGTGGTTCGTACGGGAACCGGTAGGTATGTCGTTCTCGTCTTGCCCGTGGGCAGCGTGTGAACAGCACGTGAGCGCCGTCCGGCGAGAAAGCCGCGAACGACGGCGGCAGCGTGGCGGCGCGGGGCACTCGCGGCCGGGCAGGAAACTGGTAGAGCGGATGGGCAGCGGCAGCGGGACGGGGCGGCATGGAGAGGCGCCCGCGTCCCGCGCGACGTACGAAGGAGGCATCGGTGGCGGGCGAGTCCCCCGGCAAGTCGGAGCAGCGGAAGTCGTCGGGGGAGGCGGCTCGAGGCGAAGGCGGGAGCGAGCGCGAGCTCGGGCCCGAGAGTGAACGCGATCCGCGCCTCGCCGTCTTCGGCGGCTCATCCCCGTCCACCACGGACAGCCCGGACGAGGTCCCGGAAGGGGGTCCGGACGAGGGCCTGGACGACGGCCCGGACGAGAGCCTGGACGAGGATCCCGACGACGGCCCGGACGAGATCCTGAACGAGGCCCTCGACGAGGGCTCGGACAAGGCCCCGGACGAAGGCCCGGCGGATGCACGGGATGAGGCTCCGGCGGACGAGGAGTCCGCGGGTGGGGATGCCGCTGGGGACGCCGCCGCCACGTCTGGCGCGGGCGACGACCAGGGCAACTCGCGCCTGAGGGCGGCGGTCGCGGCCTGGGTGGCTAGCGCCGACGCGGACGCCGACGCGGACGGGGACGGGGATGCGGACGCGGGTACGGACGCGGACGCCGACGCCGACGCCGACGCGGCACCGTCTGGGAGGGAGGAGCGCGAGGCGGAGGTGGCCGCGAAGGTGGCCGGCGACTCCGCGGCGGGCGACTCCGCACCGGACGAGTCGGCGGCCGACCGCTCCGGCAAGCCCGACACGGACCTCCCGAAGCGCCGCCCCGCAGACCGCCCGACGACGGCCGTCGGCACATACCGCGAGCCGACCGAGGAGCCGACTGAGCCGACGGAGCCGACCGCGAACGAGCCGGGGTCCGAGGCAGCCCGGGACGCCTCCGCCGACGCCTCGACGAAGCCGCCGGAGGCATTGGAGGACGCATCGGAGGCCGGTACGAGCGAGGGCGCCCGTACGAGCGGCACCGATACGAGCGAGGGCGCCGGTAAGCCGGAGGGCGCTGCGGCGAAGAACCCGGTGGATCAGCCCACCGGCGTTTTCAGGGCCGTACAGCCGTCGGGCGGAAGGGAACCCTCCGGCTCGGCTGAGGACGTGCCAGAGAGGCCCGTGGAGGCCCAGGCGGAGGCGTCGCCGAGTGCTTCGGGCAAGGCTGCGGAGGATGAGACGCCCTCAGAGCCGGGCAAGGGGGCCGGTACGCCGGAGGATGCGGCGCCGAAGAAGCCCGTGGATCAACCGACCACCACCTTCAAGGCCGTGCGGCCCGAGACCCGGGAATCGGGCGGCGGTGACGCCGGGAGCGACAAGGCGCCTGCCGCGCGCGCCGAAAAGCCCGTCGACCAGCCGACCACGGCTCTCAAGACCCTTCGTCCGGGCGGCGGTGCGCGGGGCGGCCGCGCCGGTGAGCGTGAGGCCGAGCGGACCAGCCGGTTCGTACCGCTGAAGTCCGACGACCTGGCGCAGCGCAAGCCGCGGTCCGCGGTCGGCACGGCCGAGGCGACGGAAGCGAAGGCGACGGAAGCGAAGGAGGCGGAGAAGGCCAAGGACGCGAAGGAGGCGGAAAAGGCGACCGAGGCGAAGGCCGGGTCCGCGTCCGCCGCGCTCGCCAAGCCCACCGAGGCCCCCGCGCCGGCCAAGTCTCCCGCGCCCGCCAAGCCCGACACCCCCGCCGTCCCCCCGCAGCCCACCGGCGCGCCCCCGAAGCCCAGCGCAGCGCCCTCGCTTCCCGAGTCCGAGCGGACCAAGCAGCAACCGCTGCCCGACCCCGCTCCGCTCGAGTTGCTCGCGCAGCTGACGAACACCCCGCCGCCGCCGGAGACTCCGCTCCGGACGATCGTGTGGCGGATCAAGATCTGGACGCCGCTCGCCGTGCTGCTGGCGGTCATCCTCGCCACCG
Organism: Streptomyces sp. 7N604; assembly: GCF_052245475.1. Lineage (NCBI taxonomy): Bacteria > Bacillati > Actinomycetota > Actinomycetes > Kitasatosporales > Streptomycetaceae > Streptomyces > Streptomyces sp. 7N604. The sequence continues at coordinate 135,261 of NZ_JBQQBX010000008.1, read as the reverse complement.
TGCAGGCACTGCGGCCGCTGCCCGAGCCGACGCTGGACCTGACGGCGCGCACCACCTACGAGTTCGACGGCGCGAAGCCGTCGATGCCGTGGCCCGCCACGGGCCAGGCGGCCGTCGGGGTCGACGGTCTCGGCAGCTTCGGAACGTTCGGCGAGCAGAAGCCGGTGCCGATCGCGAGCGTGGCCAAGACCATGACCGCGTACGTCATCCTCAAGGACCACCCGCTCAAGAAGGGCACTCACGGCGACACCATCCCGGTCGACAAGAAGGCCGAGGACGACGCGAAGCTCGGCGCCCAGAACGAGTCGGTCGTGGAGACCGAGGAGGGCGAGACGCTCACCGAGTACGAGGCACTCCAAGCCATCATGATCGCATCCGCGAACAACGTGGCCCGGCTGCTGGCGCGCTGGGACGCGAACGGCTCGGAGAAGGCGTTCGTCGAGAAGATGAACGACGCCGCCAAGGACCTGGGCATGAAGAACACCACGTACACCGACCCGAGCGGCCTCGACGCGACGACCGTGAGCACGGCCGAGGACCAGGTCAAGCTGGGCAGGAAGGTGATGCAGGACCCGGTGTTCCGGGAGATCGTGGCCCAGCCCTCCTACAAGGACCGCAACGGCACGGTCCAGCAGAACTGGAACCGTCTCGTGCCCTTCCACGGCGTGGGCATCAAGACCGGTACGAGCACGGCCGCGCAGGGCAATCTCCTCTTTGCGGCCGAGAAGAGGGTCGGCGGCACCACGCAGCTGATCATCGGCGCCGTGCTGCGGCAGCCCCCGGCCCCCTCGGACAACTCGATCCTGACCGGGGCCGTCGATGCGAGCAAGCCGCTGATCACCGCGGCGGGCGACGCCCTCACCTCCCGCAAGGTCGTCAAGAAGGGCGACGTCGTGGGGCAGGTCGACGACGGCCTCGGCGGCACGACTCCGGTCGTCGCGACCAAGGACGTCTCGGCGGTCGGCTGGACGGGCCTGACCGTGGACATCGCCCTGACCGACAACGGGAAGACGGTTCCGCACGTGGCGAAGGCCGGCACCGAGGTCGGCACGATGACCGTGGGCAACGGTCTCGGCCAGGTGAAGGTGCCGATCGCGCTCCAGAAGGACCTGGTCGAGCCGGGCTTGGGGGACAAGCTGACCCGCATTCTCTGACCGGCCCGCCAACAGCCCCGGCTCACGCGCGCGTGAGCCGGGGCTGTTGCCATCCCGCGACATTTCGCACGGCAACCTCCCCACCACCCCGGCGGTCCTACGAGTGTCAGGACCAAATGTGGGGAGAGCAGCAGATGAGAGTAGTGATGGGGGCAGTGCGCCGCCGCGCCGCAGCGGCGCTCGGAGTCGTCGGAATGGTGGTTCCGCTGTCGGTCGCGCTGAGCAGCGCGCCTGCGCAGGCGGCGTCCTGCACGACGAGCACAGGGCCCTACCAGAAGCAGGTCGAGAAGTTCCTCGGCCGGCCGGTGGACGGCAGGCAGTCGGCCGCCGACTGCACGGCGATACGCGCGTTCCAGACCAAGCACGGCATAACCCCGAACATCGGCTACGCCGGGCCCGTCACCTGGGGCGTGATGAACCTGATGAACCAGCAGAAGGCCGCCGGGAGCAACCCGAACAGGGCCGGGAAGTGCCCCACCAACAAGGGCCGCATCGCCTGCGTCGACCTGACCCGGCAGCTGAGCTGGATCCAGGACGGCAAGACCCTGAAGTACGGCCCTGTGCCAGTGCGTACGGGGCGCGACGGGTACGAGACCAGGACCGGCGCGAAGAAGATCTACTACCGCAACATCGACCACTGGTCGACGCTCTACGACGTCGCCATGCCGTACAGCCAGTTCTTCGACGGCGGGCAGGCTTTCCACTCCATCAGCGGCAGCGTCTGGTCGCCTCCCGGCTCGCACGGCTGCGTGAACATGCGCAGCGCGGACGCGAAGAAGTACTGGGGCATGCTGAAGAACGGCGACGACGTCTTCGTCTACGGCCGCAAGCCCGGCACCTGAGCCCGACCCCTGGGCTCGGACCTGAGCCCGGTCCACAGACTCGACATCCCGGTCCGGCCCAAGGGGTTCCATACCTGAGCCCGGCCCCCGGGCTCGGCGCCGACAGCCTGGCAACCTCCCCGTCCGAACGGCCGTCTATAAGGGCGCCAGGTGCGTGCCGTGCACGCCATGGCGCCGCGCCGAGCCGGGGGCGGCTGATCTCCCGTGCTAGCGTCGCGAGCGCGCGGCGTGCGCTCGGGGAAGTACGCCGGGACAGACGGGGAGAGCCGTAGTGACCACCGTGGATTCGACGCGCGCCGGCGGCGACGGCGGCGGCGCCGAGGGGCGGATATCCGTGCCCGGCCAGCGTCGGAGTGGCGCCGACGGCGTAACCGTCCTTGCCAACGGCACTGCCCTCGGGGGCGGCACCAAGGATCGCGGCTCCAACTCCCGGAACTCCCGGCCACGCGCGCGTACGGGTGACCGCAGCGGTGGCCGCGGCCCGCTGCGCCGCCGTATCGCCGCGCACCCCGTCCTCGTCACCCTCGCCGTCGCCGCGGTGCTCCACGTCGTCTGGGTCGAGATCTTCGCGAACAGCGGCGGCGACCTGGCAGCCCAGGACGCGTGGGCGGAGTTCGTCGGCCGTCACCCCGACTCCGCCTACAACCTGGCCTGGTACGGCGGGATGCACCCCGTCTCGTACAGCGTCGTGTCGCCGTACCTCATGCACGTCCTCGGCGTGCGCACCACGATGATGATCGCGGGCACCGTCTCCAGCGGCCTGCTCGCGCTCATCCTCGCCCACAACCCGGGAGTCAGGCGCCCGCTCCCGCCCGCCCTCGCGGGCGCCTTCGCGTTCACCTGCAACGCCATTTCGGGCCGGGTGACGTTCGGCCTCGGCACCATGTTCGCGCTCGGCGCCGTCGCGGCCGTCTTCACCTGGCCGCGCGACACCGCCTGGCGCACCCGCCCCCGGATGTACCTGCGTGCCTCCGCGGCCGCGCTGCTCGCCGGACTCGCGACCGCGGGGAGTCCCGTCGCGGGTCTCTTCCTGGGGATCCTGGCCGTGGCGCTGTTCCTGGACAAGCGCCGCCTGGCCGCCTACTCCCTCGGCGTCACGCCCGCCGTCGTCGTCGGCCTGTCCGCCTGGCTGTTCCCGTTCTCCGGCACGCAGCCGATGGACTTCGGCACGGTCGTGCTGCCGGTCGTGTTCGGCGTGGCCGCGGTGCTGCTGGTGCCCCGGCAGTGGCGGACGGTACGGATCGCGGCCGCCGTCTACGCGCTCGGTGTGCTGCTCACCTGGATCGTCGACTCCCAGATCGGCAGCAACGTCACCCGCCTCGCGCTCGTCTTCGCCGGAGTCGTTTTCCTCGCCGCGCTGCCCTGGACGGCCCCCCGCTCGCACCGCTGGTACGCGCTCTGCCTCGCCTTCGCCGCCGTCACGGCCTGGCAGACCATCAAGACGGTCGACGACGTGGTCAACACCACCCCCGCCGCGTCCTGGGCGCGCGAACTCGCCCCGCTGGTCGACCGGCTGCAGCGGCTCGACGCCGAGGGCGGCCGGGTCGAGGTGGTCCCGGTCCGCAGCCACCGTGAGGCCTCGGCCCTCGCCCCGTACGTCAACCTCGCCCGCGGCTGGAACCGGCAGGCCGACCGCGAGCGCAACCCGCTCTTCTACGAGGAGGGGCTGCTCACCGCGGACAGCTACCACGCCTGGCTGAAGCGCTGGGCGGTGCGCTATGTGGTGCTGCCGGACGACGTGCCGGACACGGGGGGCGAGGACGAGGCCGAGCTCGTCAAGTCGGTCCCGCCGTACCTGAAGGAAGTGTGGTCGGACGCCAACTGGAAGGTCTACCGGATCGCGGACCCGACGCCGATGGCCGACCCGCCCGCCACCGTCAGGCGCGCCGACGCCGGCGAGCTGATCGTCACCGTGCGATCCGCGGGACCGGTCCTCATCCGCATCCCTTACTCGCCCTGGCTCGGTCTCGTCGACAGCAAGGGCAAGAGCGTCGAGCCGCCGGATCCGTACGCGACGGGCGACGGCTTCGTGAACCTCCACGGCTGCCTGACGAAGCAGGTCGTGGAGGTCGCCAAGGGCGAGCCCGAGGACGAGTGGACGGTGCTGCACGCCCCCCGGGCCGGTACGTACCGGATCGCCGCGCCATACCAGCTGCCGCGCGGGACACCCTGCCCGGACGTGGGCTGACGCCCCGCCGGTACCCGCACTCGGCACCCACCGGCACCCACACCATCGCGCCCCCCGAACCCCCGCAGCCACGTTATCCACAGCCCTGGCCAACCTGCGCGAGAACCAACACACTTGGCTGTGCGTCATGAAGGGGCAACGGATCGTGCACGCCGGCGAGGGCGGGGCCGAAGGACGGGGGCAGCGCAGCAGTGGACATCCGGATCAGTGTCGAGGGCAGTGCGGACCGGGGGAGAGAGCTCACCGGCATTTCGGGGTGGCTCAAGGACGACGAGTCCTTCACCGAGCACTGGAAGTTCACTGCGGAACCGGCGCCCGGCAGAGCGGGCGCGTTCGAGGACCTGGTGGTCGCTCTGGCCGCGCATGTGGCCGGGTCGGCGCTCGAGGAGCCGGTGCGGGCGATGGTCACCGCCCTGATGGGCTGGCTGCGCAGCCGGGTGCGGCTGAGCCGGGGCAACCGGACGGTCGTGGTGGTACGGGTCCCGGGCCGGGCGCCGGTCCGCATCACCGAGCAGCACCTCACCGCGGACCACGTCCCCGAGCTCGTCGAGCGGGTCAGGGAGGCGTTGGAGGCCGGATCCACCGGCGGTGCGTGAGCCGTGACCTTCCATGTGCCGGCCCGGGATGGGTCCCGGGCCATCCTCGTCGGCATCCCGGACGTGGCGGCGCCCGGCTTCGAGGAGCTGAGGTACGTCGACCGCAATCTGGCGGATCTCCGGGACGCGCTGTCCCACCCGGAACGCGGAATTCTGGAGAAGGACGCGATCACCGTCCTGCCGCCGTCCGAGGGGGATGAGCCGTCGCCCGGCAGAAAGGAGTTACTCGAAGCCCTGCGGAGCGCGGGCCGGGAGACCGCCGACTTGCTGCTGGTCTATTTCGTGGGCCACGGTTACCGCGCCCCGCTCAACAACCAGCTGTATCTGATGACGCGGAACGCGCACCTCGATGACCTCGTGGGCACCGCCGTCGCGTGGACCGATGTCCTGGAGAAGCTCGGCGGCATGCACTTCAAGCGGGCGGTCTTCATCCTCGACTGCTGCAACTCCGGGGTGGCCGCGGAGGGCGGCGGCGTCGGCACGAGCGGGCATTACATCCTGACTTCCGCCCTGCCGACGAAGACCCAGCCCCTGGACAGCGTGGAGTGCGGCCGGAGCCGCTTCACGCACGAGATCATCTGCGCCATGGAGTCCCTGCGGCCGGACTCCGAGCAGCTGACGATGCAGGGGCTGTACGACGGGCTGTACGACGTGATGTCCCGCTGGAACGAAGACGTGGACTTCGGCGACGGCTGGGGGCCGAAGGGCCGCAGCGGCGGTGACGGTCCCGGCATCGTGATCGCCCTTCCTGCGGCCGTCCCCGTTCCGCCGCCGCAGCGGCCGCGCCTGCCGCCCCCACCTCCGCCGCCGCCCCCGCTCCCGCCCTGGCTGCAGTGGCTGCAGTGGCTGAAGGACCGCTGGAAGACCGTGCCGGCCGTCGCCGTCGCGCTGGCCCTGGCCGTCGTGACCGGGGCGTACCTGACAAGCCGTGACGGCGGCGGCACCGCGTCGGAATGCCCACCGCCGCTGGAGCTGCGGCTGATGGCCGGCACCGAGACGCGGGACGCCGCCCAGCGGGCCGTGACCGCGTACATGAAGGACGGCGCCGACCGCGAGCGGCTCGGCGGCGACGACCATGCGCCCGCGGACTGCCGACGGGCCAACTTCACCGTCTACGACGCCGGAACGGGCGACACGGTCGACGCCTTCGGGGCGACTCCCGCCTGGGCGGGGCGCGTCGGCGACGAGTCCGGCCCCACACCCATGAGTTCCTCCTCGGGGGACGGAGCCGACAGCCCTTGCATGGAGGCATCGGGCAGCGCCGGTGTCCAGCGGACGGCCGAGCAGGACGAGGCCGCGGCCGAGCTGTGCTTCGATCCGCTGCAGGACGTCGGGCCGCAGCCCGACCTCGTACTGCCCGGTTCGACCACCGAACTCGGCCGCATCCAGGCGCAGCTGAAGCGGACGCCCGGACCGGCCACGGTCAAGGACCTGGGGCCCGTGGGCTATTCGCCGCTGGTCCTCGCGGTCCCCGCCTCGCTGGAGGAGAAGCTCGAGGAGCAGGGCGTATCGCGCACCGGCAGCACCTGGGAGCAGCTGCTGGAGGCCATGGACAAGGCCGCGCCCGGCATGCCGCTGCTGCGCCCCGACCCGGACACCTCCGGCACGGGCCTGCTGCACACGGTCGCCCTGTACGAGGCGCACGACGGTGTCCTCGCGGGCGGCGCGAAGGGGAAATCCGACGCCGTGGAGCGGAGACTGCGGAAGAACCTGCCGGACACCGCACCCGCGGCCGACGCCGACGGGCTGCTCTGCGCGCTCTACAAGGGTGAGGTGAAGGACACGCGGCTGGGTGAGGCGGCAGCCCTCGTCTCGGAGAAGGCGGTCGCGGATTTCAACCTGGGCAAGCGGCGCGACTCCGCCTGCGACAACAGCAAGCCCGCGGACCGGAAGTCCCGGTTCCTCGCGTACTACCCGAAGGGGGTGCCCGCGCTCGACATGCCGCTGGCCGAGGTGCGTTGGGGCGGGGGCCGGGACCGTGAGCTGCGCGAGGCGGCGATCGAGCACTTCCGTGCCTGGCTGACGGGCGAAGAGGGCCGCAGGGTGTTCCTGGGCGATCTGGTCCGCGGCGCCGGTGCGGGCGGCAACAGCCCGCGCCTGCCGAGCGGTCAGGCCTCGGAGGACACCGAGGCCAGCGGGATCCTGAAGGACGTCCCCGTGGTGACCGATACGGCCGGCGGGTCCACCGCCGACGACGTGGTCGCCGACTACACCAGGACCCGCACGCCGGGCCAGGTGCTCTTCCTCGTGGACGTCTCCGGGTCGATGGCCGAGGGCGGCAAGCGGGCGCTGGCGGCGACCGCACTGCGCCGCTCGCTCCAGCGCCTCGGCTCGCAGGACTCATACGGGATCTGGTCGTACCCGAAGTCGGCGACCGAGCCGGCCGAGGCACGCGTGGTGATCGAGCCCGGCACGCCGGGCGACACCCGGGCCAAGGCGCTGACCTGGGCGGACGCCCTGCCCAAGCAGTCGATGGTCCCCAAGGGCGCCGCGGTCTACGAGGTCCTGACGCGCGCGATGCGCGAGATGCACGCGCAGGACCGGCCGCTGATCGTGCTGATCACGGATGGGGACAACCGGCCGCAAGGAGGCAGAGGCACGAACGAGCAGGCGGCGATGCGGGACGAGCAGCGGCGGGGCCGCAGCGCCGGCGTACTCGTCCTCTCCGTGGCGCCCGACGGCTGCACCACGGCGATCAGCGAGTTCAAGAACCCGCCGCGCGCCGGCTGCTTCTCCGGCCGGCCGGACGAGGCGGCGGAGCGGCTCGCCGAGCAGGTGGCGAACGAGGTGCAGGGAGGCACGGGCGATGAGGGGCGGTAGGCGTGCGGTCGTTGGGGTGGCCGCCGTTGTGGCGTTGCTGTCCGCGGCGTGCACTTCGGGCGGGGACGCGGCGCCGGATCCGGGGCCGTCCCCCGGACGGGAGCGGGTCCTGAGGGTGGCGACGGCCTCCGATGTCTCACAGGGGCCGGTTCGGCAGGACCTGATCGAGGCGTGGGACGAGCAGGAGCCGGACGTCCGGGTCGAGATCGTCAAGCTGCCGAGCGCGGCGGACGACGCGCGCAGCCAGCTGGTCGCGGCCCTGCAGTCGGGCAGTGCGGACTACGACGTGGTGAACATCGACGTCGTCTACACCGCGGAGTTCGCGGCCGGCAAGCTCATCAGGCCGCTGGACGAGGGCCTGCTCGACGGCATGTGGGACCAGGTGAAGAAGACCGCGCAGTACGACGGCAGGACCTGGGCCGTCCCCTTCAACACGGACGCGGGCCTGCTCTACTACCGCAAGGACATCTGGAAGGACGAGAGACGGCGGCCTCCGGTCTCCTGGTCCGAGCTGGAATCCAGCGCGGTGGATGTGAAGGACTCCAGGCAGGTGAAGAAGACGTTCCCGTACGGCTACGCGACCCAGCTCGACGCGTACGAGGGGCTGACGGTCAACGCTCAGGAGGCGATCTGGGCCCGGGGTGGCGAACTCATCGACGGCGAGGGCACGGTGCGTGCGGGGACACCGGAGACAGAGAAAGGGCTGAACGACCTCGTGGACCGCTACGAGGAGATCATGCCGCCGCAGGCGAAGTGGGCCGACGAGCGCGACAGCCTGGAGATGTTCCGGGACGGGAAGGTCGCCTTCATGCGCAACTGGCCGTACGTCTACAACGTGTTGTCGGCGGACGGCTCCAAGGTCGAGGGGAAGTTCGGGGTCGCGCCGCTGCCCGGGGTGGGGGTGCGCGAGAAGTCGGTGCTCGGCGGCCAGAACCTCGCGATAACGGAGCGCAGCGAGCACCCGGAGGACGCCCGTCGGCTCCTGGCCTATCTCGCGGGGCCCGCGCAGCAGCGCTGCCTGCTGGAGGCGGGATTCGCGCCGGTGCTGAGGGAGTCGTACGAGCCGGGCGGCGCCGACTGCTCGCTGCCCGGTGCCAAGTCGCCCGGTGCGGGCGGGGAGGGCGGCCGGGAGGGCTCCGGCTCCCCTGAGCGGGACGCGGACGGCCTTCCCGTCTATACAAGACCATTGAAGCGCGCGCTGTCCGATGCCAGTCCGCGGCCGGTGACTCCGTACTACGCGGCCTTCACCGAGCTGGTGCAGACGAAGGTCCACCAGATGCTCAACGACCGTGGAGACGACGACGGTTCGGTCGCGGCCGAGCTGGGCGACGAGCTGAAGGAGGTGGTGCGGGGCCGCTGATACGCACTGATCCGCCCGTCTCTGGATCTTCTGCGCCAGTCCCCCGATCTTCTGCCGCCACACCACTACCCCTGGTCAGCACCCTCATGCATAGTGGTCCCGCCTCAAATCCATGAAACCTCAATTAGTACGGACCAGAGGGACCTTCGATGGCTTGTGCGCGGTGCGGCGGTCACGAGAAAACGCTGTCCGGGAGGCCGTGCGCATGCCGGTTCCTGTCGGCGCCCCGGGTGCCGGAGCCGGAGCCGTGGGTCATCCGCGAGACGCTGTACGGCCGTTGGACGACGCTCTCCGGGGGCCGCAAGACGCTCGTCGCCGCAGGTGCGCTCCTCGCGGTCTCCGGACTGGTCGGGGTGGGGGCCCTCCTCGTCTCCTCCTCCCTCTTCTCCGGCTCCGGCACCCGGACTGACCAGGCGGAGGACACAGAGATACGGAACGCCCCGAAGCCGAGCCTGATCCTGCCGACCGGCGGTTCCTCCGAGCCCCGCCCGTCCACCACCGGCTCCGCGTCCCCGAGCCGCTCGCCCGAGCCCACGGCCCGTACGCGGACCCCCTCCGCCGAGCCGTCCAGGAAGCCCGCGGACGGGGACGGGGACGGGGACTCCGTCACGTACGCCGCCTGGGCCGGGCACGGCTGCGACTCCCCGGCCAAGGGCGGCTACCAGGAGATCGGCCGCTACTACGACGGCGTCGAGGGCTGGTACACCGTCGACTCCGGCGGCTACGACGAGGGGGCGTGCGACGGCTCCTTCGCCGCCGTGCCCATGTCGGGCAGCCGGACGGACGACCACGACAACCGGGCGCTGTGGTGGTGGTCGGTGGGCGGCGACTCCGACAAGTGCGCGGTCGGGGTGTACGTGCCCTGGAGCTCCGACGCCCGCGACGTGGGGGGCGACCCGACGACGTACGAGGTGCTCTCCGACCCGGACGACCGGGACTCGGCGTACGCGAGCTTCGAGATCGACCAGGCCGCCAGCCTCGGGCTGCTGGTCAACGCGGGCACGTACACGGTGAAGGACGGCCGGATCGCGGTGAAGATGCTCGACCGCGGCCAGGACTGGGACGCGCACGGACCGACGTACGCCCACCACGCGGCGGGGCAGATGAAGGTCACCTGCAGGTGACCCGCTGATCGCCCTGAGCCCGCACCTGGCCTGCCCTCATCCGGCCTGCCTTGCCCGGCGACCGGGGCGGGGGAGGGCAGGCCGGGGCGAAGATCCACCGGACTAGCCGTCCGCGTCGAGTGCCCCCTCCTCCCGGAGCTGTTGTGCCTGCACCTCCGAGGGCGGGTACGGATCGTAGTCCGACGGCCGCGGCGGCTCCGGGCCGTCAGGACCGACGCGGATCAGCTGCTGGACGCGCACCACGCGGAAGCGGCGCCCGAGCACCCTGATCTCGTTGCCCCGCCTGGCGTCGAGCCGGTCGGCCGCCTGGGCGAACTGCGCCTGCTCGACCTCGTCCAACCGCAGGATGCGCGGCCCCATTTCACGGAAGTAGAAGGCGAGGGTGTCGCGGGCGCTCTGCGGGGTCGGGCAGGACGCGGCCATCGGCTGCCACCGGCCGTCGACCTCCTCGGCGACGGCGAACTCGGTGGGCAGCAAGGCCCCTTTGGGGTGGGTCTCCAGCGCCCGGAGGGAGTCGGCCCGTACGGCGTGCGGAACATCGGCGGCCTTGTAGACCAGAGGCAGCAGCTCCAGCCTGAGCAGCCCGTCGGTCAGGCCGGTCGCGGTGGCGGGGTCGACGATGAACCCCTGCGCGCGCTGCGACGCCCCGTGGCTGTCGCCGCCGGGCTCCGTGTCGGGATCGGTGGGGCGCGGCGGCTCGGGCCCGTCCGGGCCCATCCGGGTGAACTGATCCCCGCGGATCACCCGGAACCGCTGACCGGCGACGACCAGTTCATTCACGGCTTCCCAGTCCAGCCGCAGCGCCGCCGCCAAGAACTCGTCGCACACGGCGCCGTACCCCGTCTCCTCGGCCTCCTTGGCGAGCAGGCGGAAATGCGAGCCCAGCGAATCCCGCGCCATCTGCGGAAATCCGTCCCCCAGGCTCAGAATCCTCCACCGCCCCTCGATCTCCTCCGCGCAGCCGAACACCGGCCCGATGCCCGCCACTTCGGGGAAGGCCTCCACGGCTTCCGGGGCGTCGTGCCCGGTGACGGCCGGCACGGGGTCGTTCCCCTTCGTCACTTTGATGACCAGATGCTCAGGTACGTGGGGTACTTGCTCAGCGTCATGAGTCATGCACTCAGTGTGCGCGTGGGTCGGTTCGTCCGCAGCACTTCCCGCAACTGGCCCCGCATGTCCGGGCGATTGGGCCCGTAGCGGGCGGCCGACGTGCTATGGCCGGAGTGTTTCCCGGTCAGCGCCCCGGGACGGTCCCGCGCAGCACGAACGGCGGACGCCCCGGACCACGCTCGGTCCGGGGCGTCCGCCGCCGGTGTTCAGGTGCCGCTTTCAGATGCAGGTGTTCCGGGCGTTCAGGTACCGGTGTTCAGGTGCCGGCGTCAGTGCGCGAGGGCCGGAGCCGTCGCGTCCGCGCCCGCTCCCGCGTCCCCGTCCTCGGAGGAGCTCGCGACCGGCCCGCTGCCGCCCTGTCCCCGGGTGTTGATGAAGGTGAAGGCGATCACCGCGGACAGCACCAGGATGCCGACCGCCCACCAGATGGCGGTGGTGTAGCCGTGCACCATCGACTGCAGCTGCAGCGCCTTGAGGGACGCCGGGCCCGTGGCCCCCGCCGCGTGCGAGGTGGCGTACGCGGTGGTGGCGCTCGCCGCGATGGTGTTCAGCAGCGCCGTGCCGATCGCGCCGCCCACCTGCTGCGAGGTGTTGACCATCGCGGAGGCGACGCCCGCGTCGCGCGGCTCGACGCCGTACGTCGCCAGGCTCATCGCGGGCATGAACGCCGTACCCATGCCGAGGCCGAGCATCAGCTGCGCGGGCAGGATCAGCCCGGCGTACGAGGTGCCGACCTCCAGCTGGGTCAGCAGCAGCATGCCGGTCCCCGCGACCAGGAAGCCCGGCGCCATGAGAAAGCGCGGCGGGACGCGGTTCATCAGCCGGGCGCCGATCTGCGTGGAGCCGGTGATCATTCCCGCGATCATCGGGAGGAAGGCGAAGCCGGTGGTGATGGGCGTGTACCCCTTCACGACCTGGAGGTAGTAGGTGAGGAAGAGGAACAGGCCGAACATCGCGATGATGGCCAGGCCCAGCGACGCGTAGACGCCGCCGCGGTTCCGCTCGGTCACCACGCGCAGCGGCAGCAGCGGGGCCCTGACCTTCGACTCGACCAGCGCGAAGCCGGCGAGCAGCACGGCGGACGCGACGAAGAGAGCGATGGTGACGCTGTCGCTCCAGCCGTCGGACTCGGCGCGCGTGAACCCGTACACCAGCGAGACCAGGCCCAGCGTGGCCAGGACCACGCCCGGGATGTCGAGCCGGGAAGGGTTGCGGCTGCCCTCGGGCTCGCGGATGACGAAGTACGCGCCGGCCGCGGCGATCACGGCGAAGGGGATGTTGACGAAGAAGGTCCAGCGCCAGTCCATGTACTCGGTGAGCACGCCGCCGAGGATCAGGCCGACGGCGCCGCCGCCGCCCGCGATGGCGCCGTAGATGCCGAAAGCCTTGGCCCGCTCCTTGGCCTCGGTGAACATCACCGCGAGCAGCGAGAGCGCGGCCGGGGCGAGCAGGGCGCCGAAGACACCCTGGAGGGCGCGGGAGCCGAGCAGCATGGCGGGGTTGGCCGCGGCGCCGCCGAGCGCGGAGGCGGCCGCGAAGCCGAGCAGGCCGACGACGAACGTGCGCTTGCGTCCCCACAGATCGGCGATCCGTCCGCCGAAGAGCAGGAGGCCGCCGAAGGCGAGGGCGTACGCGGTGATGACCCACTGCCGGTTGCCGTCGGATATGCCGAGATCCGTCTGGGCCGAGGGCAGGGCGATGTTCACGATGGTCGCGTCGAGGACGACCATCAGCTGGGCTATCGCGATGAAGACCAGCGCTCTCCAGCGTCTGGGATCGGGCTGCGGAAGTTCGGGAGAGGTGGCTGAACGGGCGGAATCTGGCATGACGGTGCCTATCTAGCGATACGGAATGGTCAAAACCGGGCTCAGAAGAAGTCGGTGAGGTCGAGGTCTTGCCTCGAAGACCGAAGTGCGCTGTAGATGCGGGGCGTATGGCTCAGGGGCGAATGAGCTTACGGACGAATGGGCTTGAGGACGAATGAGTTTTTACGGGGTGAATGGGTTTTATGGTGCGTATGAGCTTCGGGGCATACGGGCTCTACGGCCGGGTCCTGGCGACCGCCCTCACCGACGCTGTCGAAGATCCTCCAACGTGGCTGCGGAGCCGGGGAGTTCGGAACGCGCCGGGGCCCGCAGCCCGTCCAGGAGCAGCTGCAGATGGCGGTGGACGAACTGGTCGAAGGCGACGCAGTCGTTGCCCGGCAGCGGCCGGGTCAGCTGGGTGATCGCCACCATCAGGTCACCGACGTCGATGTCGGTGCGGAGCTGCCCGGCGGAGCGCGCCCGCGCCATCAGCGCCTCGATGATGCGCCCCAGGCGGTCGCGGGCCTCCAGGCGTTCGGGGTGGTTCTTGTCGTTGCCGCTCTGGGAGAGCAGCGGGCACAGCGCGCCGATCCGCTCGTCGGCCGCCGCGTGCGCGAAGCGCCGCAGCGCCTCGAAGGCGTCGGGCTCCTCGGCGAGGGCCGCCTCCGCCTGGGTGGCGATCCGGTCCATGACGTGCAGGCTGACGCGGTGGATCAGTTCGCGGCGGTCCGCGAAGTGCCGGTAGAGCGTGGCGTTGCCGACGCCGGCGCGGCGCGCGACCTCGTCCAGCGGCACCTCTGCCCCGTACTCGACGAACATCTCGCGTGCGGCGGTGATGATCCGCTCGCGGTTGCGCAGGGCGTCCGCCCGCAGCCGGGGCTCCGGGTTCTTCAGGGTCGTGCTGGCCACGGCGGCGCTCCTCTCCCCCGTCTATTGGTGTTCTCGTGTCTCTGGTGTTCTCCGGGAACGGGGAAAGCCTCCCCGGTTCGTTCGACACAGGCGTAAACGGGGAAGGGCTCCCCGGATATTTCCCCTCTGGAATGTGACCTGCATCACCTTCCGTACGGGCTTCCCCGCGGGCGTCGTGGGGGCTTGCGTGCGGGCTTCCGTGCAGGCGTCGTGTGGGCGTCGTGTGGGCCCGTACGAGCCGCGCGCCAGTAACCCTCCCGGCCCGCCGACTAACGCTCCGCAGCCGAACTGCCCCCGAACAGCGCACAAACTCCCCCCGTCCGGCCGCATCCGGCGCGCGTCCGATCGGGCGGCCGCCGCACGGTGATCGGACCAGCGCAGCCGCGGAGAGGTACGGCTGCCAGGACGGAAGGCGGAAGCATGAAGCCCACCCGCCCCCGAATACGCGAGTCCCGCGCACGCAGATCACACAGCGGATCCCAGAGCGGGGCCCGGGACTCGCAGAGCAGGCCCCACATACGCTCCGCATACCTGGGCCACCTCGGCCACCTGGGTCATCCGGGCCACCCGGACCGTCAGGGCCGGCCGGGCCGGAGAATCCGCGGGCCCCGCCGCGGCACCGCGCTCCTCACCGTCGGAGCCCTCGCCCTCACGGCCCCCACCGCCGCCACGGCCACTGCCTCCCTCGGCGCCTCCGGACCCACCCCCGTCTCCCGTGCCCAGCCCGGCGCCCCCTGTTCCCCGCCCCCCGTCCCGGGCGTGCAGATGTCGGAAGGGCTCCCGACGCCGACCGGCCACGCCCCCAGCACCGGTACGCTCCGGGCCCTCAATCTCATGGTCGACTTCCCCGACGCGGTGGGCGAGGGCAGCGCAGAGGCGCGGCTCGGGGAGTTCTTCCCGAAGACCTCCGACTGGTACGCGACCAGCTCGTACGGCGCTCTCTCGTACGAGGCGCAGGCCCCGGTCCAGGAGTGGCTGCGGATGCCCCGGTCCTTCAGCGCGTACGGCATCGACCGCGGAGTCGGCTACGAGCCGGGCTACCGGCAGCTCGTACGGGACATCGCAGCCGCCGCCGACGGCCGGGTCGACTTCGCCGCGTACGACCTGATCAACGTCCTCATCACGCCCAACGCCGGGCCCTCGGCCCTGGACAGTGTGCTGTCCGTGACCTTCGCCGGGCTCCGGGACGCACCGAAGGCGGACGGCGTCCCGCTCAGCCACATGTCGTTCGTCTACAGCCGTCAGGACGACGGCTCGTCGGCCGCCCCCGAGAACGCGTACCGGGTGCTCCCGCACGAGAACGCCCACGCGCTCGGCCTCCCCGACCTCTACACCCCGCAGGGCGGCGCGAAGGCCGGGCACTGGGACCTCATGTCCGAGGACTGGGGCGCCAACAACGACTTCCTGGCCTGGCACAAGCGCAAGCTGGGCTGGCTCGGCGCCGAACAGGTCGCCTGCGCCGACGGCAGCGGCACGACCGAGCACACGCTGAGCCCGCTGGCCCGGCCGGACGGCACGAAGCTCCTGTACGTACCGGTCTCGGACCGCACCGGCTACGGCATCGAGGCCCGCACCCAGGAGGGCAACGACGCCGCCGTCTGCCGCCCCGGTGTCCTCGTCTACTGGCTGGACACGGGGATCAGCAGCGGCGAGGGCCCGGTCACGGTACGCGACAGCCGTCCCCGCAGCGGCGGCTGCGCCCACCGGCCGAATGTGAACGCCGAGCTGTCGGACGCGGCGTACGGGGTGGGCCAGAAGCTGTCGGACAGGAGGACCGGCGTCACGATCGAGATCACGGACCGGGACCCGGCGGGCAACTACCGGGTGAAGGTCACCCGGCCGTGACGGCTGGGGGCTAGGCGTCCCGGCGAGGGGGCAGGCGTCGCGACGAGCGGCGTCTCGCGTCGCGGCGACGTGGGTCTCCAACAGGTCTCCAACGGGTCTCCGTGGTCTCCGTGGGTCTCCGTCGCGACGGTCGGGGATCCACGCCGCGTTCGAGACGGCATCAGAAGCGGTCGGGCGCTCCCGGGACGCGCGGCGGGGTCGTCCCCGGCCGCCGATCGCCCGCGTCCCGGTTCCGGTCGCTCGTCGCCCGGCAGGTCACGTCCCCGGCCGGAAGCTCACCGGTGCTCAGATAGGCGTTGACCGCGCGGTTCGCGCATGCCCGGGGGTCCTCGGAGTAGACACCGTGTCCCTCGCCGCCCGCGACGTACACCATGCGCGAGCCCTTCAGGGCACGGTGCATGCCGCGGCCGCTGGACAGGGGCGTCTGCGAATCCCACTGATTCTGGACGGTGAGCACGCCCACGGTGTTGTCCACGGTCGTGACCGGCTCGGCGGCCTTGTTCCAGAACGCGCAGGGCATGATGTTGGAGGCGAAGTCGCCGAACAGCGGGTACCTGGCCTTCTCCCGGATCGCGTCGCGCCGGTACTGCTCGGGGTCGCGCGGCCAAGCCGAGGTGTCGCCGCACACGACAGAGAAGAAGGCGGCGAGGCTGTTGTCCTTCGGCACCTCGTCGTCCGGACCGGCCGGGGCGGAGGAGTTACGGTCGCCCGTCCTGCCGTCGGCGGCTTTCTTCAGGTCGGCGACCACCTTGGCCGCGCTCCGGGGACTGAAGAAAACGCCTCGCATGGTGCGGATGTCGTCGCCGGTGAGCTTCTCGCCCTCGTACTCGATCGGCTCGCGGTCGGCCAGGGCGACCAGGTCCCAGAAGGTCTTCCTGACCTCTGCGGGGGTGTCGCCGAGCCGGTAGACGCTGTCGCGCCGGGCGGTCCACTCGGTCCACCGAGTGAACGCCGGCTCGGCCCCTGAGGCCCACACCTGGACCATGCCGCGCCAGACCCTGCCGGGATCGACTGCGCTGTCCAGCACAAAGCGGTCGGCACGGTCGGGGAACATCTGCGTGTAGACGGCGCCCAGGTAGGTCCCGTAGGACGTGCCCAGATAGGAGATCTTCTTCTCACCCAGCACGCTGCGGATCACGTCCATGTCGCGGACGGTGTTCCGGGTGGTGATGTGCTGAAGCCTGTCGCCGGCCCTGGCGCGGCACTTCTTGGCAACGGTGCGTGCCCACGCGACGTTTCGGCCGAACGTGTCGGGCTGGTACGGCCGTAGCCAGTTCTGTTCCTCGGTGGACAGACCGCAGGTGATCGGGCTGCTCCGGCCGACGCCACGCGGATCGAATCCGATGAGATCGTACTGATCGCGGACGGCCTCGGGCAGCATGCTCTTCTTCACCAACGGCTGGGAGAGCCCTTCGCCACCGGGGCCGCCGGGATTGAACAGCATCACGCCGTGCCGCTTGCCGGCGACACTCGTCCTGATGCGGGAGACAGCCAGGTTGATCTTCTTGCCGGCGGGGCGCCGGTAGTCGAGCGGGACCTTGATCGTTGCGCACTGGTACTCGGCGGGCGACGAGCTGTCGCAGCGGTGCCAGGCGGGCTTCTGCTGGTGATATCGCTCCAGCGGTTCGGCAGCAGCGGCCCGCGCCGGAGCGAGCCCAGGGACCAGCGTCGCCATGACCCCCGCCGCGAGCAGGGGCGCTATGCGTCGTATCCGCACGATAGCCGTTCCTTCCGATCTGGATTCGGTACGGAACGACCCTTTCGTTTCAAGGGATTTGGGCGAATCCCTCTCCGGGGCAGGGTTGTGTGCGACTCGCGGTGTAGGAGGGGTAGGACAAGTGGGGGAGATCCCTGAGAACGTGGTAGCCCTGCGTACGTACGGGGGCCCGGACCGCACGGGACTGATGGCCCTTCAGCAGCGCCAGCCCCAGCCCTCGGGCGGCGGCGAGGCGGGGCCTCGCGCAGGCGGAGGCGTGCGCGGAGACACTCCCGGCCCGACGGTGGTGATCGTGACCATCGACGGACCGCGTTCACTGACGCGCTCGGCCCGCTCACCCACCGTGGCCGGCTCACCGCCCGGACGCCGATCCGCTAACCTGTCGGACGAGCGCCTCGCAAAGCAAGGTCCTTCAGAGTGCCTGCATGCCTTGCGAGCTCCGCTCGCACAAGCCCCGCCTCCGTAGCTCAGGGGATAGAGCACCGCTCTCCTAAAGCGGGTGTCGCAGGTTCGAATCCTGCCGGGGGCACCAGGTCTGACCAGGCACTTTGTGTCTGGCCGACACGCCGCGGGGCCGGTAGTGCCATCCTTCGGGCCATCACTACCGTCCTGCGGCATGTCGAAGACTCCCAGCGAGCACTGTCAGCGCGGCAGCATCCGCCCTCGCAGAGGCGGCTTCCAGGTCCGGGTCTACGCCGGACGCGACCCCCTCACGAAGCAGCGCCTCTACCTGACCAAGGTCGAGCCGACGATGGCCGAGGCGGCGACCGGCACTGGACCGGGCTGTCCGCTGGGACTACGTCGCAATGAACGTCGCGGCTCTCGCTGAGCCGCCCGCGCAACCGAAGCCGAACCCGGATCCCCCGGCCCCCGAGGAGGCCGCCCGCAACCTCAACGAGGCATGGGCGCGGGATCTCGACTGGGGCACCTTCCTGTTCCTGACGATGGTGTCCGGCTCACGGCGCGGAGAGATGTGCGCACTGCGCTGGCGCGACATCGACTTCACGAACATGGTGATGCACGTCATCCACTCCAACCGCCGACGAAAGATCAAGGACACCAAGACCCATCAACGCCGACGCCAGTCCATCGACGACGTCATCAGGGCCGTACTGCTCGCGCACCGCGAGCGTGCCGTGAAACGCTGCCGTGCGCTCGGTGGCGAATTGGCCGACGACGCCTTCGTGTTCTCGCTCGAACCCGACGGCTCCGAGCCGCTGCTGCCCGCGAGCGTCAGCCAGCGGTACCGCCGCCTCGCACTGAAACTGAAGATCCACACACCGCGCATCAAAGACTTGCGCACTTACAACGTCACCGAGTTGTTGGGTGCAGGTGCCGATGTACGAACTGTGGTGGCCGCGTTGGGCACGGCGGGCGCGGCGCGACCACGTTGCGGTTCTACGCCGCCTTCCTCCCGTCCTCTGACCGCCGCGTGGTCGCCACCCTCACGGAGCGGCTTCCACTGCCCGCGAGCATCTCCACGGACCGGCCACTCGTGACAGTCGTCAACGGGCTGGCACCCGCGTGCCCCTGCGGAAAGCAGACGGACTGGGTGTCCGTGCGGGTCGTCGCCGACGGAATCGACGCTCTCTGAGGAATGTGGAAGTGAAATCAAGGCCCGTCCGGAGACCGCAGACATCGCTCCTCAGCGCACCGTCCACCCGCCGATCGTGGCCGCGGCCAACCGCGCGAACCGGTGCCGCGGGAAAAGGTCGCGCAAGAGCTCAGAGCCTCAATCAACAACGGAGCACTGGCCCCAGGCGAGCTCTTCCCCACCGTCGCCGACATCGCCAGGACGTACGGAGTCTCACCAGCGACCGCGCATCGCAGCTTCACACAGTTGAGGCAAGAGGGGCTGATCAGCGTCAGTCGCGGCCGACGCCGCCGTCGCCTGCCGCGTCCTGTTCCGCGAACCTCTCACCAAGGTCATGGGCGCGGGCATCGGCCTCATCGTCGTCGTCCTGTTCATCGAGCTCGGTGCCGCCCACTGAGCCTATCGACCACAACAGCGAGGTCAGCCAAGGCGGGCGGCGGCGGACGGCCGCCGCCGCCCGCCGGGAGAACATCGCCCGCTTGGGTCGACTTCGTCGCCGAGAGCTTGCTCCGCTCCGCGGAACAGGCCCGCGAAGTCCTCTCCATCCGGTCCGGGGCGGCCCCGGACGACACCACTTCGCGCCTGGCCCCCCGGGTAACCGGACACCCAACTCCCCACCGAGACCTGGCACGTCACACCACCTCTGCGACGGATAGCATCACGTGTCCCTGCCCTCCACCCATGCCCCTGGAGTTCCCCATGAACCGCACCCCTGGCCTCCCCCTCTCCCGCCGCGGCCTCATACGCACCGGCGCCGGCGCCTCGCTCGCCGCGCTCGGGCTCGGCGCCGGCGCGCAGACCGCCTCAGCCGACGTGGCCACCACCAAGCGGTTCGATCTCACGCAGCCGTCGTACGACCTATTCCGGTCCAAGGACACGCACGGTCCGCGGGTCCAGCAGAGCTTCGCCTTCGACTGGGTGAACAAGTTCCTGTTCGTGGCAACCAAGCGGAGTGGAAGCACCGAGTCCGCCGGTGACCTGTGCATCAACAAGATGGACTTCGACGGGAACTACATCTCGTACATGCACCTCAATGGCTTCGGCCACGGCGTCGCCTTCGCCGCGCTGCCGGACGGTTCCGGCACCGAGCTGTGGATCGAGTGCGCCGCGAACACCGCCGGGTTCGGCACCGCGCTCGCCCCCATCCGTTACACCGCCAACACCACCCTGGGCTCGCCGGCTGCCTCGGCCGCCTACCGGCCGATCTCCGGGGCCACCGAGTACACCTGCTCCGTCGACCCGGTCTACCAGCGCATGATCGTGCGCTACCACACCAGCGCCGGCAAGCGCATCGCCGTGTACCCCCTCTCCGCCTTCGAGACGCGCAGCTTCGGCTCGCCGCTGGTCGACTTCAAGCAGCCGACGATCTCCGGCACTCCGCAGGGCTACACCCTCTACGGCTCGTACATGTACTACCTGACGGGTGACGCGTACCCCGGCGACGGCACCCCCACCGGCGACGGCAACACCTACGTCACCAGCATCGACATCAACACGGGCACCGTGAAGCAGGGCCCCGTCCTCACCAAGGCCGGCTCCACCCTCCACCACCGCGAGCCCGAGGGCCTGGCGATCTACCGCACCGACGCCGGCGAGGCCCGCCTCTTCATCGGCTTCGCCACCGGCCTGGAGGGCGACCGGCGCTCCAGCATCTTCTACAAGAACGCGCTGGTCTGAGCCATGTCCGCCCGGCGGCCGGTCGTCGGCCGCCGGGCACCAACCCCCGGTCGGACGTCCTAGGCGACCGGCAGTCGTCCGAATATCTCCGTCGCGGCACCCGACGACACCGGACCCGACAACCCACTTGCCTAATGAACAGGCGGCGCCGTCGAGCCGCCCGAGCAGCACGAGGCGCTCGACGAGGCCGCGCTGCGTTCCTCGTGGGTAAGCACGGTCTCAGGCGCACTGAACGACAGGCGAGTTTGAGCGCAAGCACGGCTTTCCTCTGGGGCCAACCATGTCCGCCTGGCCAACCACGATGATCAAGAGGCGGCTCGTGATCTGGGCCGCGAGAACCTCGCCAATGACCTGGTCACCTTCTACGGCCGTGGAGATCGCCGTGCTGAACCGATACCACTTGCCGGAGAAGGACATGTGTCCCCTTTTGCCTGGAACTTCGGTGGGCTACGTCGAATTGGCCCAGCCCCTGGGAGACCGCACATTGCTGCACGCTTCCGAGACCGACATAGAGGCCCTGCTCCCGCCGGACGCGATAGTGCCGTCGGGCACCGACTCGGAGCGGCCACTCCTGCCGAACGACCGCGGGAGTGTCGGTATTCCGTAACGGCGCACTTTTCCAAAGCCCAGCACGCGGCAGGCACATGGCCGCTGGTTGGGGCCCGGCGCTGGTCCTCCACTCGTTCGCGACGGTGGGGAGATGTGCCGCCGAGGACGCGCTCACCCGGGCAAAAAATGGTCTGAGTGCAGCGCTCTGGGTGGTGAAGCTCGAAGGGCCCTCTGTCATCGCTGACAGTGCTGGGAGTGTGTCCTCACTTACCTACGAACTCAGGCAGGTTCTGGATGCCCAATCCAGTACAGATGACCTTTCCCTCTGACATCCACGGCTGACATCAACGACGCCGGACGGGGGCGTACACGAGCCCTCTGTCTGGCCGCAGCACTGCGAGGCCACGCCGCCATGGCCAGCTCTCGATCGAACTTACAAAGCAGAGGTCGGGGGCCGAGGCCACCAAGCACTCCTCGGCGCGTGCACACGCCTACTCCCCAATGTCTTCGTGCCAGAGTTCCGGACGAGCCTCGATGAAGTCGCGCATCATCGCCACGCACACAGGGTCATCCACCACGACGATCTCGACACCATGGTCGGCAAGCCAGTCTTGCCCACCGCTAAAGGTCTTTGCTTCACCGATGACGACGCGTGAGATGCCGAACTGGCGGATGAGTCCGCAGCAGTACCAGCAGGGAGAAAGCGTCGTGACCATTGTCGTCCCGCGATACGTGCGCTGCCGTCCCGCCGCCCGAAACGCAGCCGTCTCCGCATGCATCGAGGGATCCCCGTCCTGCACGCGCCGGTTGTGCCCCCTCCCGAGCAGGATGCCATCCGCGCCGTACAGCGCCGCCCCGATCGGGATGCCACCTTCCTCCAGCCCGGTCCGGGCCTCCTCCATCGCGACGTCGAGCAGTTCCCGTTCCCGGATCAGATCCATGGCCCCATTGTGGTCTTCGGGGGTTCGGTGCTCAATAGAGGATGCGGCTGGAAGGGGGACAACGCTATGTGGCAGCCGAGCAGGCATCTGGTGTCCTGGCTTCTCCAAGGGACATATCGCGGGAACGACTTACCCCAGCATCTTGCTGCGATCCGACGGCTTGAGCCTCGGAAGGAAGAAGTCTACGAACATGAGTACTTGTATTCGTGCCTCAGCGTCCTCGACGCGAAAGCACAAGTCCTTCTCGGCTACGACGCGCTCCTGATGGCCGCTGCGTCCATCGTGCTCTCCGTTTTTCCGGACGGGGCGCCCCTCGGGAGAGGGCTGATCGTTGCAGCACTCGCCGCAAGTGGCGCCTCCTCCGTGCTCTGCCTCCCAGTCGTATGGGTTCAGTGGACAGACACCACTGAGTTCGAGAGACCAGAGCACTCCTTCAAACGGTTGCTCCTGATCAGGAACAAGCGCACGATCAGTTACCGGGTCGCCTGGGTGATAGCTCACCTCGCGGCCGTGCTCCTGATCGTGGGCGCCCCACTCCAGTAGTCGCCTCACATGTGCGCACTGAGAAGATGGCAAGCGCTGGTCACCCGTGAGGCGATTTCAGAGTGACTGATGTGATCACGGCACCGCAGCCTCAGGCCACTGGTTCGATGGTGAGGTGGACAGGGCTTCCAGGTTGTTCAGGCTCCCAACCTTGGCTCAGTGCGGTACGGATGCCAAGAGCGACGGCCGCCGGCCTGAGCGGGGTTGCGGGCAGGCCCATCCAGTTCCCCGGGTGCGGATGAGGCAAACGAAGCGCCAGGACGGATCTACGAGTTCGAATCTCGTATCCACCGCAGCCGCCCACCAGGGCATAAGCAAAACTCCGACCGTTCACCTGTCGGGGGCCTTCGTCGTGCTCCATCGGAAAGCTTCCGCCCAAAGCCTCTCCACACCGCCTGGGTGGGTCTCTCATCCGCCGACTGTCGCCCTGCCGCTTCATGGTCCCCGGCCGTTTGGGGGATACGCGGGCCGCCGCCGGCGGGTTTCCCGCCCCGCAGGGGCATCCCTTGATGGAACGAAAGGGAGACATGATGCCGCTCTATCTATCGAGGTTCAGCTACACGCCGGAGACTTGGGCGAGGCTGATCGGCCATCCGGAGGACCGCGCACAGGCCGCTCAGTCGTACATCGAGTCCGTCGGCGGGAAGCTCCATGGCTTCTGGTACGCCTTCGGCACGCACGACGGCTACAACCTGTGGGAGGCCCCGGACAACGTGTCCATGGCCGCGGTTGCGCTGGCGATTAGCGGAGGCGGCGCGCTTAGGTCGTTTGAGACGACTGTTCTCCTGACCGTCGATGAAACACTGCAGGCCCTGCACACAGCCGAGCAAGTCCAGTACCGGCTTCCTGGCGCGTAGCGGGAGGCACCCACGGGTGCCCGAGAGGGCGACTGACCTTCCCGGTCAGGGAGAGCGCCGCGGCAGCGCGAGGTGTTTCCCGCGGCGGGGACGCGACGGGCGGCTGGGGATGGGCCGGGGTTCAACTCCGCCCGTTGCCAGCCGCATTGTGCTTCAGGCAGGCCTCGCTGTCCGCCCGTATCCGGTGCCGCTGACGGGGCGAGGGCGTGCCTCTCCGCGCGGCCGTAGGGCCCGGCCACCGGTTCAGTTCACGATCTCGACCGCGAAGGTGTCCGCCACCCCGCACTTACCGATGTCGGTGAGGTGGACGACGCGAGGCGAGATGCCGTAACGCAGCCAGTCCAGGTCGAAGAACCGGGTGGCCAGCGCGGCCCCCAGCGCACCGGCGAGATGGTGGCGCCGCTCGCTCCAGTCGACGCAGTAACGCACCAACGGGCGCCGCCCCCGGGCCAGCTCCCCCATGTCGATGCCGAACGCGGCGAAGCGCTCGGTCCCCGCGGCCGTCAGATCGTACGTGGCCTCCCTGCCGTACGAGCCGGGCTGATCGGACCGGTCCGGCGCGGGTTCGCTCTGACCCCGCCGCAGCAGCCCCTGGTCGAGGAAGGCGCACATGAGCGCCACTCCCAGGGACCCCGCCAAGTGGTCGTAACAGGTGCGCGAGCGACGACGCGGGCCGCTTCCGGGGCAGTCACTCAAGGGCCCTCCGGGAGCCGTGTGCGTCGACGGCAGTCTGGGCAAGGGCGTTGCCGTCACAGGTGCACAGCAGTTGGGGCCTGCATTCCGTAACATGTTGGCAACCCTCCGTATGATTGCTGTTCCTCCCTTTGTAACCTTGGGTCTCCGCCGCGCATAGGGGAGGCGCGGCCCGTTCAAGTAGGGGGGACCCTTCGTTGAAGAAGCGTTTTCGTGTCACCGTCGCGACCGTTGCCGTCGCAGGCGCCGCCGTCCTCGCCGCCACGCCGGCTCAGGCCACCGAGTACCACTCGGCATTGAAAATCCGCGGAGTCCAATACGACGCGCCAGGCCGGGACTCCAACAGCTGCTCCAGCGGCAACACCGACGAGGAATATCTGACGATCAAGAACTACTCGTCCTCGGCGACCATCAACCTCAAGGGCTACCTCGTCAAGGACGCCACTGGCAATCCCTTCACCTTCACCGCCAACCACTACCTCCAGCCCGGTGACTACGTGAAGCTCCGTGGCGGCTACGGCACCGATTCCGACGCGAACAACGTGGTGTACCGCGACAACTGCAACTTCATATGGAACAACGACCGCGACACGATCTACCTGTACAAGCCCTCCGGCAGCGGCTCGGATTCGCACTCCTACACCAAGAGCGGATCTGACCCCGACGGCAACGGCTACATCCGCTTCCACAGCTGAGCCGGATACGCGCGGGCCCCATCTCCTGAACGGAGGTGGGGCCCGTCCGTTGACATCCACGGCTGAACACCAAGTCCGCACGCCGCCGGCGCGGCAGCGTCCGTCAGCAGACCACCGCCCTGACCGACCGGGAGCAGAGCCTCCTGCGGAAGTGGCTCGACCGCATCACCGACCCGCCCCGGTAGACCGTCCCGTCTCTCTCGTCGTACTCCTTCAGGCACGACGCATCAGCGATGCCGAGTTGCTCGGCCAGGTACTCGGTGACCTCCGCCGGAACCTGCCGCGGGTCCGGCATGAACCGGCCCAGATGCCGCACGCTCGTCAGCTGGACGGCGAATCCGAGCCGGTTGTGCGCACGCCGCCTGGCCTGCACCTTCCCCGGGTCCGCGTCGTCCATGAAGGAGTACCGCCACGGCCCGGCCCCCCGGAGATCGACAGCATCGGCCCTCGAAAGGCTTGCCGCACGATCAGTCCAGGTCGAAGCGACGGTCGGAGCAGCGCAGGCTTGGCGTGCGAACCGGCACGGATGTTCCTCAGCCCCGGGCCCGTTCAGAAAACCGTTCAGGAACCCTTGCAAGAAGCCTTGCAGGTTCTATGCCATACAGCCTAAGTTACCGTCTAGTAGTTACCTGTGGGCGCCTCTTGCGCCTGGGTTCGGAGGGCGGCATCCGGTATGTCCGAAGGTTCGAGCCCTGAAGCTGCGGCCGTCTATCGCCCGGTGGTCGAAGTGGTGGGCGCGTGAGCCCGCGCAGGAGCGACAGCCGGAACCGGATGGTCCTCAGCGCCGCGGTGCTGCTGCGGGAGTACGGTGCGAGCGCCACGAGCATCGACCGGGTGCTCGCGCACAGCGGTGCCCCGCGCGGCTCGGTGTATCACCACTTTCCCGGCGGGCGGGCGCAGTTGATCGACGAGGCGGTGGCGCTTGCGGGCGACTTCATTGCCGGTCTGATCGACGCGGCGACGCAGGCCGATGACCCGGTGGAGGCGGTCGACGCGTTCTTCGCGCTGTGGCGTGACCGGCTCGTCGAGAGCGACTTCCGGGCCGGCTGCCCGATTGTGGCGGTGGCGGTGGAGACCAACGACGACGCCCCGCAGCTGGCCCGGTCCGCCGCCGCGGTCTTCGCCCGCTGGCAGGAGGCTCTCGCGGCCCTGTTCGTCCAGCACGGCCTGCCGGAGGAGCGGGGCAAGAGGCTGGCCGCCTTCATCATCGCCGCGGTCGAAGGCGCGGTGATCATGTGCCGGGCCGAGCAGAGCACCGCTCCGCTGGACGCTGCCGCGGCCGAGATCCATGACCTGCTGGTCTACGTGCTGCGTACCCGGCCCGAGACCGGTCCCGGTCCACGACCGTGACCTGCCATCACCCCCGATGCCACCCCATGTGAGGAGCAGCTATGCCCACGCTCGACCGCCAGGACAACGTCTTCGTCCTCGACCTCGGGGACGGCGAGAACCGTTTCCACCCCGACTGGCTCACCTCCGTCAGCGCCGCACTGGACGAGGTGGAGAAGGCGGAAGGGCCGCGGGCCCTGGTGACGGCCGCGACGGGGAAGTTCTACTCCAACGGCCTGGACCTGGAATGGCTGTTCGCCAACGCCGACCAGCACCAGAACTACGTCGTAACCGTCCAAGAGCTCTTCGCGCGCATGCTGTCCCTGCCGGTGATCACCGTGGCAGCGCTGCAGGGGCACACCTTCGCCGCCGGCGCGATGTTCTCCCTCGCCCACGACTTCCGCGTCATGCGAGCCGACCGGGGCTACTGGTGCCTGCCCGAAGCGGACATCAACATCCCCTTCAGCCCAGGCATGGCCGCCCTCATCCAGGCCCGGCTGGCTCCTCAGACCGCGCACGAGGCCATGGTCACCGCCCGCCGCTACGGCGGGTCCGACGCCGCGGCCGCCGGCATCGTCGACCAGGCGGTCGCGGAGGACGCCGTCCGGTCGACCGCCATCGAGATCGCCCAGGCACAGGTGACCAAGGCGGGCGACACCCTCGGCACCATCAAGGCCCGCATGTACGCCCCCTCGCTGGCCACCCTGCGCGACACCACCAACCCCCTGGGCTGAGACCGGCGCGGCAGACGACGACGGGCTGGGACCGGCGCAGTAGACGACGACGCCGAGCCCTCGAGCCTCAGGTGCCCGGGCCCACCGCAGATCCACCCACTGACAGATAGCGCAGATCCACCCACGGACAGATGCCGCGCGCCGGGACGGCGCACACCAGACGGAGGAGCAGCAGATGACAGCCGACGCCACCTGGCACAAGAGCGCGTGCATCCTGTGCGAGAACAACTGCGGCATCCGGATCCAGACCGACGGTCGCGCGTTCGCGAAGATTCGCGGCGACAAGGAGCACGTCGCCACCGCCGGCTACACCTGCAACAAGGCCCTGCGCCTGGACCATTACCAAAACGGCGGCGTCCGGCTGACCACGCCGCTGCGCCGGGAGGCGGACGGGAGCTTCACCCCGATCGACTGGGACTCCGCCATCAGCGAGATCGCCGCCCGGCTGGAGACGGTGCGCGACACCCACGGCGGCAAGTCGATCTTCTTCTACGGCGGCGGCGGGCAGGGCAACCACCTCGGCGGCGCCTACAGCGGCGCCCTGATGCGCGCCCTCGGCGCCCGCTACCGCTCCAACCCTCTCGCTCAGGAGAAGACCGGTGAGGGTTTCGTCGACGCCCACCTGACAGGCGGGCACACCACCGGCGACTTCGAGCACGCCGAGGTCGCCGTCTTCGTCGGCAAGAATCCCTGGCAGTCCCACGGCGTGCCCCGGGCCCGTACGGTCCTGAAGGACATCGCCAAAGACCCGGACCGCGCCGTGATCGTCATCGATCCGGTGCGCACCGAGACCGCCGACCTCGCCGACATCCACCTCCAGGTGCGGCCCGGCACCGACGCCTGGTGCCTGGCCGGCATCCTCGGCGTCCTGGTCCAGGAAGACCTCGTCGACCACGCCTTCCTGACCGACCGCACCACCGGCGCCGAGACCGTGCTGGAGCAGCTGAAGACGGTGGACATCGCCCGCTGCGCGCAGACCTGTGGCCTGGACGAGGAGCAACTGCGCACGGCGGCGCGGCGGATCGGCACCGCATCGAGCGTGTCGACGTATGAGGACCTGGGGGTGCAGCAGGGCCCCAACAGCACGCTGGTGTCCTACCTCAACAAGCTGATCTGGCTCCTGACCGGGAACTTCGCCAAGCGCGGTGCCATGCAGCCGCACTCGTGGATCGCCCCGCTGGCCCACTACTCGACCCGTCCGCGCCGCACCCCGGTCACCGGCGCCCGCATGCCCGGCGGGCTGGTGCCGTGCAACGTCATCGCCGAGGAGATCCTCACCGACCACCCCGACCGGTTCCGCGCGATGGTCATCGAGTCGTCCAATCCTGCGCACTCCCTGGCCGACTCCGCCGCCTTCAGCGAGGCACTGGCCGCGCTTGATGTGGTCGTGGTCATCGACATCGCGCTGACCGAGACCGGCCGTCAGGCCGACTATGTGCTGCCCGCCGCCTCCCAGTTCGAGAAGTGGGAAGCCACCTTCTTCACCTTCGAGTTCCCCCGCAACACCTTCCACCTGCGCGCCCCGGTCCTCGACCCGCTTCCCGGCACCCTGACCGAACCCGAGATCTACGCACGCCTCATCCGCGAACTCCACGCCGTCCCCCACAGCCGCCTGGCGCTGCTGCGCGCCGCGGCCCGCATGGGCCGTACGCCCTACAAGCTCGCCTTCGCCGCCCTGGCCGCCATCGACAAGAGCACGACCGGCATGGCCCCGTACCTGCTGTACGAGACCCTCGGTCCGACCCTGCCGGATGGCGCCCGGTCTGCCGCCGTGCTGTGGGCGCTCGCTCAGCGCATCGCCAAGGAGTACCCCTCCGCCATGCGCCGCGCCGGACATGCCGACGCCGACTCTCTGTTCGCCGCGATGCTGGCCGGCCGCTCCGGCGTCACCTTCACCCAGGATGAGTACGACGACGCCTGGCGGTACGTGTCCCACCCCGGACACCGCATCCCGCTGCCCATCCCCGAACTCCTGGACCTGCTGACCGGTCTGGACACCACCCAGGCCGTGCACACCACCGAGGAGTTCCCCATCGTCCTGGCCGCCGGGCAGCGCCGGGCGTTCACCGCGAACACCATCTTCCGCGACAACACCTGGCGCAAGCGCGACCAGGAGGGCGCCCTGCGCATCAGCCGCCACGATGCCGAGCAACTCGGCCTGGCCGAGGGCGCATTCGCGCAGATCACCACCCAACGCGGCACCGCCCAGGCCACCGTCGAGATCGACGACCGCATGCAGGCGGGCCATGCCGCGCTGCCCAACGGATTCGGCCTCGACCTGCCCACCGCGGACGGCACCGAGCGCACCGGCGTCGCCCTGAACACCCTCACCGACCTGCACTGGCGCGACCCCATCGCCGGCACTCCCTGGCACAAACACGTCCCCGCCCGCATCGAACCCCTCCCGGCCTGACGCACACCCCCGACCCTGCCGCCGGCACCAGCACCACATAGGAGAAGGGCCGCCGCACTGCCACCGCCGAAGGCAAAGCGCTGGAAGGCCAAGGCAAGCCCATCGCCCACGCCACCACCACCTGCTTGAGCTTGTAGCACGCGTTCCCAGCACCACAGAGGCCTCTGGAACCCTGCCCACGAGTCGCTACTCGACGGGTTCGGCGATCAGTGCGGTGGCCACGCGGCGGAAGCCGAGCCGGGCATAGATCCGAGCGACATCGTCGTCGCCCGCGGACAAGAACACCGTCTCGACACCTCGCGACCGGGTGTCGGCCACCAGCACCGCGGTGACCGCGAGCGCAAGGCCACGACGGCGTGCGGTCGGCAGGGTTCCCACCCCGACGATTTCACTCACCTTCCCGACCGGCTGGTGCTGACCGGCGCAAAGCGCCGTTCCGTTCTCCACCGCGGCGGCAACACACGTCAGACCGGCCCGGATGCGTGCCGCCGCGCCGTCCACCGACCCGTCACCGGCGCGGTCCCGCACCGCCCCGCCCAGTTCCGCCACACCGGCCTCACCGACACCGGTTCCGGGATCGGCGAAGGCCAGGTGTGGGACGGCCAGCGCGCTCGGCAGCACGGGATCGTCCGGCCCGACGGTCCGCAGCACCACATCGTCAGCCCGTTCGGGCACGGCGGGGGTCGGTACGTCCGAGCCCAGCACCATCAAGGGGTGCTCGCGCACCGCAAGCCCCGTCTGCTCGACCGCCGCCCTCAGCGCGGGTGTCGTCTCGGCAATCCACTCGAAACTCTCCGGGACGCCCAGTTCCCGCTGTCGGACGCGCACCCGGGTGACATCGGCGGCACTCACCGCTCCGGACCGCCTCAGGGCCGGGCGGGCGTAGAAGGGCCATCCCTGCCCCTCCCGGATGAACAGCGTGAGCGGCCCGAAGTCCTCGGCCCGGGCAACGGATCGGGGAACAGCGTCGTAGTACTGCTCGAGCCGGTCCAGCAGCTCACTGCGATCATCAAGATCCACAGACGTCACACCGCGCATCCAAGCAGCAGGTCGCGAACCGCTGCCACCGCATTACGCCCTGGCACGCGGCTCTGGGGCCGACAGAGTCAGCGGCATCGGGGGCTAGATGCCGTGCACGGACGCGATGGTGAAGGGAATCTGCGGTGTGCCCGGTCCCATCGGGCCGCCCTTGTCGAACTGCGAGCGGACGACGTACAGCGTCCCGTGCCGACGTACCAGCGTGGTCGGCAGCTGCAGCGCCTGGTCGGTGACCCGCCGCTCCGCACGCGCCGCGAAGCCGTCCCGGGTGACGCGCCACCGGCTGATGGCGTGGTCGGTGTTGTGCACCGCCCACAGCCTGCCGTGGCGCAGTTCCAGCCCGTCGGCGTGCAGCATGTCGCCTCCGTGAAGGGCGACTTGGCGGATTCCGCCCGAGGCGAGGTCGAGGCGGTAGAGGTCGCCGCCGGTCATGTCCACAGTGAGCAGATAGCGCCCTGACGGGTCGGCGACGATCCCGTTGAGGCTGTACGCGTCGGGCGCGTGCGGTTCGAGAACCGTGCTCAGGTCGAAGCGGGGGGTGAGCGTCGCGCGCCCGCCGTTCGCTTGGGCCTGCGCCAACTGGTGGGGGGTGACACGGTATACGACGGCGCGGCGGCTGTCGGTGAGGTAGGCGGTGCCGTCCTGGGTAAGGGCGAGGTCGTTGACGAAGATCGCGAGCTGACCAGAGCTCTGACCGGAGCTCTGATCGGAGCTCTGACCGGAGCTCTGACCGGGACGGTGGCCGGGACTCTGACCGGGGACGTCGAAGCGGGCGAGAAGACGGCGGCTGCGCACGTCGTACACGGAGACTCCGGAGGTGGAGTCGATCACCCACAGCCGCCCGGACCGGTCCACCTTCAGCCCGTTGGTGGTCCTGCGCCCGTCCGCGCCCGCGGGCAGGAACTCCTCCGCCACCCGCCGGCCCGGCGTCATCTTGAAGACCGTGCCGTCGGCGTACGACCCGGCGTAGAGGTCTCCGGTTCGCGGGTCGGCGGCGATGCCCTCGGGGTAGACGCGGTCACCGGGCAGTTCGTACGCGGTGGAGATCCGTGCATGTGGTTCGGCGGCTCGAGAGGCTGTCGGCTCGATGGCCTGCGTGGTCTGTGCGGTGGAGGTGAGGGGGACGGCGGCGACGAGGGCCGTGATCGCGGCCGTGACCACTAAGGCGAGGGAAACGGGGCGGTGCTGAGGTACGCGGGGCATGGTGCCTCTCTCTCCGGCGGCTGCTTCTGGGCAATGAGTAGAGCCCTAGCTTTAGATTGAGTACACATACTAGTTAGAACTCTAATATTGGGCAAGGTTCGAATCCTTGTCGGCTCGTTAGCATGCGCAGATGACGTCAATGCCCGTTCACGAGCGCCTGGGTTCTCATCTCAAGCGCGCTGAGCAAGCGCTCAACGCGACCAAGCACGCTGTGCTGAAGCCGTCCGGCCTGACGGTGTCGCAGTACGCGGCCCTGCTGTATCTGTCGGAGAACCCCGGCATCTCGGCCGCCGCACTGGCCAGGGCGTGCGGCGTTACCCCGCCGACGATGAACACCGTGCTGAAGAACCTCCAGGAGCGCCGCCTGATCGAGCGCAGCCCTCACGAGTGGCACAAGAACGTCCTGGAGACACGGCTCACGGGGAAGGGCCGGGAGGTGATGGCCGACGCGGACGCCCGCGCCGTACGCGTCGAGCGGGGGCTCGCCGCCGAGTTCACCGCGGAGGAACGGGAGACGCTGGTCGCCCTGCTGGCCCGCTGCATCGACTTCCTCGACTCCGCCCGGCCGTCCTAGGCGTGTGGCGCACCCTCCACCGCCTGGACATGGGCCGCCTGCCGGCCTCTCAGCGGTATAAGCGCCACGGCCGCAGATGGGGCCGACTCGTCGCTGTGCCGGTCGAGCGTCGCTCAGGAGGACTTTGCCCGCCCGCCCCCGCGACGTCGCTTCGAGGGCGGGGTGGAGCAGGTCGGGCACCAGTAGCCGTCGCCCTGGATGAAGGTCCATCCGAGCTCCTCGATGTGGGGAGCGGCGGTGCTGGCGCTGTGGAGGAGGTGGCCGATGAGATCTTCGTCGATTGACGGCCCCGGGTCGGAGATGACCATGTCGAAGACGGCGCGCACCTCGCAGTCGCGGTGGTCGCACAGCAGGTAGAACCGCACGGGTCCCGGGGGCTTGCCGCTGGTCGTCAGGCTCATGCGACCACTGTGGACCGTACTCATCAGTCGGCATGCGGGTTCCGGCACACATACCCGAAGGGGCGAGAGCAGTTGCGCTCGGCCCGCGTCCCGCAATCCCCACCATGCCTCGCTTTTGAGGCGTTCGCGATCCCCAACTGGCCGAGCCTGGCGGCGTCATCGATGGTGGAGCACACCCACCACTGGGTCTCCGAACGCGGCAGGTCAGGGGTCGAGCCGCTGGAGAGGGTGGCGAGGCCTGTGGCGAGTAGCTTCGCCGTCAACCCGTCGGTGCCACCCGCCTGTTGGAGGGATTCGGTCAGGGCGTCGCGATCGTGGTTGCTGTACCGCACCAGGCGTGCCAACAGGCTCGGGCGCGAGTAGGGCAGGTCGTTGAAGGCGCGCCGTGGCGTCGTCGTTGAGGCCCGTCACCGGGTCGCGGGCGTCGAGACGGGAACTGGACGAAGCACGCCAGGGCGGTGCGCCGGTCCTGGCGCCCGGTCCGGGGAGCGGCCAGCTCACCGCGTACGACCAGTGGCCAGCCGGGGTCGGAGACCAGCCGCCGGTGGCCGGCGCCGCCACTGCCGCCGAGACGCGCCGTGGTGTCGGGCGTCGTCGTGGCGCACGGCGCCGCCCGCCGGGTCTGCGGGCGGGGCTGCGGCCGGGCGGAGGTCCGCCCGGGCTCCGCGGCGGGCGGCGGAGCGCTGCCCTGCCGCGGCCTCGGGATCCGCGACCACGCGGCTGCGGTTCCCGCGACGGCGGCACCGGAAGTGAGCAGGAAATGACGGCGGTTGTCGGCGGACACGGTCCCGGCCATGGGGTCCTCCGGCGCCGTTGCCGGTGTCACCGGCAACGGCGCTGATGCGCTGGTGCCCAAGCGGCCCGAGATCATTGGCTGGTGTGCCGACAGCCAGAAGCCCCTCCGTCCGCTCGGACGGAAGGGCTTCGTGGCTTCGCGGGACGGCGGCAACGCCTACCGCGCCGGCTCCGGGTAGAACTCGCGCGGTTTGCCGGTTTTGTCCTTGAGTCGCCCGAGCATGCTCGACGGATACTCGATCACCCAGTAGCTCGCCACCGCCGCGGGCACCGCCACCGCCAGCACGATCGCCGTGGCCAGCGGATAACCCGCCTGCCCTGTCGGCAGCAGCCCGGACTTGTAGAGCTGGAGCATGATCGGCTCGTGCCAGATGAAGAGGCTGTAGCTGATCAGCCCGATGTAGGTGAGCCAGCGGGCCCGCAGCGCGCGGTGCCACTGCCCCTGCTTGCGTACGTGGATCGTGCTGAACAGCAGCAGCACCCACAGCAGACTGGCCAGCGGGTGGAAGAAGGTGAACAGGGCGTTCTCCGGGGCCGACAGCAGCGACAGCAGGTACAGGCTCACCAGTACGGCCGCCCGCAGCGCCCACGCCGACCCCGTACGCATCCGTCCCCGCTCGCCGAGCCCGACCATCAGCACGGCCAGCCCCATGCCCGCCGCGAACCCGCCGAAGCGGGCCTGCGGGCCGAAGTACACGGGCCAGCTGGTGTGCGGCACCCCGAACGCGTAGTGCGCGAGCGCGATCCAGACGAGCGGCCCCACGAACAGCAGCAGGCAACCCGCGGCGCACACGGCCACCCGCGTGCTCCGCTGCCGCAGCGGTCGGCAGGCACGCACCGCCAGCGGTCCGAGCGCGACGAGCGCCAGGTAGAACATCATCTCCAGCGACAGAGACCAGGTGGGGCCGATGGTGAAGAAGATCTGCTCCCGGTCGAAGACATGGGTGAAGGTGAGATGCTCGACCAGGTCCAGCCAGTTGCCCGGCAGGGTCGGGTTGCGGGTCGCCCAGACGACCAGGACCGCGAGGAAGTACAGCGGTACGATCCGGATCGCCCGGCGGAACAGGAACACCCGGGCGGGCCGTATCGGACCTCCGTCGATCGCCGCGCGCGCATACGTCAGGGTCAGCAGATACGCGGACATCACGAAGAAGAGGTCGATGACCTCGAGGGAGATTGCCGCTCCCACGAACGGGTTGTCCACCGGCGGGTGGGAGCCCCCCGCGTCGTACCGGAAGTACTGCTGCCAGACGTGGAAGATGACCGTGCTCAGCGCGGCGAGACCCCGGTAACCCTCGATCTCACGGGCGCGGCTGCTCGCGGGTGCGCCCTCCGGCGGACGCGGCGAGGGCCCGGCGGCGGACCCGGGCTCCGCAGTACGGGCGGTCGGAGCGCTCACGGCTTGGCCACCGCCTTCTTCGCGGCGGCGGCCCGCGGCGTGACCCGCCACTGCCGGTCTCCCAACGCCTCCTTGAGGAACGCCAGCCGCGCGAGCATGTTCTTGAAGTGGGAGTAGAAGAACGTCGACACCAGCACGTACCGCCAGAACCACCCGCGGCGCCTGCGCAGTTCGGGTACGGCGAGACGCCAGGCGAACGCCGCCTGCACCAGCCCGGCCGACACCGTGAACAGGGTGGCCAGCAGGCAGACCGGCACCGCCCAGTCGAGCTTGGTCAGGCCGCCCGACCGCCAGGCCGAGTACAGCAGGATGGGCAGGATCTGCAGCGTCAGCCAGGGCTGCACCTCGCGCCAGCCGAGCAGCACGAAGAGCCCGAGCTTCTGGCGGGCCGTGAAGACCGGGGAGCGCAGGCTTCGCCACAGGTACTTGAGCGAGACCTGGAGCCAGCCCTGCGCCCACCGCGACCTCTGGTTCCACAGCGACTTCAGCGTCGTGGGCGCCAGCTCGTGGGAGATGAGGGTGCGGTCGACGGCGAACCGTGCGCCCTCGTTCAGGGCGCGCATCGTGGAGTCGATGTCCTCGGTCAGCATCGAGCCGTGCATCCGGGTCCGGGCGAGCAGGTCGGTGCGCCAGAAGCCGTTGGAGCCGCCGAAGACGCCGAATCCGTACAGCCGGGTACGGCCGGGGTGGCTCACCGCGTAGATCGTCTCGAACTCCACCCCCACCAGCCTCGAGACCCAGGTGCTGTCGCCGTTGCGGATCACGCAGTGGCCCTGGACGACGTCGTAGCCGTTCGACAGCCAGTGCCAGGCGTGCTGGAAGGCGCCCGGAGCCGGGTGGTGGTCGGCGTCGAAGATGCCGACCATCTCGCCGCGCACGCGGGTGACCGCGGCGTTGATGTTCTGGGCCTTGGAGGTGCTGCCCTGCACCGGGAGGAGTACGAGACGCGGGTCGCGGCGGGCGATCTCGCGGAGCGTGTCCTCGACGGGCAGCGGGTGCGGCGTGTTGTACGCGAGCACGATCTCCAGGTCGTTCGGGTAGTCCAGGCGCAGGAACGATTCGACGGTGTCGACGATGGTCGCCGCCTCGTTCGGCAGATACGCGGCGATGACCGCGCTCGCGGGTGGATACGGCTGCGCGGGCCGGTCCGGCCGGGGCACCGAATCGAGCGAGAACAGGCACTCCACCACGATGAGCGCCGCGGACGCCAGGAGGCCGCCCACCACCACCCAGTACATGGCCGAGCCGAGGTCCCAGCCCAGCTCGTACATCTGCTGGTACAGCAGGAA
This sequence comes from Streptomyces sp. 7N604, assembly GCF_052245475.1. Taxonomy (NCBI): domain Bacteria; kingdom Bacillati; phylum Actinomycetota; class Actinomycetes; order Kitasatosporales; family Streptomycetaceae; genus Streptomyces; species Streptomyces sp. 7N604. The sequence goes on along the minus strand of NZ_JBQQBX010000008.1, from coordinate 99,067 downwards.
GGGCACGCCCACGCCTAACAGGACCACGACAACCGGGGACAGCGCGGACAGCAGGCCGCGGACGGCGGCTCCGAGGGAGGCGAGGGAACCGAGGAAAGGGCGCCGGTGCCGCTGTGGTGAACGCATCCACGGGGCGTACTTGACCGGACGCAGATCGCGGTGACGGGTCGCTTCGGCCGCCGCGTCCCGGGCCTTCTCGACGGCCTGCGTGTGGTCGCCGCAGTCGGCCAGCGGAGTCCATCCGATCGCCGGGGTCAGCCGGACGTTCTCGTCGGCGACGATGAACCGGGTGCCCGCGACCGTGTTCGCGAACTTCTCGAGGCTGCGGCGCGCCGCCTCCTCGTCCACGCCGGGCATCAGCATGAGCAGGCGGCCGTGGTCGTCCCACCCGAGCCGGTCACAGACACTGCCGAGCTTCTCCGCCACTCCGGCCAGCCGCTCGGCGACCTCCCGGCGTACGCGCGGGCCGAGCCGGGATTCCAGGGCGCTCATCTCGGCCACGGCGACCGTCGCCACGACGCCGCCGCGGCGTGCGGGCTCGGGACGCTGCAGTTCCCGGTCGAGTTCGTCGAGGAAGTGCGGCTCGGAGTAGAGGCCGGTACGGGGGTCGAGGAGCAGGTTCTCGACGGGGACGGGGACGCGGCGCAGCTTGGCCTCTATACGGGCGGACAGCTCGACCGGGTCGGAGGCCTCGGGTATGCAGTCGTCGGCACCGTGGCGCAGCATGTCCGCGACATCGGCGGAGGCGGGGTTGGCCGCGACCATGAGCAGCGGCAGCGCGCGGCCGGCGGGGATGGCGCGGACTTCGCGGATCACGTCGAGCCGGTCGGGTCGGCCGGGTGCGCCGGGAGTGCCGGGGGTGCCGGGGGTGCCGTGGGTGCCGTGTCTGCTGGAACTGTCCGGTCCGTGGGGCCCGCTGGATCCGTCAGGGCCGACGGCCCTGCCGGATCCGTCCGGGCCGCCGTCCAGGGCGACGATCGCGTCCAGAGGGGCCTGCTGGACCTCCAGGTTCACCCGGCCGGGCTCGGCATGGCTGACCTCGTGCCCGGTCGACACCAGGGTCTGCATCAGCCGCTCGAGCCTCGGCCCCGGCGGACCGACCGCCAGCACCCGCCCGCGGGTGGGGGCGGGGGCGGGGGCGGGAGCGGCGGGCTCGGATCTGGATGAGTCGGGTCGCGGGCCGGGAGCAGCTACGGATGTATTCGGCGAACCTGGCTGGTGCGAAGTGAGCACCTGAGGATTTCCTTCCTTACAGGAGGGCTTAGGCGGGGGCATGCGACAACCGGTCTGGCCACGAAGAGCGTTGGAGGCTGGACCGGGTTGCGCCGAGCGTCGAAGGGCCTGCGGACTGCGGTCGGTTCAGGACAGCTGTGCTGCCCCTGCGCGGGAGCGAGGCCGGACCGACTGGTGCCGCGGCTTTCGGCGGCTTGGTGCCGGGTCCGCAGGCTGCGCTTGCACTGGTCGGCACGGCGCACGGCCGCCCGCGCGGCGGGCTGCACGGCCGGTCCGGGCGGGACGCTCTATGGGCCGGTTCTTCGGCTGGGTGCGCAGCGCGCGCGGCGTACGGAGAATCCGCGGCAGGGGGACGCGCAGGAAAGCGGCGCTGGGGGAGAGGGGCGACCGTATCGCGGCCGCCCTTCCGATGCGTGTCGTGAAACCATCGGAACGACCGGGGCCGGGCGAACGGCTGAATCCATCCGGCGGTCCGTGGTGTCCGTGGCGCGCCGATGACGCTCCATCAACTTCCCGGCCGGACGGGCGAGTTTACGACGAGAGCGCTGTACGGCCCCCGTGCCCGATAAGGAGATCAATCGGGAGCCGGGTCGACCGCTGGCCGAGGCCGGGGCGCACGGGGCCACCCCGTCCGTGAACCGCCCGAACTCGTCGGTGCACGCGCCGGCGAGGCCCCGAAGCGCGAGAGCGCGCTTCAGTGGATTCTGCATCTATGGGGTCCCATCCTGGTCGGATCGTGGGGGAGGACCGAAATGTCACGACAGCATCTGACCACGCACCTTGACCGTGTGCGTCAGCCTCATCAGCCTCAACGATCACTATGACATCACACCTACATGGGCGTAACGCGATGATTAAGCCCCAAACACGGACTCGACCCAAGGGGACGGACCGTGGCCGATGTGGGCCCTGGCCTCGGCGTCGTCGGAGAAAAGCGAGGAGCTCGAGGCAGGGGTGCAGGTGGTGGCTCCCGGCGTCGTCTGCGCCGCCCCGCTCGGAGGATCCCCCGGCGGACGAGGAGCCGGTCTACGACGAAGGAGACGGTTCCGGTGCTGGCGAGGGTGTGCCGGGTGGGGAACCTGGGCCGGTGAGCGAAATAGCGATCTCGTCTTGATGGGCCGGCGACCTCCATTGCCGGTCCGGGCCGGTCCGTGGAGGCCGTCGTCGGTCGGCGGCCTCCCTCGGAGGCGCGGTTGCTCGGGAACGGCCCATCGAGCGCCGGGAGGTCCTCCTAGGATGGTCGGATGGCAGACCCCGAGACGACCGGTCCCGCGGTGAGCGACGCGAGCGACACGAGCAACGCGAGCGACGCAAGCGGCGTGAGTGACATGAGCGCCACGAGTGACGTCAATGGCGCGAGCCCCGCTCTGCAGGTGCTGCATCGCGTCTTCGGGTACGACGCCTTCCGCGGCGAGCAGCAAGAAATCATCGAGCACGTCGCCGCCGGAGGCGACGCGCTCGTGCTCATGCCGACCGGCGGCGGGAAGTCGCTCTGCTACCAGATCCCCGCGCTCGTACGAAAAGGCGTCGGGGTCGTCGTCTCGCCGCTCATCGCGCTCATGCAGGACCAGGTCGATGCGCTGCGGGCCCTCGGGGTGCGGGCCGGGTTTCTCAACTCCACGCAGGATCCCGACGAGCGGCGGCTCGTCGAGGCCGAATTCCTCGCGGGCGAGCTGGACTTGCTCTACCTGGCGCCGGAGCGGCTGCGCGTCGAGTCGACCGCACGCCTGCTGGACCGCGGTACGGTCTCGCTCTTCGCCATCGACGAGGCCCACTGCGTGGCGCAGTGGGGCCACGACTTCCGGCCCGACTATCTCGCCCTGTCCGAGCTGCATGAGCGCTGGCCCGACATCCCCCGCATCGCGCTGACCGCGACCGCCACGCCCGCCACCCACGCCGAGATCGCGTCCCGGCTCAAGCTGCAGGACGCCCGCCACTTCGTGGCGAGCTTCGACCGGCCCAACATCCAGTACCGGATCGCGCCGAAGGCGGAGCCGAAGAAGCAACTGCTGCGGCTGTTGCGCGACGAGCACCCCGGGGACGCGGGCATCGTCTACTGCCTGTCGCGGGCCTCCGTCGAGAAGACCGCCGAGTTCCTCGTACGGAACGGGATCGAGGCGTTGCCGTACCACGCCGGTCTCGACGCCCGTACCCGCGCCGCGCACCAGGCGCGCTTCCTGCGCGAGGACGGCGTGGTCATCGTCGCCACCATCGCCTTCGGCATGGGCATCGACAAGCCGGACGTACGGTTCGTCGCCCACCTCGACCTGCCCAAGTCCGTCGAGGGCTACTACCAGGAGACGGGGCGCGCGGGCCGCGACGGGCTGCCCTCCACCGCCTGGCTGGCGTACGGCCTCCAGGACGTCGTCCAGCAGCGGAAGATGATCGCCGACTCCGAGGGCGACGAGGCCCACCGCCGCCGCCTCGCCACCCACCTCGACGCCATGCTGGCTCTCTGCGAGACGGTCGAGTGCCGCCGCGTGCAGCTGCTGGCCTACTTCGGGCAGAAGAGCACCGCGTGCGGCAACTGCGATACGTGCCTGGTGCCGCCCGAGTCGTGGGACGGCACGGTCGCCGCCCAGAAGCTGCTCTCGACCGTGGTCCGGCTCAAGCGCGAGCGCGGCCAGAAGTTCGGGGCGGGCCAGATCATCGACATCCTGCTCGGGAAGAAGACGGCGAAGGTCATTCAGTTCGACCACGACGCGCTGAGCGTCTTCGGCATCGGTACGGAGCTGCGCGAGGCCGAGTGGCGGGGCGCGGTGCGGCAGTTGCTGGCCCAGGGGCTCCTCACCGTCGAGGGCGAGTACGGCACGCTCGTGCTGACGGACGAGAGCGCCGACGTGCTGCGCGGCGAGCGCAAGGTCCTGCTGCGGCGCGAGCCCGAGCGGGCCGCGGCGCGAGCCGCGAAGCCCTCGAAGACCGACGCGTCCCGGCGCAGCGCACCCGTGGAACTGCCCGAGGAGGCCGTACCGGTCTTCGAGGAGCTCCGTGCCTGGCGCGCGGCCACGGCGAAGGAACAGGGCGTGCCCGCGTACGTGATCTTCCACGACGCGACGCTGCGGGAGATCGCCACGACCTCACCGTCGACGCTGGCGGAACTCGGAACGGTGGGCGGCGTCGGCGAGAACAAGCTGGCGAAGTACGGCCAGCAGATCCTGGATCTGCTGGCCGCCTAGCGGTTCCGGCGGTTTCGGTCGGTCGGCCATGCGTCCGGCCGGGACGTCGGCGGACCCGAACCCGTACGCCTCAGCGGACCCGTACGCCTCACCGGACCCGTAGCGTCACCGAATCCGTACGCCTCACCGCCGCCAGGGGAGGTCCGCGCCGCGCTCCGGCTGGAGGCCTTCCGCGATGATTCCGCAGATCTCGCCGAGCTGCCGGACCTGCTGCGGGGTGAGGCGGTCGAAGATCGCGCCGCGTACGGCGGCGACATGGCCGGGCGCGGAGTTCTCCAGGACCGCGTAGCCCTCGCCCGTCAGGACCGCCAGCTGGCCGCGCCGGTCGGACGGGCAGTCCTCACGGCGCACCCAGCCGTTCTTCTCCAGGCGCGCGACGGCGTGGGAGAGCCTGGAGCGGGTGATCTTGGCGTTCTGGGCGAGCTCGGTCATCCGCATACGGCGCTCGGGCGCGCGCTCGAGCGTGACCAGCAGGCCGTAGTAGACATGGGGCATGGCCGCATCGCGCTGCAGCTGGCGGTCGAGGTGGTCCTCCAGGAGTGCGGTGGCGTGCAGATACGCCTGCCAGGTGCGCTGTTCCTCGTCGGTGAGCCAGCGCGGCTCGTCGTCGGGTGCCGTCGTCATGTCTCCCACTGTACGGATAGTTCTTGAAACCTAAACAAAAACTTGCTAGCGTCTGCATCGACCATATTTCTTGAATTTTCAAGTTTGTGAAGAACCGAGGGGATGCTCATGTCCGCTCACCCCACCCCCGCCCCCGGCGGGCGTATGCCTGCCCTCTATCTCAGCCACGGCGCCCCGCCGCTCGCCGACGATGCCGTCTGGCCCGGCCAGCTCGCGGCCTGGTCCACCGAACTGCCCCGCCCCGCCGCCGTCTTGGTGGTCTCCGCGCACTGGGAAGAGGCGCCGCTCGCGCTCGGCGCGACCGCAACCGTGCCCCTCGTCTACGACTTCTGGGGCTTCCCCGAGCGCTACTACCGCGTGCGGTACGCGGCCCCGGGCGCCCCGCACCTCGCCGAACGGGTGCGCAAGCTGCTGCGCTCCGCCGGCACCCCGGTCCAGGACGTCCCGGACCGCGGCCTCGACCACGGTGCGTACGTCCCGCTCGTCGAGATGTTTCCGGCAGCCGACATCCCCGTACTCCAGGTGTCGATGCCGACCCTCGAGCCACGGAAGCTGCTCGAGATCGGCCGCAGGCTGGCGCCGCTCCGCGACGAGGGCGTGCTCATCGTCGGCAGTGGCTTCTTCACCCACAACCTGAGCGCGCTGCGGCACGCGGGCGGCGGTACGCCGAGCTGGTCGGCGGAGTTCGACGACTGGGGGCGGGAGGCGCTCGAGGGCCGGGACGTTGACGCGCTGCTCGACTTCGAGCACAAGTCCCCGGCCGGACACCTCGCCCACCCGCGCACCGAGCACTTCGCCCCGCTCTTCGTCACGCTGGGCGCCGCCGATGCCGCGGGCGACCTCGACCGCGGGCGGAGTGTGATCGACGGCTTCTGGATGGGGCTGGCGAAACGATCGGTGCAATTCGCGTGACCGCCTGGTTCGGGTAGCGGGGCCGCTCACGGGGGAGACGGCTTGGGCGCGGCGCAGGTTCTATGGGCACAGGTTCTATGCGGTACCGGTCCGATGCGGCACCGGTTCGATGAGGTCGCGGGCGCGCGGGGCCGCCGATAGCCGCGTGGCCCGCGCTGCTACGCGTCCCCGGCCCGCGCCCCGATCGGCTTCTCGTACCACGCCACATCCCAGTAGCGGCCGAACTTCCGGCCCACCTCCCGGTACGTCCCGACGAGCTCGAAGCCGAAGCGGACGTGCAGCCGGCCCGATGCCTCGTTGGGCAGGGCCACGCCCGCGTACGCCCGGTGCAGGTCCTCGCCCTCCAGCGCCTCGAACAGCGCCTTGTAGAGCAGCGTGCCGATGCCGCGCCCGCCGGCGTCGGGCGCGCAGTAGACACTCGTCTCGACCGAGGTCTCGTAGGCGGGTTTCGGCCGGAACGGGCTGCTTGTCGCGTAGCCGAGAATCCGGCCATTTGCCCGCTCCTGTGCAACCAGAAGGCGGTGCGGGCCGTCTTCGGGGTGGGAGAGCAGCCACGGGCGGCGCTCCTCGGCTGTGAAGGGCCGGGTGTCGAAGGTGATGGCCGTCTCGCGGACGTAGTGGTTGTAGAGGTCCGTCAGGGCCTCGAGGTCGTCCTCCGCGCCTGGCCTGACCTGCACTTCCGATGATGCCGACACTATGTCGCCTCCGTGTGGCGAGACAGGGTACTGCATGATCACAAAAATTGTCGTACGGCTTGGGAATTGTGTCCGGATTCCAGTCGTTGTTCCCATCGGAGCGGGCACCCGAGGCAGGGTGAACGTCCCCCACTGACCCGCGACCGACTCATCGCAAGGGAGCACGCATGGCAACCCGCGCCGTGGCCCGTCGTCAGTCCGACAGCACCACCGCCGAGACCGACCGGGCAAACAGCGCTCGCGCCTTTGGCGGAGAGATCGCCGACCGCGACCTGGTCGGCATGTACCTCGACGAGATAGCGCGTACCCCCCTGCTCGACGCCGCCAAGGAAGTCGAACTTTCCCAGGCCATCGAGGCGGGAGTCTACGCTCAGCAGATTCTCGGCGGCGAGGTCGACGAGGCCCGTGCGGCAGGCGCGACCCGCGAGGAGCTGGTGACGCTGGCGCGCGAGGGCGAGCGAGCGAAGGACGTCTTCATCCGCTCCAACCTCCGTCTTGTCGTCGCTGTGGCCCGTCGTTATCCGCGCAGCGGGCTGCCGCTGCTCGACCTGATCCAGGAGGGCAACGCGGGCCTGGTGCGCGCGGTCGAGAAGTTCGACTACACCAAGGGCTTCAAGTTCTCGACGTACGCGACGTGGTGGATCCGGCAGGCGATCACCCGGTCCATCGCCGACCAGTCCCGTACGATCCGGCTGCCCGTCCACCTGGTGGAGGAGCTGGGCCGGATCCGGCGGGTGCAGCGCGAGTTCAACCGCGAGAACGGCCGGGAGCCGGAGCACGCGGAGATCGCGAAGGAGCTGGGCTCCACGACCGAGCGCGTCGGCGACGTGCTGGACTGGGCGCGCGACCCGGTGAGCCTCAACATGTCGGTGGACGACGAGGGCGAGACCCAGTTCGGCGACCTGCTGGAGGACACCTCCGCGGCCACGCCTGAGCAGTCGGTGCTGGTGATGCTGCGCCGCGAGGGCCTCGACCAGCTGATCGGCAGGCTCGACGACCGGACCGCGTCGATCATCAAGATGCGGTACGGCATCGACGACGGCCGGGAGCGCACGCTGACCGAGGTCGGCAAGCAGCACGGCCTGACGCGCGAGCGGATCCGCCAGATCGAGAAGCACGCGCTGCTCGAGCTGAAGAAGCTCGCCCGTGACACGGGTTTTGATGAGGCGGCGTAATGCCCGCGAGGGCATTGCGCCCTCCTCCTGAGCAGAGCCCCCGGCGCCGGGGCTCCTTTCTGTCCGGTGCCGGTTCCGGTGCCGGTGGCAAGCGCCGTTGGCAGGTGCCGGTTCGGTGGCAGGTTCCGGGGCCGGTCCCGCTCCGTTCCCGGTCGCGTTCCGGTTCCCCGTGCCGGTTGCGTGCCCGGCTCTGCCCGATTCCTTGCCCGGATCTGTTTACTTTGCTCGATCTGCGCCGTAGCGTGGGGGCGGAATCACAGGTTCGGGCATGGAACGGATGTAAACCCACATGTACGCAGCGGAGCGCCAGCAGGAGATCCTCCGCCTCGCACGCGAGAGCGGCCGGGTCGACGTGCTGTCGCTCTCCGAGGAGTTCCAGGTCACGGCCGAGACCGTACGGCGCGACCTGAAGGCCCTCGACCGGGCCGGGCTGCTCCGCCGCGTCCACGGCGGCGCCATCCCCGCAGGCCGTCTCGACTTCGAGCCCGACCTCGCCGAGCGCGACACCGTCGCCGCCGACGAGAAGGAGCGCATCGCGCGCGCCGCGCTCGCCGAGCTACCCGCCGACGGCAGCGTGATCGTCGACGCGGGCACCACGGCCGCCCGGCTCGTCGCGGCCTTCCCGCTCGAATCCGCCCTGACCGTGGTCACCCACGCGCTGCCCGTCGCCGCCCGCCTCGCCGACCACCCGGGCATCTCCCTCCATCTCGTCGGCGGTCGCGTGAGGCACCGCACCCGCGCCGCCGTCGACGCATGGGCGCTGCGCGCGTACGGCGAGATCAAGGCGGACGTCGCCTTCATCGCCACCAACGGCTTCTCGGTCGACGGCGGCCTCACCACACCCGACCTCGCCGAGGCCGCGGTCAAGCGGGCGGCCATCGCGGCCGCCCGCCGGGTCGTCCTGCTCGCCGACTCGTCGAAGTTCGGCAAGGAGCACTTCGCCCGCTTCGGCGATCTCTCCGACGCCGACCTGCTCGTCACCGACACCGGGCTCGGCCCCGAGGACGCCCGCGCCATCGAGCGCCAGGGCACGGAAGTAGTGCGCGCATGATCCTCACCGTCACCCCGAACCCGAGCCTCGACCGGACGTACGAGCTGCCCGCGCTCGAACGGGGCGCGGTGCTGCGCGCGACGGCCGACCGGGTCGACCCGGGCGGCAAGGGCGTCAACGTCTCGCGAGCGGTCGCCGCCGCCGGACACCGTACGGTCGCGGTCGTACCGCTCGGCGGGCCCGAGGGCGCGCTGCTCGCCCGGCTGCTCGGCGAGCACGGCATCGAGGCCGCCGGGGTGCCGGTCGCCGGCTCGACCCGGGTCAACGTCACACTCGTCGAGCCCGGCGGCACGTTGACCAAGGTCAACGCGGCCGGGCCCGAACTGTCGGCGGATGAGGCCGAGGCGCTGCTGGATGCCGTACGGGACTGGTCCGCGGCCGCCGACTGGATCGCCTGCTGCGGCAGCCTGCCGCGCGGCCTTCCGCCCGAGTGGTACGCGGAGCTGGTGGCCCGCGCGCACCGGGCGGGCACCCGGATCGCGCTTGACACGTCGGGGCCCGCGCTGATGGCCGCGCTGCGCGAGCGGCCGGATGTCGTGAAGCCGAACGCGGAGGAGCTGGCCGAGGCGGTCGGGCGGCCGATCGCCACCGTCGGTGACGCGGTCAAGGCGGCGGAGGAGCTGCGCGACCGCGGCGCCCAGGCGGTGCTCGCGAGCCTCGGGGCGGCCGGGCAGCTGCTGGTCGACGGCCTGGGCACGTGCTTCGGCACTGCGCGGGTGGCCGCGGTCCGCAGCAATGTCGGGGCGGGGGACGCGTCCCTCGCGGGTTTCCTGGCGGCGGGTGGCGTCGGCGAGGCCGCGCTGGCCTCGGCCGTGGCCCACGGCTCGGCTGCGGTCCAACTGCCGGGAAGCGCCATGCCGACCCCCGCCGACCTCGCCCCGTCATCGGTCACCACGACCTCGGACATCCCCCTGGATCGCGTACTCGAGGAGCCGACGCCATGACTGCCGTCCCGTTCGCCCCGACGGGTGTGTCTCATCCCACGCTTGCTGTCCCCACGTTTGCGGCCCCCGCACTCCCCGTCCCCGCATTCCCCCCCGACCCCACTCTCCCCTTCCCCTCCGCCCCCTCGGGTGGCGTCGCGAGCAAGGAGCCACGCGATGAGTGAGCTGATCACCGCGGATCTCGTCGACCTCGACCTGTCCGCCGAGACGAAGGAAGCGGCCGCGCGGTCGCTCGCCGAGCGCATGGTCCGTGCGGGCCGCGTCACCGACCTCGACGGCTTTCTCGCGGACGTGGCCGCCCGCGAAGCCCAGATGCCCACTGGCCTCGACGGAGGCATCGGCATTCCGCACTGCCGCAGTGCGCACGTCGCGGAGCCGACCCTCGCCTTCGGCCGCAGCGGCCGGGGCATCGACTTCGGGGCGCCGGACGGCCCGGCGGACCTGATCTTCCTGATAGCCGCCCCCGCCGGTGCCGACGACGACCACCTGACGATTCTGTCGAGCCTCGCCCGTCGGCTGATGGACGGGGGGTTCACGGGTGCCCTGCGGGCGGAGGGCGATGCGGCGCAGGCCGCTGCCCTGGTCCGCGGTGAGGACGTGCCTCCGGCGGAGGACGTGCCTCCGGCTGAGGATGTTCCTCCGGCTGAGGAGGCGGCTTCGGCTGAGGAAGCTGCTTCGGCTGAGGATGCGGCCGCCTCCGATGCGGACGAAGCCCCCACCCCGCCGCCGTTCAAGATCGTCGCTGTGACGTCCTGTCCCACCGGGATCGCGCACACCTATATGGCCGCCGAGTCCCTGCAGAAGGCCGCCGAGTCCGAGGACGTTGAACTCGCCGTCGAGACCCAGGGGTCGGCCGGGTTCAGCAGGCTGGACCCCGCCGTCATCGCCTCCGCCGACGCCGTGGTCCTCGCGCACGACGTGGAGGTACGGGACAAGGCCCGGTTCGCGGGCAAGCCGACCGTCGACGTCGGCGTCAAGGCAGCGATCAACCGGCCCGGCGAGCTCATCACCGAGGCCAGGGACAAGGCCGCGCGCGGCGAGGCCTCCGCACCTGTCGCGGCCGGTGCGCCGATGGACCGCGGCGGTGAGCCCGGCGACGGATACGCCACCCGGCTGCGCAAGTGGCTGATGACCGGCGTCAGTTACATGGTTCCGTTCGTCGCCGCGGGCGGTCTCCTCATCGCGCTCGCCTTCGCCATCGGCGGCTACGAGATCAACGAGGCGAAGTCCGTCGCCGACCACTTCGTCTGGACCGAGGTCGCGAGCTGGGCCGCTCTCCTCTTCCAGATCGGCGGAGTCGCCTTCGGGTTCCTCGTCCCGGTCCTCGCCGGCTACATCGCGTACGGCATGGCAGACCGACCGGGCCTCGTCCCCGGCTTCGTCGGCGGCGCCATCGCCCTCACCATCAACGCCGGTTTCCTCGGCGGCCTCATCGCCGGTCTGATCGCGGGCGCGGTGGTGATGGCGATCCAACGGGTGCGCGTCCCGGCGCCGTTGCGCGGCATCATGCCCGTCGTCGTCATCCCGCTCATCTCGTCGGCCGTCGTCGGCTTCCTGATGTTCCTGGTGGTCGGCAAGCCCGTCGCCTCCCTCCAGTCCGCCCTGACCGACTGGCTGGGTGGCCTCTCCGGCGCCAACGCGATCATCCTCGGGGCCGTCCTCGGCCTGATGATGTGCTTCGACCTCGGCGGCCCGCTCAACAAGGTCGCGTACACCTTCGCCGTCGGCGGCCTGGCCAACCCCAACGAGGGCAGCCTCAAGGTCATGGCCGCGGTGATGGCCGCGGGCATGGTCCCGCCGCTGGCGATGGCGCTGGCCACGACCGTCCGCGGCAGGCTGTTCACCAAGGCCGAGCGCGAGAACGGCAAGGCGGCCTGGGTGCTCGGCGCGTCCTTCATCACCGAGGGTGCCATCCCGTTCGCCGCGGCCGATCCGCTGCGCGTCATCCCCTCCGCGATGGCGGGCGGCGCGGTCACCGGCGCCCTGTCGATGGTCTTCGGCTGCACGCTTCGGGCCCCGCACGGCGGTGTCTTCGTCATCCCGCTGATCGGCCAGCCGCTGCTCTACCTGGTGGCGATCGCGGCCGGTACGGCGGTCACGACGGGCCTCGTCGTCCTCCTCAAGGGCGCCCGTGGGGCGGTATCCGGGGACACGGGGAGCCCGGCGGGGCCGGCGGAGGCGACGACCGGGGCGGACGCCGACCGCAAGGTCCCGGTCGCGGCCTGACCGGCCGAACGGGCCCGACGGGCCGAACCGGCCTGACCGGCCGAACGGGCCTGACCGGCCGAACCGGCCTGACCCGACCTCGCCTCGTCCAACCAGTCCCGAAAGTCGAATGCCAAGCGCTCAGTTGGCTATCAGTACGCCGAGGACCGCGAGCCAGCACAGCGCCACCAGACCCGGCAGGAGCGTCATGATCGCTCCGGTCGGCGAGACCTTCAGATAGCTGTTGCTGGGGTCCGCGGCGTGCCAGGTCACGATCCGCTGGCCGCCGTGCCAGGCCATGTGCTCCTCGAGCTCGGTCACCGCAGCCTTGCGCGCCAGCAGATACCGTCGGCCGAAGCGCAGCATCTGGGAGAAGGCGACCGACACCCCGAAGCCGATGATCGAAATGATCAGGGCCAGGCCCTTTCCCAGAGTGCCGCCCGCGCCCTCCTTGCCAAGCGAGAACGCCGTGGCGGCGGCGAGGCCCGCGGTGATGTAGAAGAAGTTGTTCAGCTTCTGCCAGTTGGTGTTGTCCTCATGCTTGTACAGGTCCACGGAGATCGCGTACTGGGCCTGCAGCATCGCCTCGCGCGGTTTGCGCCACACCCACACCACCCGCAGCCTGCCGTCCGGCGGCGTCAGCCGGGTCAGCTCCTGGAAGCCGAGCTTGTGGTGGAAGCGCGAGGACGCGTGGTTGGGCGGGTCGTCGACCACAGCAGCGATCACGGGGCTCTTCTGCCACCGTTCCAGCACGTGGTAGTAGAGCATCGAAGCGATCCCGCGGCGCGCCGCGTCCCGTGCCACGCAGATCTGCTTGATCACGAGGAAGCTGCCGAGCGTGGTCTTGATCCGGCGGTTCAGCCACTCGTCCGGCTCGACCTGGTCGGAGCTGTAGGCGAGCAGGAACGCGAGGACCTCTCCGCCCTTGACCGCCACGTAGAAGTGCTCGGCGGTCGCCAGCCGCGCACGGTAGTCGGCCTCGGTGTATGCGGAGACCAGAAAGCCGCCGTCCACCGTCGCCGCCCCGTCCGCCCCGCCAGCCCTGCGCGACCCGCTCAGGCTCCGCGACTCGGCGAGCCGGGCGATCTGCTCCAGATGCTCCTCGCGCGTCCGTACGACCTCGACCTGTTCACCCTGCGGCGCCTCGCCCATCCCGCTCCCCCATCCGCACCTTCGGCCGCCCTCGCCCACCCTCCGCTTGTTCAACTTACCCTGGCTGCAAGGGGATTGGAGACCAGCCGACCGGACTCCTCAGCCGCGCCCTACCCCATGTGCGGTGAGCATCGCCTCGCGCGGCCTGGGGCCGCCACCACCGCGATGTCCCGCTCGTGATCAGGGGCCGCGCGCAGTACGGCGACGACATCACGTTGTCACCCCTCACTCGCGCGCCCCGCATATCGGGCTCATCACCTCATAAGCCGTTACGGTGACGGTGTGTCCGAGCCCTCAGCCGCGCCCCCGGCAGCGGCGGCGCGGCCCGCCGCCGCCCTGCGGGCGACGACCGTGGCCACCGCCGTCTCCCTTCTGCTCGTGCTCGCCATCGTGTTCGGCAGCCGCTTCCTGCGGACCTTCGACGCCGCCCTGCTGCCGTACGCCGTCGCGACCGTCTTCCTCGCCTTCGGTGTCGCGTACCGCTGCGCGCTCCGGCTCTCGGCACCCGCCTCCCGCGCCCTCCTCCGCCAGCGCCGCCGGGCCCTGTTCTCCACCGCCGCGATCCGCGCGGCGCCAGCGGCCCTGTCCCGTACTCTCATCACCCACCTCGGCCTCCGGACGCCTCCCGGCGCCCGCTCGCGCGCCCGCTGGATCGCGCACCAACTGATCCTCTGGGGCTGCCTGCTGGCCGTACTGATCACCTTTCCGCTGACTTGGGGATGGGTCACCTTCACCGCAACCGGTGCGGCGGGCCCCGGCTACGAGCTGCGCATCTGGGGCTTCAAGGCGGCCGGCTTCGACTCGCTCTCCTTCCTCGGGTGGGCGGTGTTCCACGGCCTGGACCTGGCCGCCGTGCTGGTCATCGCGGGCGCCGGGTACTTCCTGTGGCGGCGCATGCGGGACCGCGGTTCGGCGACCGGCCAGCGCTTCGCGTACGACATGGTGCCGCTGCTCGGGCTGACCGTGATCGCGGTGACCGGGCTGCTGCTCGCCTTCTCGTCGCTCTTCCTGAACGGCGGCGGCTACGGGTTCCTGGCGGTCCTCCATATGGTCTCGGTGGTCTTTACTCTCATCTGCCTTCCGTTCGGGAAGTTCTTCCATGTCGTGCAGCGGCCCGCGGCGGCCGGCGTGCAGCTGCTGACTGACACGGCCCGGCGGACCGGGCAGGTCGTGGCCTGCCGCCGCTGCGAGGAGCCCATCGGCACGGCCCCCTTGGCCGCCGGTCTCCGAACCACCATGCGGGACCTGGACCTCCGCCTCGAAGAAGCCGCGGGGTACTGCCCGCGTTGCAAGCGGCTGCTGCGCGGCAGCGCGTACCTCACCGAGGTGAAGAAGGGCTTCACGTGACACCGCCCGGCACCGGCGAGACGCTCGTGCCCACCCACTGCTGCTTCTGTGGAGTGCAGTGCGGGATGTATCTGCGGGTGGACCGGCGCGGCAAGGTCTTCGGCATCGAGCCGCGCGACCACGACATCAACCGGAAACGGCTGTGCGCCAAGGGCATTGACGCCTATCAGCAGCTGAGCCACCCCGACCGGCTCACCACCCCACTGATCCGGAGCTCCCGGGAAGCCCCGTTCCGCCGGGCCACTTGGGAAGAGGCCCTGGACTTCACCGCCTCCGAAATGCGACGCATCCAGGGGGCCTACGGGCGTGACGCCTTCGGCGTCCTCGGCGGCGCGAGCCTGTATGCGGAAAGGGCCTATCTCCTCGGGAAGTTCGCCCGGGTCGCACTGAAGACCCGGCACCTGGACGGCAACGGCAGGCTCGGCACGGCCGGTGCCGCCGCGGCCAACAAGCTGGCCTTCGGCATCGACCGGGCCGCGAACCCCTTCTCCGACATCCTCCTCTCCGACTGTCTGCTCCTCGCGGGCTCGAATCTCGGCGAGTGCTTCCCCGTCCTCACGCAGTACGTGTGGGGCGCACGGGATCGCGGCGCGAGCCTGATCGTCGTCGACCCGCGCGAAACGGCCATCGCCCGTACCGCCGACCTTCATGTCGCCCTCCGTCCCGGAACCGACTCGGCCTTCTTCAACGCCCTGCTGCACGTCGTCGTACGCGACGGGCTCACCGACCGGGCCTTCCTCGCCGGGCACACCACAGGCTGGGACGAGGTGAGGCAGACCGTGGAGGCGTACCCGCCGGAGCGGGCGGCCGCGATCTGCGGTATCCCCGTCGCGCAGGTGGAACAGGCCGGCAGGATCTTCGGGCGGGCCCGCAACGCCATGGCTTGGCATGCGCGCGGCATCGAGCAGCACACCCAGGGCGTCGGGAACTGCCTGTCCGTCATCAACCTCTGCGTCGCCACCGGCAACATCGGCCGCCCCGGCGCCGGGTACGGCACCCTCGCCGGGCAGGGCAACGGCCAGGGCGGGCGGGAGCACGGCCAGAGCGCGGACACGCTGCCCGGCGGCCGGTCCATCACCGACCCGGAGCACCGCCGCGAGATGGCCCGCATCTGGGGCATCGAGGAGTCCCAACTGCCCGAAGCAGGCACCTCGATGACCGAAATGGTCCGGCAGATGAGCCGCGGAGAGATCCGCGGGCTTCTCGGTGTGTGCAACAACCCCTTCGTCTCCCTCCCCCATTACGCGGCCGTCAAGGACGGCTACGACGCCCTCGACTTCCACGTCCAGTGCGATGTCTTCCTCTCCGAGACCGCCGCGAACGCCCATGTGGTCCTGCCCGTCACCAGCTGGGCGGAGGACGAGGGCGTCATGGCCAACGCCGAGGCCCGGGTGGTCAAGCACAACAAGGCGCAGGAGCCGCCCCCCGGGGTGCGCACCGACACCTGGGTGCTGTGCCAGCTGGCGCTCCGGCTCGGCTCGGGCGACAAGTTCGCCTTCGCCGGATCCCGCGAGCTCTTCGACGAGCTGCGCGCCGCCTCGGCGGGCACGGCGGTCGACTGCTCGGGCATCACGTACGAACGGCTGGCGGAGACCGGCGGGATCGCCTGGCCCTGCCCCTCCACCGACCACCCCGGCACCCCGCGCCTCTTCGAGGACGGCCGCACCTACCACCCGGACGGCAGGTTCCATCTCCAACCCGTTGAGTGGCACGAGCCCGCCGACCCGTACGACGAGGCCTACCCGCTGTCGCTCACCACGGGCCGTACGGTCGCGCACTTCCTCTCGGGCAACCAGACCCGGCGGCTCGCCGGGCCGTCCGAACAGGCCCCGGCCCCCTGGGTGGAGGTGCACCCCTCGCACGGCTGGCGCACAGGGGATCCGGTACGGGTCCTCACCCGCCGCGGGGCGGCCGTACTGCCCGCCGTGGTCACGGAGGCCATCCGCCCCGACACCGTGTTCGTGCCGTACCACTGGCCGTTCCCGGCGGCGGCGAACGTCCTGACGGCCGACGCACTGGATCCGCGCTCCCAGGTCCCCGCGTACAAGGTGTGCGCGTGCCGGATCGAAGCCGCCGAAGCCCCCGACCACGTGCCTGCCCCGCCTGCCGTGCCCACCGCGCCCCGCGCCGCCCGGCCCGCCCAAGCGCCCGCCGCGCCCCGGGACCCCTCCACCGCCGAGGGGAGCTGAGCCACCGATGATGGGCAGGACGATCTTCATCGACCCCGGCCGCTGCACCGGCTGCCAGGCCTGCGTCTCCGCCTGCCGCCAGTGCGACTCGCACCGCGGTACGTCGCTCATCCATGTCGACCACCCCGACGAGGGTCACAGCGCCGCCTCCCTTCCCACTCTGTGTCTGCACTGCGAGGACCCGGTCGCGCCGTGCGCCCAGGTGTGCCCGGCCGACGCGATCCGCGTCACCCCGGACGGTGTCGTGCGGCAGGCCGACGCCACGCGCTGCATCGGCTGCTCGAACTGCGTGAACGCCTGCCCGTTCGGCGCCACCGAGATCGATCTCCGGACAAGGCTCGCCATGAAGTGCGACCTCTGCCACGACCGAACGACCCAGGACCTGGCCCCTCTGTGCGCCGCCGTCTGCCCGACGGGTGCGCTGTTCTACGGAACGCTCGAGGAGCTGCGGGCCGAGCGCCCCGGAGTCCAGGTCGCCGACTCCTTCGCCTTCGGCGACGCGGTGGTGAAGACCGGCGTGGCGACGGTCGTCCCCGCGGACAAGGTGCAGTGGCCCGTGCCCGGCGGGCTGCCGGTCGTCGAGGTGAACGGAGTGGACGTGGGATGAGCGTGACGGAGGAAGCGGACCGGCGGGCCGCCCCGCCCGCCGGGCCCGGCAGGACCGGCGCGGGCTCCCTGTCCACCCGCCGCGACTATCTGCGCATCGTGACCGTCGTCTCCGGCGGCCTCGCCCTCGGCGGAGCCGGCGTCGCCGGCGGCATGCTGCACCGCGAGGGCGACTCCGAAGGCTCTCCCGGGCCCAAGCGCATCGCCGCCCGGCTTGCGGTCGGCGAGGCCGTGGCCTTCCGGTATCCGGGCGCCGAGGACCGGGCCGTCGCGGTACGCCTCTCCGACGGCTCCCTCGTCGGCTACTCCGCGGTCTGCACCCACATGGCGTGCGCGGTGCTCTGGCGCGAGAACCGGGGCAGCGAGGGCGAGTTGTACTGCCCGTGTCACGAGGGAGTCTTCGACATCCGCACCGGCGAGGTCGCCGCCGGGCCGCCCCCGCGCGGACTGCCGAAGGTGGTGGTCGTCGAGCGCCTCGACGGCAGCGTCTGGGCGATCGGCACCGCCCGCTCCGGCGAGAGTCTCGAGGAAGGGTTGTGCCGCCAACTGCTCAAGGACTACCCGGAGACGGCCCGCGAGATCGGCTGCCCCGGTGCTCCGCCGGTGGGGAGCGAAGAGGCATGACGGACCCGCGGGTTCGGCACAGCGGCCCCGGTCCGGGCTCGGACGCCGAGCGGCAGTCCGGGCGCTCCTCCAAGCTGTCGGGACGGCTCGCCCTGGCCATGGCCGTGGTCGTCGGGCAGATGTGGGCACTGACCGTCGCCGTCGATGCGTGGATGGAGGGGAGCACGCGTACCGCCTGGTGGTGCGCGGGCTTCCTCGGGCTGTCGTTCGCGGTCGTCCTCGTGCTGTGGCTGCTGGATCCGGAGGACCGCTGACACGGCTGGCGGCGCCACCGCCGTACCCTGGACGAATGAGCACAGCCCCGACGCCCGAGCGGCCCGAGTCCGCCGACGGCCCCGCCGACCCGGCCGCCAGGCTGGACTTCGACGATCCCCTCGGCCGGCAGTCCACGGACGACACGGACCGAGGCTGGGGCGAGCGGCCCTCGGCCGGCGACAGCGCTGCCGACCTGGCCCGCTTCCTCGACGAAAAGCCGCCGCACCACATCTGACCCGGCCGCCACCCGGCCACGGCTTCCCGCGGCCGCACGCCTGCCGCCTGCCGCACGCCTGCCGCCTGCCGCACGACTGCCCGCGGTCGTACGGCTCCCGGCGGCCGTACCGCTTCCGGCAGCCGTACGCGTACGCCTACGGCTGCTGCTTCTGCGTCGGCAGGCGTCCAGGCGCCGTCCCGTTCCGCTGAGCCGCCAGCAGATCGCGGATCTCGGCCAGCAGCTCGATCTCGGTCGCCTCGGCAGAGGCGTCCTCTGCAGCGGCCTTGGCCGCCTGCCGTTCCTTGTAGCGGTTCATGGGCAGGATCATGAGGAAGTAGACGACGGCCGCCGTGATCAGGAACGTGATCGTGGCGCTGACGACCGAGCCCCAGAGGAAGTAGAGGCCTTCGGTGACCTCGCCCGCGTCGTTCTTCAGGCACCGGTCGCTGAGACACAGCGTGTAACGGTCGAGGTTCTTCGAACCGAAGGCGCCCACGACCGGGTTGATGACGCCCTTCGCCACGCTGTTCACGATGTTCGTGAACGCTGCGCCGATCACCACGGCGACCGCGAGGTCTATCACGTTCCCGCGCATCAGGAACTGCTTGAAGCCGTGCAGGACGCCCTTGCTCTCCTCGCTCACTCCGGAGCCTCTCTCTGCGCGCACGATGAATGGAACAGACGGCTCCGCAATGTACGGCAGGGTGGGAGAGGGCTGTCCAATCGCCTCCGCCGGGAGTGGCAGCCGCAGCGGCGAAGGCCGCTGCGGTGACGGCGAGGGCGGCCGCCATCGCGCGTCGGCGTCGGCGGACGGTTCTCAGCAGGCGGTAGCGGGCGCTGCCCGGTCGCAACGGGCCGAAGAGAGGGACCTCGCGCGGCGGGGGAGCGGGGAGAGCGTCGCCGGTGTGGCCGACGGTGGGGGAAGGGCGGGGCATGCGGGACATGACGACACCACCTGTCGCGAAGAGCTGAAGCCGGAGTGCGGAGACGCGAGAGCGGATCTGCTCCCGTTTCCGCTCATCACGATGCACGGCTTCGCCCGGCCCCGCTGAGGCCTGTGGACTACTCCCCGGTTGTGGACAAGTCCGTCACCCACACGCGCAGCAAACCTCTCGCCCGCTACCGCAGCAAGCGCCTCCGCCCGCTACCGCACCGCAGCCATGGCAGCTACGGCAGATCCAGCCCGGTGTCCAGCCCGTCCAGCGCCCTCGCGCACAGGCAGTCGCGGTCCGCCGAGTCCGGGAGTCCCGCTACCGCGTCGAAGAGCACCGTCCGCAGCCGCGCCACGTTCTTCCCGAACACCTGCAGAACTTCCTCCATGGAGACGCCCTCGCCGGTCTCCGCTCCCGCGTCCAGGTCCGTGACCAGCGTCAACGACGAGTAGCAGATACCCAGTTCGCGGGCGAGCACCGCCTCCGGGTGCCCCGTCATGCCGACGACCGACCAGCCCTGCGCCGCGTGCCAGCGCGACTCCGCCCGGGTCGAGAAGCGCGGTCCCTCGATCACCACCAGCGTCCCGCCGTCCACCGGCTCCCAGCCGCGCCCGCGCGCCGAGGTCACCGCTGCATCCCGCCCCACCGGGCAGTACGGGTCGGCGAAGGCCACGTGCACGACGTTCGGCACCTTCCCGTCCGGCAGGGCCTCCCCGTCGAAGAAGGTCTGCGTTCGCGCCTTCGTACGGTCCACCAGCTGGTCCGGTACGAGCAGCGTGCCCGGCCCGTACTCCGCCTGCAGACCGCCCACCGCGCACGGCCCCAGCACCTGCCGGACCCCGAGCGAGTACAGCGCCCACATGTTGGCGCGGTAGTTGATGCGGTGCGGCGGGAGGTGGTGCTTGCGGCCGTGCCGGGGCAGGAAGGCGACCCGGCGGCCCGCGACCTCCCCCAGGAACAGCGAGTCGCTCGGCGGCCCGTACGGGGTGTCCACCGCGATCTCGGTCACGTCATCGAGGAAGGAGTAGAACCCCGAACCGCCGATGACTCCGATGTCCGCCTGAGGGCTGCTCGTCTCGACCATGCGGCCACTCTATGCGGGGCCGGGAACGCGCCGGACCCCGTCGCCTCGACTCGGGGCGACGGCGTCCGATGCGCGCGTGTGGCCGCCGGTCTGCGCCCGGCCTGTAAGCGGGGTGATCCCCGTCAGGCCGCGCTGCTCGACGACGGGGAAGACGAAGACGAGGAGGAGCCGCTCGACGACGAAGACGACGAAGACGAGGAGGACGAAGACGACGAGGACGACGTCGACGAGGAGGACGAGGAAGACGAGCCGTTGCTGTCGCTCTTCGACTCCGAGGACGCCCCCGACGACGACTTCGCCGCGCTGCCGGCCGAGCCGGACGCCGAGCTCCGGCTGTCGTTCCGGTAGAAGCCGGAGCCCTTGAAGACGACACCGACCGCCGAGAACACCTTGCGCAGGCGCCCCTCGCAGCTGGGGCACTCGGTGAGCGCCTCGTCGGTGAACTTCTGCACCGCCTCGAGGCCCTCGCCGCACTCGGTGCACTGGTACTGATAGGTCGGCACTTGCTCCTCCTGGCACTCTCACTCAATGAGTGCTAACGACGCACCATAGTGCAGCATTCCTCGGGATCAGTCCACTGCAACGGGCATACGGTGATCGACCCCACGTGCCCCGCGCGCCGCGACGCGCCCCGCGACGCGCCCCGCGACCGGACCCCCGAGATCCCCTGCCGACCGCGGTACGAGCCGCCCGCGCAACGCCACCACCGTCAGCAGCGCCAGCGCCGTCCCGGCCAGCGGCACCGTGAATCCGGCGCTCGCGCCGAAGCCGTCCGCCAGCTGCCCGGCCGCCGTCACCGCCGCGGCCTGCCCCAGCGCGACCGATCCGGTCAGCCAGGTGAAGGCCTCCGTACGGGCGGTCGGCGGGACCAGGGTCTCCACCAGCGTGTAGCCGGTGATCAGCGCGGGGGCGATGCACAGGCCCGCCAGCAGCCCGAGTCCGCCCAGCAACAGCGGCGAGTGCGCTGCCCACAGAACCGAGCAGGCCAGCGCCAGCGCGCCGTACGCGATCAGCAGCCGCCGCCGGACTGGCCTGCGCCAGGCGATGGCGCCGCAGGCCACACCCGCGAGCATGTTGCCCGCGGCGAAGATCCCGTACAGCAGGCCGTTCATGCCCGGCTGCCCGATCTCCTGGGTGAAGGCGGTCAGCGAGACCTGCATGCCGCCGAAGACCGAGCCGATCCCGAGGAAGGCCGCGGCCAGCACGCGTATGCCCGGCACGGCGAGGGCGGAGGTGTGCGGCTCGCGCAGGCCTCGGCGCGCAAGCCGGTTCGCGGGCGGTGCGGTGCGGCGCTGGGCCGCGAACAGCAGGCCGCCCGCCAGGGTCAGCGCGGCCTCCGCGACCAGGCCGGACGCCGGGTGGACCCCGGTGCACAGCGCGGTCGCGAGGACCGGCCCGATGACGAACGTCAGCTCGTCCGTGACGGACTCGAAGGCGGCCGCGGTCGACATGAGCGGGGTGCGGTCCAGCATGGCCGCCCAGCGGGTCCGCACCATGGGGCCGATCTGCGGGACGGAGGCGCCGGTCGGCACTGCGGCGGCGAACAGCGCCCACAGGGGCGCGTGCGCCAGCGCGAGCGCCGTGAGCAGGGCTCCGGACGCCGCGTGGATCAGCACGCCGGGCACCAGGACCGCGCTCTGCCCGAAGCGGTCGGCGAGCTTCCCGCTCTGTGGAGCGAACAGGGCCATGGAGACGCCGGTGACGGCCGCGACCGCGCCAGCGGTGCCGTACGAGCCCGTGGTGTGCCCGACCAGCAGCACGATGCTGATGGTGAGCATCGCGAAGGGCTGCCGGGCGGCGAAACCGGGCAGCAGGAACGTCCATGCGCCGGGTGTGCGCAGCAGCTGTCCGTATCCGGGACGCTGCACGGGAGCGGGAGGTGCGGTGGTGACCGCGGATGCCACGGCCGTTGCCTTTCTGCCGCCTGGTAGCGCACCCGCGTGGGTCCTCACGGAGCGCGCCGAGAGCTGTCCTCTCGCGCTGGACCGGGGTAGATACCGGGGTCCGCACCGATCAGGTGGCAGGGGGACCGCGGCCGCCGAGCGGTCGCGCCAGCTCTGCATCAGGCAGAGTGGGTCGTCGGTTGCTGCTTGATTGTATAGGGAAAATGGGGCCAAGATCCTGTGATTTGCGTGACCGCAGGCCGCTCTTCCCTGTGATTGACCAGCGACGCGGTAACGCCCCACGGGAGTGGACGCCCCGTCGGCCACGCGCGCGCAGGCCGGCGACCCGGCACGCGCGCGTGCACGCCAAGCGGATCCGCCCACGCGCGCGTGCAGGCCCAACGGCCCGCCCACGCGCGCGTGCAGGCCCAACGACCCGCCCACACGCGCGTGCAGGCCCAACGGCCCGCCCACGCGCGCGTTCAGCGCGCCCCGTTGCCGCCGAGGCCCAGCCAGCCCGCCAGCTTGCCGCCCTCCGCCACGGCCCGGAGTCGTTTCTCCGCCGCGTCCCGCACCGGGTCCGTCGCCACGACGAGCAGCTCGTCCCCGCGCCGCAGCACGGTCGTCGGCGATGGTACGAAGCTCTTCCCTTCCCGTACGACCAGGGTGACTGCGGACCCCCTGGGCAGCCGCAGCTCACCGACCTCCACGCCGTGCATCCGGGACTTCTGCGGGACGGAGACCGACAGCAGGTGTCCGCCGAGGCGCTCCAGCGGCGCCGACTCGATCCCCAGGTCCGCCGCCGTCTCGCCGTTGCCCAGCCGCAGCCGCTTGGCGACCCAGGGCAGCGTCGGGCCCTGCACCAGCGTGTAGACGATCACCAGCATGAAGACGATGTTGAAGATGTCCTCGCTGGCGTCCACCTCGTACACCATCGGGATCGTCGCGAGCACGATCGGCACCGCGCCGCGCAGCCCGGCCCAGGACAGCAGCGCCCGCTCCCGCCAGGGCGTACGGAACGGCGTCGTGCTCACCACCACCGACAACGGACGCGCGACCACGGTCAGCACCAGGCCGACGATGACCGCCCGCACGATGTCGTCGCCCAGCTCGTGCGGCGTGACCAGCAGCCCCAGCAGGACGAACATGCCGATCTGGGCGATCCAGCCGATGCCTTCGGCGAAGCCCCGGGTGGCGGGCCAGTGCGGCAGCCTGGCGTTGCCAAGGATCAGGGCCGCGATGTAGACGGCGAGGAATCCGCTGCCGTGCGCGAGCGCGCCCCCCGCGTAGGCACCGACCGCGATGGCCATCACGGCGATCGGGTAGAGGCCGGAGGCGGGCAGCGCCACATGCCGGAGCCCGAAGGCGCCGAGCCATCCCACCGCGAGGCCGACCGCGGCTCCGATCGCCAGCTCCAGGACGATCTTGCCCAGGAGCGCGTACCAGGAGTCGATCGGCCCTGCCGTCGAGAAGGCGACCACCAGGATCACCACGGGTGCGTCGTTGAAGCCCGACTCGGCCTCCAGCGCGCCCGTCAGCCGCGGGGGCAGTGGCACCTTCCGCAGCACCGAGAAGACCGCCGCCGCATCCGTGGAGGACACCACCGCGCCGATGATCAGCGCTTGCCGCCACTCGAGACCTACGAGGTAGTGACCCGCCGCCGCGGTGATCCCCACGCTCACCGCGACGCCCACCGTCGACAGCACCGCCGCAAGCGGCAGCGCCGGCTTGATCTCCCGCCACTTGGTCCCGAGGCCGCCCTCGGCCAGGATCACCACAAGCGCGGCATAACCGAGCACCTGGGTCAACTGGGCGTTGTCGAAGCCGATGCCGATGCCGTCCTCGCCGATGGCGACGCCGATCCCCAGATAGATGAGCAGGCTGGGCAGCCCGCTGCGCGAGGAGATCCGGACCGCCGCCACCGCGACGAGCAGAAGGATCGAGCAGACCAGCAGGAGTTCGTTCAGGTGGTGGACAGTCAGGGGCCGGACCCTTTCTCACGTTATGGCCGGAACGTTCCTGCTCACCGACCGGAAGTTCATTGCCTTACCTAATATTTTACGGGTTCTTGACGCCGGCCATCGTCGCGCCCCGACTCCCCGTACGGGCCGGTCAGGCGCTGCGCCTATGGTTGCTCCAGCACTCCCAGGTCCACCCTGCCCCTCTAAGGACAGCGATGCCCGCCATCAAGACCGGCCCCTCGGGCAAGAAGAAGGGTCGACGTGCCCGCCTCCTCGTGATCGCAGTCGTGCTGCTGCTCGTGGCGGGTTTCGGCTACGGCACGTACTGGAGCGTCAGCACCGTGCGCGCCTCCTTCCCGGAGACCACCGGCTCGCTCAAGCTCAAGGGCCTCTCCGGACCGGTCGAGGTCAAGCGGGACGGCCACGGCATCCCGCAGATCTACGCGGACTTCGACGAGGACCTCTTCCGCGCGCAGGGCTTCGTCCAGGCACAGGACCGGTTCTGGGAGATGGACGTCCGCCGCCACATGACCGCGGGCCGGCTGTCCGAGATGTTCGGGGAAGAGCAGGTCGAGTCCGATGCCTTCCTGCGGACGCTGGGATGGCACAGGGTGGCCAAGCAGGAGTACGACACCAAGCTCTCGGCGCGCACGAAGAAGTACCTCCGGGCGTACTCCGAGGGAGTCAACGCCTACTTGAAGGACCACGAGGGCTCCGCCCTGTCCGTGGAGTACGCGGCGCTGGGCCTGAGCAACGACTACACCCCCGAGAAGTGGACCCCGGTCGACTCGGTCGCCTGGCTCAAGGCCATGGCCTGGGACCTGCGCGGCAACATGCAGGAGGAGATCGACCGTTCGCTGATGTCGAGCCGCCTCACCCCGCAGCAGATCGAGGACCTCTACCCGGACTACCCGTACGACCGCAACCGGCCGATCGTCGGCGCCGGCTCCGTGAGCGGCGCCACCAAGACGTTCGACCCCAAGGGCACCGCCACCCGCTCGCAGAGCGGCGCGGACGCGGACGCGGACACCGCGGCAGGCGTGGCCGCGCAGGGCACCAGGACCCAGCTGTCCTCGCTCTCGAAGACCCTGGAGGACATCCCCGCGCTGCTCGGCCCCAACGGCAACGGCATCGGATCGAACTCCTGGGTCGTCTCCGGCAAGCACACCGCCACCGGCAAGCCGCTGCTGGCCAATGACCCGCACCTGGCGCCGCAGATGCCCTCGCTCTGGTACCAGATGGGGCTGCACTGCCGCAGCGTCAGCGAGTCCTGCCGCTTCGACGTGGCGGGCTACACCTTCTCCGGCATGCCGGGCGTCGTCATCGGCCACAACCAGGACATCGCCTGGGGCTTCACCAACCTGGGCGCTGACGTCTCCGACCTCTACCTGGAGAAGGTCACCAGCGACACCTACCTCTCCGACGACAAGCAGGTCCCGTTCACCACCCGCAAGGAGACGATCAAGGTCGCGGACGGCTCCCCGCGCGAGATCACGGTCCGCTCGACCGGGAACGGGCCCATCGTCTCCGACCGCAACGGCGAGCTGAGCAAGGTCGGACGGCAGGCACCGGTCGGCGACGCCGCGCCCGACCGCGGCAGCGGCTACGCCGTATCGCTGCGCTGGACCGGGCTCGCGCCGAGCAAGTCCATGGACGCGGTCCTCGGACTGAACGCCGCCTCCGACTGGACGAGCTTCCGCAAGGCCGCCCGCGATCTCGCCGTCCCCTCCCAGAACCTCGTCTACGCGGACACCCAGGGCAACATCGGCTACCAGGCGCCGGGCCTGATCCCGGTCCGCGGCAAGGGCGACGGCCGTCACCCGGCCGACGGCCGCTACCCGGCACCCGGCTGGGACTCCCGCTACAAGTGGACGGGGTACGTCCCGCAGTCCGCGCTGCCCTGGGAGTTCAACCCCTCGCGCGGCTACATCGTGACCGCGAACCAGGCCGTCATAGACCAGAGCACCTACCCCTACCTGCTGACCGAGGACTGGGGCTACGGTGCGCGGAGCCAGCGGATCACCGATCTCATCCAGTCGAAGATCAAGGACGGCGGCAAGATCTCGACGGACGACATGCAGACCATGCAGCTGGACAACAGCAGCGAGATCGCCGAGCTGCTCACGCCCTATCTGCTCAAGATCGACGTCAAGGACCCGTACGTCCGTGAGGCGCAGAAGCTGCTGGAGGGCTGGGACTACACCCAGGACGCCGACTCGGCCGCGGCCGCCTACTTCAACGCGGTCTGGCGCAACACCCTGAAGCTGGCGTTCGGCAACAAGTTGCCCAAGGAGCTGCGGGTCGAGGGCCAGTGCCTGCGCGTGCGCCCGGCGGACGACTCGGGCCCGCTGGAGGACCTGGACGGCAACGCGCGGACGGTGCGGGAGTGCGGCGAGCGCGCCCCCGACGAGGCCCAGCCGGACGGCGGCGACCGCTGGTACGAGGTGATCAGGTCGATCCTCAGGGACGAGGACAACGACTGGTGGAAGACCTCCGGCACGGTCCGCAACCCCGGGGACCGCAGCCGTGACGAGCTGCTCGCCCACGCCATGAGCGACGCCCGCTGGGAGCTCACCGCCAAGCTGGGCAAGGACGCCGACACCTGGAGCTGGGGCCGTCTGCACCAGCTGACGCTGAAGAACCAGACGCTGGGCACCGACGGACCCGGCATGGTCCAGCACCTCCTCAACCGGGGGCCGTGGAACCTGGGCGGCGGCGAGGCGGCGGTCAACGCCAGCGGATGGAACGCGGCGGGCGGCTACGACGTGATCTGGGTGCCGTCGATGCGGATGATCGTCAACCTGGGGGATCTGGACAAGTCGCGCTGGATCAACCTCACCGGCGCGTCAGGGCACGCGTACAACGACCACTACAGCGACCAGACCGACAAGTGGGCCAAGGGCGAGCTGCTGCCCTGGGCCTTCAGTGGCCGGAAGGTCGAGGACGCCACGTCCGACACGCTGGCGCTGACACCCTAGCGGCGGCGCTCAGTCCCGGTGCCGGAAGCGCCTGACACCGTCGGGCGTCACCACCGCGTCCACGGGGTGGTCGTGCGGCTCCTCAGGAACCCGGACGACCACCTCGTTCGCATACAGCAGCACCACCAGGGCCGGGTCCGCGCCGGCGGCGGCCAGCCGGGCCAGGACGCGGTCGTAACTGCCCCCGCCGCGGCCAAGCCGCATGCCCCGCTCGTCCACCGCGAGTCCGGGCAGCAGCACCGCGTCCGCGGCCGTGATCGCGCCGGGCCCCAGCCGTGGCCCGTCCGGCTCCAGCAGCCCGCGCCGGGCGGCCACGAGCCGCTCCCGGCCCTCGTACGCGCCCCAGTCGAGGTCGTTGTCCTCGAGCAGCACCGGGAGCAGGACCCGTACGCCACGCGCGCGCAGTGCGTCGAGGAGCGCGCGCGTCCCCGGTTCGCGGCCCACCGAGACGTACGCGCCGACCGTGCGGGCCCCCGCGAGCTCCGGAAGCTCCAGGGCCTGCCGCGCCAGAGCGGCCTCTGTTCCCGAGACGTCATCCACTGTCAACCCGGCTCTTACCGCCAGGAGATCCCGCCGCAACTCGGCTTTCCTAACCTGGCTTCGATTCACAGTGGGTACAAACCTCTCTGTATGAGAACGTATTTACCGGGACCACATCTTCCACTCATACGTACCGGTTATGGTTCTCCGCATGACTGAATCGCGCTCCCGGATCAGCAAGGCTGTCATCCCTGCCGCCGGACTCGGCACCCGTTTCCTGCCGGCCACCAAGGCCACTCCCAAGGAAATGCTGCCAGTGGTCGACAAGCCCGCGATCCAGTACGTCGTCGAGGAAGCCGTCACCGCCGGTCTGCCCGACGTTCTGATGGTCACCGGCCGCAACAAGCGGCCGCTCGAGGACCATTTCGACCGCAACTACGAGCTCGAAGAGGTGCTGCGCCGCAAGGGCGACGACTCCCGCCTCGCCCGCGTCCAGGAGTCCAGCGACCTCGCCACGATCCACTACGTCCGCCAGGGCGACCCCAGGGGCCTGGGCCACGCTGTCCTCTGCGCCGCTCCGCACGTCGGCGAGCAGCCCTTCGCCGTCCTCCTCGGCGACGACCTGATCGACCCCCGTGACCCGCTCCTGGCCCGCATGATCGACGTGCAGGAGCAGCACGGCGGCAGCGTCGTCGCCCTCATGGAGGTCGACCCCGCCCAGATCCACCTCTACGGCTGCGCCGCCGCCCAGCCCACCGGCGAAGACGACGTCGTCCAGGTCACCGACCTCGTGGAGAAGCCCGATCCGTCGGAGGCGCCCAGCAACTACGCCATCATCGGGCGCTACGTGCTGGACGCCGCCGTCTTCGATGTGCTCCGCAAGACCGAGCCGGGCCGCGGCGGCGAGATCCAGCTGACCGACGCGCTCCGCACGCTCGCCGAGACGCCCTCCCTCGGCGGTCCCGTCCACGGCGTCGTCTTCAAGGGCCGCCGCTATGACACCGGCGACCGTGGCGACTACCTGCGTGCCATTGTCAGACTCGCGTGCGAACGTGAAGACCTGGGGCCGGACTTCCGGGCCTGGCTTCGCAGTTATGTCACCGAGGAGATGTAGCGATTGAGCAACACCGCTGACCGGGCCGCCGCGCCGGACGGGCTGGGGGACACACCCCGTACGGGCCCGGACCCCGGTGCGGCGGGGGAGGCGCGGGACGACGACCGCGTCTGGACCGTGACGGAGCATCTGCAGGACATCCTCAGGCACGTCCGGCCGCTCGAGCCGATCGAGCTGCAACTCCTCGACGCCCAGGGGTGCGTCCTGGTGGAGGACGTCACCGTCCCCACCGCCCTGCCGCCCTTCGACAACAGCTCCATGGACGGCTATGCGGTCCGTACGGTCGACGTCACCGGCGCGTCCGAGGAGTACCCGGCCGTCCTGACCGTCATCGGCGACATCGCGGCCGGCTGTGGCGAGCTGCCCGTCGTCGGGCCGGGCGAGGCCGCCCGCATCATGACCGGCGCCCCGATCCCGCCAGGCGCCGAGGCGGTCGTGCCGGTCGAGTGGACCGACGGCGGTACGGGCGGCGGCCCGGCCGCCGGAATGCCGGCCGCGGCCCAGGCGCCCGAGGGCTCAGGTGGGGAGGTCCGGGTCCACCGCTCCGCCGAGGCAGGGGCGCACATCCGCGCCCGCGGCTCGGACGTCACCGTCGGAGAGCTGGCCCTCACGGCCGGTACGGTTCTCGGACCCTCGCAGATCGGCCTGCTCGCCGCCATCGGCAGGGGCTCGGTCAGGGTCCGGCCGCGGCCGCGGGTCGTGGTCGTGTCGACCGGCAGCGAACTCGCCCAGCCGGGCGAGGTGTTGACCACCGGCCGGATCTACGACTCCAACAGCTTCGCGCTCACCGCCGCTGCCCGCGACGCCGGGGCCATCGCCTACCGCGTCGGAGCCGTCGCCGACGACGCCGCCACCCTCCGCTCCACCATCGAGGACCAGCTGATCCGCGCCGACATCATCGTCACCAGCGGCGGCGTCAGCGTCGGCGCGTACGACGTGGTCAAGGAGGCGCTCTCCCCGTTCGAGGTGGCCGGGGAGGACGGCTCCCCGGCCGCGGGCGCGGTCGGCCGGGTCGAGTTCCGGAAGCTCGCCATGCAGCCCGGCAAGCCCCAGGGCTTCGGCCGCATCGGCCGCGACCGCACCCCGCTGCTGGCCCTGCCCGGCAACCCCGTCAGCTCCTACGTCTCCTTCGAGCTCTTCGTACGACCCGCGATCCGCAGCCTCATGGGGCTCGATCCGGTCGAGCGCGAGACGGTCCGGGCGGTGTGCCCCCAGGGGATCCGGTCATCCCCGAAGGGGAAGCGCCAGTTCCTGCGGGGGCGGTACGCGGACGGGGTGGTCACTCCCGTCGGCGGCGCGGGCTCCCACCTGGTGAAAGCCCTCGCCCATGCCAACGCACTGATCATCGTGGACGAGGAGACCACGTCCGTGGAGCCGGGCGCCGAGGTCGCCGTGGTCCTCCTCGACTGATCGGCGGCCGCTGCCGGTACGGTGTCTGCCCACAGGGACCGGACCAGGAGAACGATGAGCAGCGGCAAGCAGCACCTCACGCACCTCGACGACGCGGGCGCGGCCCGTATGGTCGACGTCTCCGGGAAGGACGTCACCGCGCGCACCGCCCGGGCCTCCGGCCGTGTGCTGGTCTCGCCCCGCGTCGTGGAGCTGCTGCGCGGGGAGGGCGTGCCCAAAGGCGACGCCCTCGCCACCGCCCGTATCGCCGGGATCATGGGAGCCAAGCGGACACCGGACCTGATCCCGCTGTGCCACCCGCTCGCCGTCTCCGGCGTGAAGGTGGACCTCGCGGTGGCCGATGACGCGGTCGAGATCACGGCCACCGTGAAGACCACGGACCGGACGGGCGTGGAGATGGAGGCCCTCACCGCGGTCACCGTCGCCGCCCTCACCGTGATCGACATGGTGAAGGCCGTGGACAAGGCCGCGGTCATCACGGATGTCCGGGTCGAGGAGAAGACCGGCGGGAAGTCGGGCAGTTGGCAGCGGTCTTCCCGAGAGGCGCAGGGCGGCTCCGAAGGGTCCGGAGCAGAGCCGGGCGGTTCCGAGGAGCCTGGAGCAGGGGCGGGCGGTTCCGAGGAGCCTGGAGCAGGGGCGGGCGGTTCCGAAGAGCGGGGCCAGGCATGAGCCGCTACCGCGCCCTCGCCGTCACCGTCTCCAACCGGGCCGCAGCCGGCGTCTACGCAGACAAGGGCGGCCCCCTCCTCGTCGAGGGCCTGACCGCCATGGGCTTCGAGGCCGACGGGCCGCGCGTCGTCCCGGACGGCGAGCCCGTCGAGGCCGTGCTGCGCGAGGCCGTCGCCGCCTCGTACGACGTCGTGCTCACCACCGGAGGCACCGGCATTTCGCCCACCGACCGCACCCCCGAGATGGTCCGCCGGGTGCTCGACTACGAGGTCCCCGGCATCCCCGAGGCGATCCGCGCCGCCGGCCTGGCCAAGGTTCCCACCGCCGCGCTCTCCCGTGGGCTCGCAGGCGTCGCCGGGACTACCCTGATCATCAACCTCCCGGGTTCCACCGGTGGCGTCCGGGACGGCCTGGCCGTCCTGGAGCGCCTGCTCGTCCACGCCGTCGACCAGATCCGCGGCGGCGACCACCCCAGACCCGCGGGGAGCTGAAGCTGAACGTCCCCTGGCCCGTGGTTCTGGCGGACGGCGATGTCGCCCTCCGTCCCATAAAGCTGCGCGACCAGCGCACCTGGCGCGAGGTCAACCGGCGCAACCGCGACTGGCTGCGGCCCTGGGAGGCGACCATCCCGCCGCCCGCCCCCGGCAGCCCCGTCGCCCACCGCCCCTCGTACCGGCAGATGGTGCGCCACCTGCGCGCCGAGGCGCACGCGGGCCGGATGCTGCCGTTCGTCATCGAATACCGGGGACAGCTCGTCGGGCAGCTGACGGTTGCCGGGATCACCTGGGGCTCGATGTGCTCGGGCCACATCGGTTACTGGGTCGACGAGGCGGTGGCGGGCCGCGGAGTTATGCCGACGGCCGTCGCACTCGCGGTCGACCATTGCTTCCGTACGGTCGGGCTGCACCGCATCGAAGTGTGCATCCGGCCGGAGAACGGACCGAGCCGCCGAGTCGTGGAAAAACTCGGATTCCGGGAGGAAGGGCTGCGGCCGCGCTACCTCCATATCGACGGGGACTGGCGTGACCACCTCGTCTACGCGCTGACGGCGGAGGAAGTCCCCGAGGGCCTGGTCTCGCGCTGGCACCGGGTGAGGCCCCACACAGCCCATAAATGAAATACATGTTCGAAATTGGGGCAGGTGCGATCAGATTCGCAGGATGCTGATCTCAACAATCACAAAAAAGGTTCGAGATATCAGCCAGATCGTGCGACACACCGCGCCAATTGGCGGATGGCCTCCCGCGAACCCCTCTACCGTGTGAGGCGTGAGCAGCAGTGGCCTCATCTACGCAGTCATCGTCGGGGCCTGGGCCGCCTACTTGGTGCCGATGTGGCTCCGTAGGCAGGACGAGCTCAATGAAGCCCGTCCGACGGAACGCTTCAGCACCGCCATCCGGCTGCTGGCCGGACGGGCGGGAATGGAGCGCCGTTACGCCAAGGACCTGGAGAAGCGCAACTCCGACGAAGGGGAACCCGAGCGGAGTGCCGCGGACCCGGACGCCGAGACCGACTCGGTCGACGTCCGGGCTTTCGCCGTCTCCGCGTCCGGACCCGGCGCGCAGCGCCGTTCCGCGGAGGTCGACGAGGCATCGCAGCGGCGCGATCGGCGCGATGAGGCACCGCAGGGGCGCACGGAGCGCGCGGCGCCCCGGCCCGCACAGCGACCCGCCCCGTCCGCGGCCCAGCGCGCCCGGCGCTCCAAGGCCTTCGCCCGCCGTCGGCGCACCACCATGGTGCTGTTCCTCGCCTTCACCCTCGGCTCGGTAGTCGCCGCGGTCGGTGGCCTCGCCTTCCTGTGGGCTCCGGCCGTTCCCGCCGTCCTGCTCAGCACGTACATCGCGCATCTGCGCCGCCAGGAGCGCCGCCGCTTCGCCTTCACCATGGATCAGCGCCGCGCGGAGGCCGCCGCCCAGCGGCTGCGCGAGCGCCGCCCGCGGCCGTCCGCCCGCCCCGAGAAGGGCACGGGGGACGCCGCCGCGGACGGCGACCCCGCGGCGCCCGGCTCCGACGGCGCGGCCGCCGACGGCGCAGGCCCCGCCTCCCCGCACGCCGCGGGGAGGCGCGCGCTGGTCGAGCAGACCGACCACGCGGAGTGGGTGGACCAGCAGCGCCGGCGCGGCGCGGCCGAGGGGGACAGCTGGGACCCGGTGCCGGTGCCCCTGCCCACGTACGTCACCGCGCCCGTCGCCCCGCGGGCCACGGGCAGCCTGGACCTCGACGCACCGGACGCCTGGAGCTCGGCCCGCTCCAGCACCGCCGAGCCGAACGCGAGCGCTCAGCCGGCTGCTGAGGCGGCGCCCCCGGCCGACCCGGGCCCCGCGGTCCGGCGCCCCCCGGGCCGCCGTGCCCGTGAGCGCGGCCGCACCCCGCTCTTCGACCAGTACGCAGAGCAGGACCGGCCGCGCGCGGCCAACGAGTGACGGGAGCGGTAGAGGGGGGCGGCGCCGGGGCAGGTCACCGGCCCGCCCCCGGGGAACGGATTTCCAAGCACTCCGGCCGGAGTGCTAAGGTTTCACCCGTTGCAAGGGCCTGTAGCGCAGTCCGGTAGCGCACCTCGTTCGCATCGAGGGGGTCAGGGGTTCAAATCCCCTCAGGTCCACAGCAGCTCAAAGCCCCTGACGGAGATATCCGGCAGGGGCTCTGTCGTGCCGTACAGCAACGAAGTACAGCAACTAGTTTCGATCTTGCCCGTCGAGGTGCTTGCCGAGCTTCCGCAGCGCCTTGCGTGTCGCCTCGGACGGAACGTGTGTGTACTCGGCACACCTGCGGATCGCTGCTCGCCGCGCTGGATCTTGCGCACGCCCGCTTTGACGGACCGGGCAGCGAACTCACGGTTGAAGTTTCGGGGATCAATCGGAGTGCCGTACCGCGTGGTGAACACGAAGCCGGACTTGGTCCACAGCTCCCGAGCCGCTTGTTTGGTGGCCTCCTGTGTCTTCTGCCGCAGTTGCAGCGCGGTCACGCAGATCTGAGGCCGGGGAGCGTTGCGGTCGACGCCTGAGTCTTGGTCTCGTCGTGCACTAGGCGGCGGTTGATGCGCTGCAACTGGTGCTCCAGCGTGATCTCACCCGCGTCTAGATTCACGTTGTCCCATATGAGCCCGAGCACCTCCCCGGCGGAAGCCCAGGACGAGGATCAGTACGTACGCCGGGTACAGCGGATCACCGGCCTTGCGCGCGGCCTCCAAGAACGTCCGGGCTTCCTCGACCGACCACGGCTCGCGCTTCCGCTTCCGGCCCGACCGGACCTTGACGAGACCCGCGACGTTCTCGGTGATCAGCTCTTCCGTCATGGCGTTAGTGAGCGCCGACCGGAGTACGGCCCGTGCATCCTGCACCGTGCGGCGGGACGGGACCTGTTCGCAGCACCGCCCGATCGCGCAGCAGCGCCGCTCGTCCTTTGACCGCTTGGCGTCCTTGCCCTGTGCGCAGCACTGGCACTGATCCATCAACTTGTTGACCCACGCACGCACGTCACGCACCGTGAGCTTGTCCAACCCTTATCGCCGAGGCCGGGCGCGATGTAGAGGCGGACGTGCATCGCGTACGTCTCGGCGGTCTTCGGCTTCAGATCCGGCTACACGACGTTCTTGAGCCAATACGCGAGGTACTGAGCGAGCGTTGGCGAGCTGGTGGCCACCGGTCCCTTGCTCGCTTCAGCATGGAGCTTGACCCACTTCTCATGCACCACAGGGCGCGTTGGGCCGTAGACGTATTTGCGCTTGCGCTCACCGACCGGAGTCGTAACCCAGACGTACGCTGCGAAGCCGTTCTTGTACGGGTAGATGGAACCCTCTCCGTTACCGCGTTTCCCGCTCATGCGGACCACCCCTGCTCGACCTCACGGGCGCGGCGCTCTACGTACTCGTCAACCCAGCGCGGCCGTATGCGTCGGTTGCGGCCATCCTTGACTGAGCGGATCTCTCCGCTGAGCACGAGCATCTTGGCAACCTCGGCGGTGGTGTACCACTTCCTCTCCACCAGAGCGGTGGTCATGCCGTATCTCCTTCCGTGGTGTCGTGGGTGAGTGCGGCGGCGAGCCATTCCTCACCCCGGGTGAGGCCGGTTCCGGCGAAGGTCCACTGCGCGAGGACGAGCGTGGTTTCGTCGCTGTCTGCGTCGGTCGGCATGGGGGTCTCGTCACCGCATGCGATCGCAGCTTGCAGGCGTCGCCAATCGGCACGGGCGGCGCGGAGGGCGCCGAGGGTGGTGGAGTAGCGGCGGGTTTTGGTGGAGAAGTGGCCGCGGAAGCCGAGCATGTGGGCCCAGGCCCGCAGCCGGAGGTCTGCCAGTTCGGGGCGGGCGCCGAGCTGCCAGGCCCTGCGGATCAGTCGCCGGGCATGGTCGGAGAGGTTCATCCGGGCTAGCTCGGCGAGGAACTTCAGCGGCCGGTCCAGGGTGCCGGTGGTGGTCTGGGCGCCTTTGGTGGCGTACTTGGCGATGTACGCGGCGACAGCGCGGGCAGTCAGCGCGGTGCCGCCGTCGAGATCGGCGGAGCGGATCGGGCGGATGTCGAGCTGAGTGCCGAAAGCGAAGGTGTGGACGCGGCCGTCGACCACAGGGCTGGGCACCTCGGCAGCCTTGACCGCCTGGCGGTACGGGACGACGGCTGGCCGCAGGAGTGATCGGGTACGCGTCTATCTGGCCGGGGAGGCCGCCTCGCCTGCAGCAGCACCGCGAACTGACCGCACGGGCCACCAAGGCTCGCCGAGGCCAGGGACAGCCATCTGCACACCGTCCACACCCGGAGGGACGGTGGTCACTCGGCACTCCGACGGCGACGTGCGCTGGTGGACCTGGGCGGGGCACCGGGCCAACGCCACCCTGGCGGCCTCCTTGTCGTCCTGGTGATGACGAACCGTCCGGACGAGCGACCGGTGGGTTCTGCGGCGTGACGGCCTCCACGGGGACGTCTGGCGCGTCGCTTTGGTGGAAACCGGCGCAACGCTGTGTCTGCCCGAGGTAGACGACCGCACAGTCGCGGACTGAGGTTCGGGGAGACGTTGCCACCCCTCCTGGCCAGGCCACCCTCGCCGCTCGACTAGCGGATGAGAAGGGCGCGACCCACGTCCTTGCGGAGCCGGTTCGCTTCGTCAGCCTCAACGGGGATTAGTCCCAGCTGGCGCGCACGCCAAGGACTCTTGATCGCCGCACTGTCTTCGTATCCCCCTTCATGTCTGAAGTCGGCAATGGGTGACGCGTAAGGCGTAAGAGAGTGTCACATGGCACGCTGTACAAGCGGCTGGATGCATGTCGTGCCCGCCACGTTGCATGCAGGTGGACGAATGAGCACTCCCAGTGCTCACTCTCGTAAGTCAGTCATCTTTCCTATTCTCGTGGTCATCCGGACGCCGAAGGCGCACCCCGAGAAATGGAGTTGAGCGATGCTCAGCGCACCGCACGAAGGACGACTGCTCACACAGGCACAGATCGGCTCCCTCGCCGGTGTTGCCAGAACGACCGTCAACTACTGGAGGAAAATGCCCGGTTTCCCCGCAGCCGAGCGGGCCGGCGACATGGAGCTGTTCCGGCAGGACGCGATCCTTGCCTGGCTTGACGACCGGGCGATCCCCGGGCGGTCGCGCGGCGCGTCGGAGCCGGACGGTGCCACCTACGGCGATCGGATGCGCCGCGCACTGCGGACGGCGGCCGACGCCACCGGCGGCACGCCGGAGTTCCCGTTGACCCGACCGACGCCACGTCTGAGCCCGGCCGAGCGGAGCTCGCGAGACGTGCAGCGGGTGCGCGAGCTTATGGGGGAGCAGGTCGAGCGGGTACGGGGTGCCGGCTCGGTCGTCGACTACATGAACCTGCTGCTTTGTTTGCTCTTCCTGCGCGGAGCCGACGATCCGCACTGGGGTCGGGTGATGGAGCAGGCGGGCACGGGCAGCGGATCGGACGGCAGCCGCCTGCTCCTACGCCACATCGGGGAGGTGGTGGACGAGCTACTGAAGCGCTTGGGGATGGTCCCCGGCATGCAGGAGCAACTCCTGCGACTGGAACCCCGGACTTACGCCGACCTCACGAGCGTCGTGCGACAGGTGGGGCTGCTGGGTCCGGGAGCGTTCCGGCTTGTGCTCGACGAGTACGAGAGGCGGGCAGGGCTGCGCAGCGGCGAGTTCTTCACGCCGCACGCCGTGGCACGAATCATGGTCTCGATCGCTCTGGATGAGCGCGCTCCCGGGACACTCGGGGCGGTCTTCGACCCGTACGCCCGCGGCGGGGAGCTTCTCGCCGCGGCGGTGGAGCACCGCCAGGCCTCGTTCCCAAGAGAGGTGCGCGGGTACAGCCATGCCCATGGCACCGCCCGGCTGGCGAGCATGAATCTGGCGCTGTTGGGAGTGCGCTCCTGGGTGCGGCTCTCCCGCCGGACGCCTTGGTCTCAGGGGCGGGAGCGCGTCGCGTCGCAGTTCTCGCTCGTACTGACCAACCCGCCGTTCAACATGAGCGACTCCACCCGGGAGGCCCGCGCCGAAGGGGACTGGCCGTACGGTGCTCCGCCCGTCGGAAACGACAACCTCGCCTATCCCCAGTACGTCGTCGGTTGCCTGGAAAACGGCGGCGCCGCCGCGGTGGTCATGCCCAACAAGGCTGGCGACTCGGCCAACAGCGCCGAGCAGGCGATCCGCGAGAACCTGGTGGAGCAAGGCGTGGTGCGGTGTGTGCTGGAGCTGCCGGACCGGCTGTTCTCCAGCACATCCGTCCCAGTGTCGGTGTGGTTCCTGGGCTCCCCCGCGAACGCCTGCAAGGACGTGGTCTTCCTCGACGCGCGGGAGGTGGGCACTACGCACAAGGGCAGACGCGTGCTGGGGGACGAGGACGTCCAGGCGGTCGTCGAGGCGTACCGTATGGCCCGCTCGTCCAGGGTGGGAGAACAGCCGTTGGCGGACGGGGGAGTCAGGAACGGTTTGGTGCCCACCGCCGTCGTGTCCCGCGAGGCGATCCGGGAGACGGGCTACTCGCTCCGCCCCACTGTCCACCTCGGCACGGGGCGGCATCAGCCACCGGTCACGGATCGCGCGGTCACCCAGGCTTGGCACACGGTGGAGCAGCTGCGGTGGGAGGTGCAGGAAGCGGACGCCGACGTGGCGGCCGCCGGGATCGGGACGGGTTTCCCGCCCTCGGCAAAGGAGCGGGACGCCACGCTGATCGAGTTGTGCGACATCGCCGCGGGCCCGTCGTACACCAGGCTGCGTGCCGAGCCCCCCGCACCGGACGGCGACGTGCCCATGGTGTACCCAAGCCATCTGCGCAACGGCCGAATCGACCACATCGGCGATAGGTATGTCTCGTTCCGGTTGGCGGACCGGCTGCGCGACTTCCGGGTGGAGGCGGGTGACATCCTCTGCATCCGGTCCGGCGCCATGGGGCCGCCGGCGCTGGTACGGCCGCAGGAGGCCGGCTGGCTCATCAGCACCAACCTCCTGCGGCTGCGGGTGAAGGAGCGGGCGGAGGTCGATCCCGCTTATCTGGCCGCGTACCTCGGCCGCCCCGACGCGGTCGCCTGGGTACGCGACCGGGCCTCCGCGACCGGGGCGCCAACGATCAGCAAGGCGTCGCTGGGCACCCAGCCGGTCGTCCTCCCGCCCTACGACGAGCAGCGGCGCATCGCGGGGGCACTTGCCGCCCTGGAGGCGCAGGCCGCGGCACACCTGCGCTTCGCGACGGCGGTTACGGAGGCCCGCGCCACTATGGCGGACTTGCTGACGGCCTTCGATCAGCTGCGCTGACGGCCTCCACTCGTTACCGACCCTCGCCGACCCGCGGTCGACCGTGAAGCGGACCCCTTCGCTCCGTCCCACCTCGGCGTCGCTCAACTTTCTCCGACACCATTCTGAAGGGAACTCGCCGTGACTCCTCCGGCTCCTCCGACCTCGCCGCGCCCCGCCCACACCTGGGTCCCGTGGCTGCTGGCGATGGCACTCTTCTCGCTCGTCATCGCCATGGCCATCGGCATCCTGAAGTCGCTTGCGGGGGCGGGCCTGGTGGAGGCCGTTCTGGCAGGCGGCACCGCGTTCGGTGCGACGATGGGCACCTGCCTGGTCGCCGTCACCGCGGTGAAGGAACTCCGAAAGATCACGTAGTCGCCACGAGAGCGTGACGCGCCGGTCGGCGCGTCAGGCCGACGGATGAGTCCGCCTCGACTCTCGTCGATACAGGTGCGGCAACGAAGGCGCTGCGGCAGGGGCACGCCGCAGCACCTGCTGCGTCATGTTTCGCAGAGCGGTGGGTGGGGCCCGGGCAGGGAACTGGCCTTTTGGCCCGGCTGGTCGATGTCTGCCTTTCCCCTCGCGCCGCGCGACGGATAGATTCGTACACGCGAGCGTTGCGGTCGCACAGTGGCTGACCTTTGAGGTAACGGGGGGTTGCTCGGGGTGGGGAATCGGCCGACGGATTGGCATGTCCTTGACCTGGAGTCGGATCCGGTTCCGGGGGATCCGGAGCGGGTCAAGGGACTGGCGCGGAGGCTGCACGCGTTCGCCGACGATGTCGGGGACGCGCTGCGGCAGATCAAGGGCATGGCCGACGATGACGCGCTGCTGAAATGGGCGGGCAAGTCCGCGGACGCCTTCACGTCCGAGTTC
Organism: Streptomyces sp. 7N604; assembly: GCF_052245475.1. Lineage (NCBI taxonomy): Bacteria > Bacillati > Actinomycetota > Actinomycetes > Kitasatosporales > Streptomycetaceae > Streptomyces > Streptomyces sp. 7N604. Next base: position 59,564 of record NZ_JBQQBX010000008.1, on the reverse strand, counting down.
GAGGACGTTCCGAAGAACCTGCGGAAGCTCAAGAAGTCCTACGACCTGGCCGGGGATGCGCTGGCAGCGTACTGGCCGGAGTTGGAGAAGGCGCAGGACGACTCCCGGCGCGCGCTGGAGAAGGGCCGGGAGGCTCGGCGCGACCTCTCGACCGCCAACACCCGGCTGGAGACGGCGAACGACTGGGTGGACCGGGCGGGGAAGAAGGCCAAGGAGTACGAGGACTCGGGCAAGAAGAAGGATGTCCCGCCGCCGGATGAGAAGGAGGTCCGGGCGGCCACCCGTAACCACACCCAGGCCCAGGACTCCCAGCGCGACGCCCAGACCGCGGTCGACAACGCCCAGTCCGCCCTGGACGCGGCCAAGAAGATGGCCGCGGACGCCAAGAAGCTGCGTGAGGACGCGGCGACGAAGGCGAAGAAGAAGCTGGAAGAGGCCTCCGACGCCGGGATTCAGAACCGCAGTTGGTGGGAGGAGGCCGTCGACTGGGTCTCCGACAACTGGGACACCATCGTCGCGATCTGCAAGGTCGTCGTCGCGATCGTCGGCATCATCGCCCTGATCATCGGCGGTCCGATACTCGGCGCGATCGTCCTGATCGCCGCCCTCGTCGTCCTCGCCGACACCCTCCATAAATACGCCAACGGGCAAGCCAGCCTCTGGGACGTCGCCTTCGCAGCCCTCGATTGCATCCCCGGCATGAAGGGCCTGACCACCCTCGGCGGCCTGGCCAAGGGCCTCAAGGGCGGCCTGGCGGCGATGAAGGGTCTCAAGGGCGGTCTGAAGGGCATGGGCCTGGCGGTGCGCGGCCTGGGCAAGAGCGCGCGAGGCATGCTGGACAATGCCGTGGCTGGCGGCAAGGACGCCTTCGGGCGCCTCAAGAACAAGGTCCGCAAGGGCGGCACCGATCCGGTGGACCTTGCTACTGGCAGGATGTTTCTGCCTCAGACGGACATTACGCTGCCAGGACTCCTGCCTCTCGGCTTCGGACGCCGATTCGAGTCCGGGTACCGGGCGGGCTGGTGGTTCGGCCCCTCGTGGTCGTCAACCGTGGACCAGCATCTCGAGATCGACGGACAGGGCGTCATCTTCGTCGCGGAGGACGGTCAGCTTCTCTCGTATCCCCATCCCGAGGGGACCGGTGCTCCTGTGTTCCCGGAAGCCGGGGCACGCTGGCCGTTGCGCCGCCTTGAGGACGGTGGCTACGAGGTCGTCAATCCCCTCACCGGAGTGGGCCGCCGATTCTTAAGGCCGGTCGACGGGACGGCGCTCATATCCCGAATCCACGACCGCAACGGCCACTCGATCGATTTCGAGTACGACGATTACGGCACCCCTGTAGCGATCAAGCACTCCGCCGGCTACGAGCTGAAACTGAGCGCCGAAGACGGTCGGATCACCGCTCTCGCCCTGGCACACGCGGCCGAGGACGGCTCGGACCTGGTCATCCGGCGGTACGGCTACAAGGACGGCCATCTCACCGAGGTCCACAACTCGTCGGGCCGTCCACTGCGTTTCGAGTACGACGATCATGCGCGCGTGACCGCCTGGGTCGACCGTAACGACAGCCGCTACGACTACGCGTACGACGATCAGGACCGCTGCATCGCGGAAGGCGGCGCCGGCGGCCATTTCAAGCTGACGATCGACTACGACGGTGCGCTCGCGGAATACCCCGACATGCGCGTCACCACCGTGACCACCGCGGACGGCCACTCCACCCGCCATGTGGTGGACGGCGCGTTCCAAGTCGTGGCTGAGATCGACCCGTTGGGAAACACCACCAGGTACGCATACGACGAGAACCGCCACCTCGTCGGCCAGACGGACCCCCTCGGTCATACGACCACGCTCCGCAACGACGAGTCGGGCCGGCCCACCCGCATCACCCGGGCGGACGGCCGTACGGTCGAAGCGGAGTACAACGCGCTCGGCCAGCTCACCCTGCTGCGGCTCGCGGACGGTTCCGAGATCCGCCAGCGGTTCGACGCACACGGAAACCGGACACATGTGACGGATCCGTCCGGCGCGACGACGGCCTTCTCGTACGACGATGGCGGCCGCCTGACGGCGATCACGGACCCGCAGGGCAACCCCACCGAGTTCCTCTGTGACGCGGCCGGGCTTCCCCTTGAGGTGCGTGACCCGCTCGGCAGCCGAGTGACGTCCCGGCGCGACGCCTTCGGACGGCTGATCAGCCTCACCGACGCCGAGGGCGCCACCACCCGGATGTGGTGGACGGTGGAGGGCAAACCGCTCCGCAGAGTCGAACCGTCGGGAGCCGAGGAGACCTGGACGTACGACGACGAGGGGAACTGCCTCCTCCACACCAACCCCTCGGGACAGCAGACCCGTTACGAGTACACACACTTCGACCTGCTCACCTCCCAGACGGGCCCGGACGGCGCACGCCAGGAATTCGAGCACGACGCGGCGCTGCGGCTCACCAAGGTGATCGGCGCGCAGGGACTCGCATGGACCTACGAATACGACGCGGCCGGCCGACTGGTGGCCGAGTCCGACTTCGACGGCCACCGTATGACGTACGAACACGACGCGGCGGGTCGCCTCGTGGCAAGGGTCAACGGGCTGGGGCAGCGCGTCGCGTACGAGCACGATGCGCTGGGGCACATCACCGCGAAGGACGCCGACGGCCGGCGCACCGTCTTCGAGCATGACGCGGTGGGACGGCTCCTCAGGGCTGCGGGTCCGGAGGAGACGGTCGCGTTCACGCGGGACGCCATGGGCAGGACGCTCACGGAGACCGTGGGGTCACGGGTGATGTCGTTCACCTACGACGCCCTCGGGCGCCGTCTTCAGCGCGTCACCCCTGTCGGGGCCGAGACCGGCTATGCCTACGATCCCGCCGGGCGCCGTACGTCCATGACCACCGCGGGCCGTACGTTCGACTTCACCCACGACGCGAACGGCCGGGAGACGCTCCGGGTGCTCGACGACGGAGCACTCTCCCTCGCGCAGTCGTGGGACGAGTCGGGGCGTCTGGTCGAACAGTCCCTCATGGGGGGCGGCGGCTCTCTCATTCAGGAGCGGGCCTACAGCTACCGCTCCGACGGCTACCTCACTGGCGTTGAGGACAGGATCAGCGGCCCTCGGCACTTCGACGTGGACGCGGTGGGCCGTGTCACCGCCGTTCGGGCACATGGCTGGACCGAGGGCTACGCCTACGATGCGGCGGGCAATCAGACACACGCCGCATGGCCCGATCGGCATCCCGGAGCCGACGCGCAAGGAGATCGCGCCTACGCCGGAGCGAGCCTCGTACGGGCCGGTCGCGTGCACTACGAGTACGACGCTGCCGGCCGCATCGTCCTCAAGCGCAGGGTGCGGCTGTCGCGGAAGCCCGACATCTGGCGGTACGAATGGGACGCGGAGGACCGGCTCACGCGGGTCACGACGCCAGACGGCACGGTATGGCGCTACCGCTACGACCCGTTCGGCCGGCGCATCGCGAAGCAGCGGCTCGGCGCGGATCACGCCACCGTGGTCGAGGAGACCCACTTCGCGTGGGACGGCGACCTCCTCGTCGAACAGACCACGGCGGCAACGGAACTGCCGTCTCCCATCACTCTCACCTGGGACTACCGAGGACTGCACCCGATCGCCCAGACGGAGCGCCGGGTCGACAGGCTGACACAGGAAGAGATCGACAGTCGTTTCTTCGCCGTCGTCACCGATCTCGTGGGCACACCGGTCGAGTTGGTGGACGAGGAGGGGTCCCTGGCGTGGCGCTCCCGGTCCAGCCTGTGGGGCGGCACGGCATGGAACTCCGATGCATCCACGTACACCCCCCTGCGCTTTCCCGGTCAGTACTACGACCCGGAGACCGGTCTCCACTACAACCGGTACCGCCACTACGACCCCGACACCGGCCATTACGTCAGCCCTGACCCCCTCGGGCTGACCCCCGCACCGAACCATCGCGCCTACGTCCACAACCCGCACACCTGGGCCGACCCCCTCGGCCTCGAAGGCGACTGCGGCACGGACATCGCTCTGGGACTGCAGGAGGCGGACGGCAATCCGATGGCGCTCGACGAGTTCGCCATGGAACGCGGCGCACTCACCTACCACGAGTGGCCTGGCAGTGGATCATGGCACCGGCAGTTGCAGGGCTATCTTGGAACCGAGTCGAACGCGCGGATCCACTTCAATCTCGACGGTATCGATGATCCCGTGGCCTCGGCGCGGGCCGGGGAGAGCGTCGACCCCAGCGGCTTCGAGGGGCTGACGAACTGGGAGCTCTACCAAGCCCGCGAGGCGACACACGCTTGGGATCGGATCACTTGGTACCGAGGAGGTCAAACAGTTGAAAACCCCTTCGCCTGACGATGCCGACGTCGAGGTCCTCTTCCAGTCGCCCCGCACCTTCCGCATGTGGCGTTACGGAGTGGGCCACTCGCAGCTGCTGCTCCGCGCCACCCCCGACGCCGACGAGCCCCACTGCATCGACCTGCACTTCGAGGGGGTCGCCGCTGTCCAGCTCGGGACCCGTTACGTCGCGCCGCAGGTGCGTCTCGGCACCGAGGGGGAGCGTGCCGCACTGGAGGCCCTGGCTCAGTCGGGCGCCGGGCCGCGCCACATCGCCCTCGCCCTGCAGACCGAGACGGGCACCGGCCTCGTACTCTGCCGAAGGGTGCGTGTCCTACGGGGCGGCACTGATCCCCTCGGCGAAATCGAAGACAGCGAGGTGCTGTGGAGCCATCGCACGTGATCGCTGCGGTGTCCGGGCGGGCGTGACGTGACCGGAGCGGTGAACTCCCCGAGAGGGCACTGACGGCTGTTTAATGGGGTACTCCTGCATGAGGAGCTGCTAAGCCTCCGCCGCGTCTCTGCCCAGGTGCCAGACCTTGGCTGGTGGACCACACCTTTCGTGGATCATGGTGAAGCACTGACCCGTAGCCGTACCGGAAGCCACAATGCTGGAAGACGGCCAAGGGGGGTCCTATGAGTCCGGAAGGGACGGCCATCGCTAGTCGCTGGCTGATCGATGGCTCGCGGCCTGTTCGATGGTTTCGCGGAATACCGAACTCCGTCGTTGGATGATTACCGTCGTCTCTTCGACGGCGGCTTGGTCGTTGTAGACACCAATGTCCTGTTAACCCTGTACCGGTCCAACCAGCGCACTCGCGACGATCTCCTCGCCGTGCTGGCACGGTTGCGCGACCGGCTCTGGGCACCCCATCAGGTGCTGGTGGAGTTCTGACGCAACCGCGAGCAGAGCTCGGTCCTCAGGCACCACAGCGCTCGGGCGAGGGAGGCGCAAGAGGCTCCCTCCAAGGCCGGCCGGGCAGCGCACAATGCCCTCGACACATGGTTGAAGCAGGTCCACGTCAGCGGGGACGCCGAAGTCAAGAGGACGCTCACCGAGCACCGCGATCAGCTTGACCACGTCCTGGACGCTCTTCAGGCGCTGATTGGCGAGCAGGCGCGGCAGGACGCGCTGGCAGGTGCCACCGACACCAACACGGACCCGGTTCTCGCACGGCTGGAGCCGATACTCGACGGCAGAGTCGGCCAGCCCCTATCGCCGCAGGAGTACGAGAACGCTCTGCTGGAGGCGAAGCGCAGAGGAGAGGCGCAAAAGCCGCCCGGTTACGAGGACTTCAAGAACAAGCCCGATGAGCAGGCCGCGGGCGATTACCTCGTCTGGGAGCAGACACTCAGGGAGGCCGAGCGGCTCGGGTGCGAGGTGCTCTTTGTGACAGGGGACAGCAAGAAGGACTGGTGGAAGCAGCGGGACGGTGACATACCCGCCCGGCCGCGACCCGAGCTTGTGCGCGAGATGCTGGGCAGGACCGGACACAGACTGTTCATGCTCCAGCCGAGCGGCCTGCTGGAGCAGGCACGGCAGGTGCTCGACCTCCTAGTCGAGTCGGCGTCCGTCCAGGATCTCGAGCAGTTGCAGACCTCGGCCTCCACCGCAGGCGCCGGAGAATGGACCAAGGAGGCGTTGGAGGCGCTCATCGATCTACTGCTCGGCCAGGCTTCTGTCAAGGCGTACTCCATCCTGGAGGCTGCTCTCAACGATGGGTTCGTGAGCCGTGCCACTGTCTACGAGATACGCGCCCGGGCAGTCCTCGGTGGCGAGGAGGTGCACACCGGACGGCACCACGGGTCTACGGCCGTTGGGGGGCGGGCCGTGGCGATGGGCATCGGCGAAGGCTGAAAAGAGTCGTCAACTCCGCCTGGGAGAAGCTGGATTGGGCTACCGGCGGGAAACCTGGGATTGGCCCTTACCTTGGACAACCGCGCTCGTGCATAGTGGTCCCCGCTTAGAGCACAGATGGCTGAAAAGTACACACCAAGGGACCGGTAGATGGCGTGTGAGCGGTGCGGCGGTCAAGACAAGCCGTCGTCGGGGCGGCCCTGCGCGTGCCGTTTCCTCGTCTCGGATCCGTCGGATCCCTGGATCACCCGTGACACGCTCTACGGCCGCTGGACCACGCTCTCGGGCCCGCGCAAGGTGGCCGTCGCGGCGGGCGCTCTCCTGGCGCTGAGCACGCTGGTCGGCGTAGTGCTCCTGACGGAGTCCCCGGCGCCACCGGCGGATTCGGACTCGCGGACGGAGCAGGCGGGGCCGGAGACGGAGCTGGAGGCGCCCAAACCCAGCCTGATCCTGCCGACAGGTGAAGCGGCCGAACCCGCGCCGAGCCCCAGCCGCTCCTCGAAGTCGCCCAAGCCCAAGCCGAAGCCCACCCGCACCCCGCCGTCAACGCCCAAGCCCAGCCCCAAGCCCACGCGGGAAGAGCCGGCCCCACGGCCAGTCCGCATCACGTACTCCGCCTGGGCCGGGCACGGCTGCGCCTCGCCCGAGGGCGGCGGCTACGAGGAGCACGGCAACTGGTACAAGGGCATCGAAGGCTGGTTCACGGTCAGGCCCGGGGGTTACGAGGGAGACTCGTGCGACGGCTCCTTCTCCAGTGTCCCCATGTCGGGGGACCGGGACCGAGATTGGGGCAACGGGGCCGCGTGGTGGTGGTCGGTCGGCGACGACTCGGACCGGTGCGACGTCGGCGTGTACATCCCCCGCGGCGACGACCATTCCGTGGCCGGCAACCCGACGACCTACATGGTGCTCACCGACCTCGACGGCCGGCACGCCGACGTGACCACCTTCCGTATCGACCAGATCGCGCACCGGGGCGAGCTGGTCGACGCGGGCACTTTCCGCGTCGAGGGCGGCCGCATCGTCGTGAAGCTGCTGGACCGCGGCCAGGACTGGGACGAGGACGGGCCCACGTACGCCCATCACGCCGCGGGGCAGATGAAAGTGACCTGCCGGTCCGGCTGATGTGGTTGCGCATGGGGCGTACCCCGCTCCCCGGTTGTCCCCCTCCTGTACTGCCGATCAGCCGAGGTGCTGTGCAATACCCGCGACGACCGACGTCCCGGTCGCCGGTCGTGGTGTGCCCCCCACGTGGCGGACAGCGCGTCCACCAGCAGCAGCCCCCCGCGACCCGCCCTACGCCGTACGCCAGGCCGGAGGCCGGCGGGTGGACCACGCCGGGGCCGGGGGGCACCCGGTCGGGCGGGTCCACGGGGCCGCCGGGGGTGGTGCCGCCGTCACCGCGTCACCCCCGGCGGCGGTCAGCGCGCCCAGGATCGCGACCACGGCCGCCAGTTCCTCCGGCAGCGGCTTGCCGCGGACGATGCGGACCGCGTCGAACGGGCCGCTCATTGGGGCTGGTTCCCGTGCTTGCGGCTGGGCAGCGGGGCGTGTTTGGCGCGGAGCATCGCCAGGGCGCCGATGAGGCGGCTGCGGGTCTCGGCTGGGTCGATCACGCTGTCGACGAGGCCGCGCTCGGCCGCGTAGTACGGGTGCATCAGCTCGGAGCGGTACTCCTTGACCAGGCGGGCGCGGGCCGCCTCCGGGTCGGCGGCGGCCGCGATCTCACGGCGGAAGACGACGTTCGCCGCGCCCTCCGCGCCCATCACCGCGATCTCGTTGCTGGGCCAGGCCAGCGAGATGTCCGTGCCGATGGAGCGGGAGTCCATCACGATGTACGCGCCGCCGTAGGCCTTGCGCAGGATCAGCTGGACGCGCGGCACGGTGGCGTTGCAGTAGGCGTAGAGCAGTTTGGCGCCGTGCCGGATGATGCCGCCGTGCTCCTGGTCGACGCCGGGCAGGAAGCCGGGGACGTCGACCAGGGTGACCAGCGGAAGGTTGAAGGAGTCGCAGGTCTGGACGAAGCGGGCGGCCTTCTCCGAGGCGTGGATGTCCAGCACCCCGGCGAAGGACGCGGGCTGGTTGGCCACGATGCCGACCGTCTGCCCGTCGAGGCGGGCCAGGGCGCAGATGATGTTGGTGGCCCAGGACTCCTGGATCTCGAAGAAGTCGCCGTCGTCGACGATCTCCGCGACCACCGCCCGCATGTCGTACGAGCGGCTGGGGTCGGCCGGGACCAGGTCCAGCAGGGAGTCGGTGCGGCGGCTCGCGGGGTCGGTCGTGGGCTCGGCCGGGGGCAGTTCGCGGTTGTTGGACGGCAGCAGGGACAGCAGATGGCGTACGTCCTCCAGGCACGACTCCTCGTCGTCGTAGGCGAAGTGCGCCACGCCCGAGACCGATGCGTGGGCGTCGGCGCCGCCGAGCGCGTCGTGCGTGATGACCTCGCCGGTCACCGCCTGGACCACGTCGGGCCCGGTGATGAACATCTGCGCCGTGCCCCGCACCATGAACACGAAGTCGGTCAGCGCGGGGGAGTAGGCGGCGCCGCCGGCGCACGGCCCGAGGATCACGCTGATCTGCGGGATGACACCGGAGTTGCGGACGTTCCGGGTGAAGATGCCGCCGTATCCGGCGAGCGCGGTGACGCCCTCCTGGATCCGGGCACCGGCACCGTCGCACAGGCCGACGATCGGGGCGCCCGCCGCCTCCGCGAGGTCCATCAGCTTGTGGATCTTCTCGGCGTGGGCCTCACCGAGCGCTCCGCCGAAGATGCGGAAGTCGTGGGCGTAGGCGAAGACCGTACGGCCGTGCACCTGCCCCCAGCCCGTGACGACGCCGTCGGTGTGCGGGCGCCGGTCCTCGAGGCCGAAGCCGGTGGCCCGGTGCCTGCGCAGCTCCTCGACCTCGGTGAAGGTGCCCTCGTCGAAGAGGAGCGCGATCCGCTCGCGGGCGGTGAGCTTCCCCTTGGCGTGCTGCGCTTCGGTCGCCCGCTCGCTCGGTCCGCGCCGCACGTTCTCGTGCAGCTCGGCCAGTTCGGCGGCGCGGTCGCGCAGGTGGCCGTCCGCGGGAGCCGCTGCGCTCGGGGGCGTGGGGGCCGTGGGGGGCGTCGGGGAGGTCGGGGACGTCAGGGGCCTCAGGGGCGTTTCCTCGGCAACGCTCATGCGGGACAGCGTGCGTGAGGCGGCTCAAGAGGGGCTCGATGGCTCCTGGACATTCGGATGGAGTACGGCTCGACCTGTGACGTCCAGCCTCGCGGTATGACACGCGGTATGACACACCTTCACCGCCGCTCCGTCGTCCTGATGTTCCCGGGGACGGGAGCGCAGCATGTGCAGATGGCGGCCGGACTCTACGGGCACGAGCCGGTCTTCACCGACGCCGTCGACTCCGTCCTGCGCTGCCTCGGCCCCGAGGGCGAGGCCGTACGGGCCGACTGGCTGGCGCAGGTGCCCGCCGAGCCGATGGACGCCGATGTCCGTTCCGCACCCCTGCTGTTCGCCGTGGACTACGCGCTGGGACGCCTGGTCGAGAACTGGGGTGTGCGCCCCGCCGCATATCTCGGGCACAGCATGGGCGAGTTCGCCGCGGCCGTGCTCGCCGGGGTCTTCGGTCTCGGGGACGCGGTCCGGCTGCTGTGGGAACGGGTCCAGATGCAGGAGTCGACCCCGGCGGGCGGGATGCTCGCGGTGGCGGCCGCGCCGGACGAGCTCTCCGCGTACCTGGGCGACGGCGTGGTGGTCGGGGCGGTGAACGCGCCGCGCCACACGGTGCTTTCGGGTCCCGAGGCGGCGCTGGGCGCGGCCGAGCGGAGGCTGGTGGAGGACGGCAGGACCTGCCGCAGGCTCGCCTCCCGCACCCCGTATCACAGCCCGGCGCTGGCACCGCTCGTGCCGCAGACCGAGGCGCTGATCGGCGCACTGCGGCCGGCCCGGCCGCGTATCCCGCTCTACTCCGCCTACACCACGCGGCTGCTCTCCGAGGAGGAGGCGGTCAGCCCGGCGTTCTGGGCGGTGCAGCCGACCGCTCCGGTGCTGTTCTGGCCGACGCTGGAGCAGGTGCTGCGCGACGGCGACCGGCTGCTGGTCGAGGCGGGTCCTTCGCAGAGCCTGGCGGTGCTGGCCCGGGGGCACGAGGCCGTGCGTACGGGCCGCAGCGCGGTGGTGTCCACGCTGCCGCCCCGGGCCATGGGGCCCGAGGCGGACCGGCGGAGCGTGAGCGCGGCGCGCGAACGGCTGCTCGCGGAAGGGCCCTTCACGGCAGGCCCGGAAGATCACTCGGGCAGATTGCCGGTGGACCTTCCGGCTTCGTAGGGGCTCGACACCCCGTCGTAGGCCAGGTGCAGCACCATCCCATCGCGCGCGTGGTCGAGATTGTGGCAGTGGTCCATCCACAGGCCGGGGTTGTCGGCGCGGAAGGCGACCTCGTACCGCTCGCCCGGCTCCACGTTCAGGGTGTCCGTCCACCACGGGCTTCCCGTCGCCCGCTCGCCGTTCCTGGAGAGGACGAGCATGCGGTGGCCGTGCAGGTGCATCGGGTGGTCGTCGAGGCTCCGGTTGACGAAGGTGGTGCGCACCAGGTCCCCCTCGCGTACCAGCAGGGCGGGGATGTCGGGATAGACGGCGTTGTTGATGGTCCACAGCGCCATGGGCCTGCCGTCGAAGAACCCGAAGCTGTTGCCGAGTACGAGATGGAAGTCGCGGTCGAAGCGGGGGGCGGGGCCCAAGGGGGAGCTTGCGCGCTTGCCGTAGTGCAAGGGGTTGAAGATCGGGCCGGTGACGGCTGCCGGGGGGTCGGCGCTGCCGGTGGGGTCCAGCAGCAGGGACGCGGTGTCGGTGGTGTTCTCTCCGTACGCGCCGTCCTCGCCGCACCCTTCGAGTCCCTGGCCGCCGCCTGAGGCGTTGGCGTCGCCGACCACGGTCAGCTGCACGGGCCCGGCGGGCTGCCGGAACGTGACGTCGTACCGGCCGCCGCCCGCGATCCGCAGCCGGTTGTCCCGCAGTTCCGTCGGCCCTGATACCTCGTTGCCGTCGATCGCGGCGACCTTGAAGGGGGTTCCGGCGAGCGAGTAGGTACGGGGGCAGTTGTCGGCGTTGACCAGGCGCAGCCGCACTGGTGTGCCGGCGGCCACCTTCTCGCGGCGCAGCCGGGTGTCGTCGCCGAAGGCGGTACGGAGCTGACCGCCGAGTCCATTGCGGCCGCTGAGGGCGCCTCCGCCTCCGCCGTGGCCACCGCCTCCGCCGTGTCCTCCGCCGCCACCGCGAGGCGGCCCGCCCCCGGCCGCCTTGCTGCCGCCGATGCTCCAGGCGTGCGCGACGACGGTCCGGTCCACACCGGACGGTTCGGCCGCGGGCTCCTCCACGATGAGCGCACCGAACAGCCCGCGCGCCACGGTGCTGCTGGACTGCTGGTGCGAGTGGTACCAGAAGGTTCCGGCGCGGTCCGGCCTGAAGCGGTACACGTGCCGTCCGCCTGGCCGTACCGCGTCCTGTGTGACCCCGGCCACGCCGTCCTCGGCGTTCGGGACGTCCACGCCGTGCCAGTGCAGGGTGACCCCGCCCTCGACGTTCCGGTTGACCAGGACCACCTCGACCAGTTCCCCGCGGCGCACGCGCAACTCAGGTCCGGGGAGCTGCCCGTTGAAGGCGAGGGCGGCCACCTTCTCCCCGGATGCCAGCCGCATCGTGCGCTCCGTCGCGGTGAGCGTGAAGCGCCGGTCGGGCTTGCCCTTGCGCTCTCCGGTGAGAGCCGTGAGGTCCTGTACGGGAGCCTCGCCGGCCGCCGGGCCGCCGCCGGTGTCGTACGAGCGCTGGTGGTGGGACTCCCCCATCCGGCCCGGCAACCGGCTCTGTTCGGCCGCGAGCGAGCACCCGCCGACGGTCAGCACGGTGAGGGTGGTCACCACAGCCGTCGCATGCAGCACGCGCTTCGAGCGGGACGGCGGGCGCCAGTCCTGAGCCTCCATCGCGGCCCTGCGCCGCTGCTGGAGCAGGAGCAGTGCGCCCGAGACCACGCCCAGCAGGGCCAGTTCGAGGACGAGCACGCCGGTGAACGGGGGTGCGGGCGGGTGGAGGGTAAGGGCGGCGCCCGCGAGAGCCGCGGCACAGCCGGCCTGGACCGGAACGACCAGCCGCGGGTCGGCCGCGGCGCGGCGCAGGGGCGGCAGGGTGACGTCCTGCGGCGCCGTGGGCCCTCCGACGGGCCCGGGAATCTCGGACGGCCCGGCCGCCGCGGGGGGCCTGTCCGGCTCGGGCAGCGCAGGAGGCGCCGACGGCTCCGGCTGCGCGCCGGCCCCGGTCGGCGCGGCAGCGCCGACGCGGGAGCGCACGGCCGCCGCGCCCGCGCCCGCCACCAGCACACCGCGCCGGGCCAGGCGCCAGTACGCCGGCACTGCCAGCCCGGCGGCCGCCGCTCCGGCGGCCGCCGCGGGCACTGCCCCGAACAGCACGTAGTCGGCGCCTGCGAGCCACCCCGCCTCCGCCGCGAGCGCGACGGCCAGCGCGGCCCGTACGGCGAGCACCAGCAGGGCGGTGCAGAGCAGGATCAGGCCGAGCCGGGCTCTGCGCCGGATCGAAGCCGCCGTGGGCCGGGTGGCCAGCCGCCGGGTCCCGCGCGCGGCGAATCCCCAGAAGAGCGCCGCCAGTACGGCCCACAGGATGTTCTGTTCGAAGAGGTTCTCCACCATGGCCGACAGCGTGGCGCGGGCCCTTCGAGCCTGCCTCGAGGCCGCTGGACGATGCTCGCGCACGGCCACGGCAGCCGTGCCGCGGCCCTAAGCGGCCCGGAGGAGGTAGGTGCAACGCCCACGCCGCCTGGCACGGCACCTCGCTGCGTTGTCGGAGTCGTCAGAGTAGGCCCTCCCCTGGCCTTCGGCAGGGGGAACCCCAGAGGACGATCTCCCCCGGACTCCGTCCGGGGGTACCCCCACCGCCTTGCGATACCCCCCAGCTACCGCTGGGAGGTGCCCCCTGCACCAGACGACGCGGGACGTCACGCCTACCCCCAGGACCGCTTAGCCGCCACGTGGGAGGGGACACGAGATGCGACAAGAAGAACGGCGCTGCGCGCTGGTGACCGGCGGGTCGCGGGGCATCGGCCGCGCGGTCGCGGTCCGGCTGGCGCGGGCGGGCTACGACATCGGCTTCTGCTCGCGGTCCGCGGACGAGGCGGCCCTGGAGACCGCCCGCCTGGTGGCCGAGGCCGGTGCCACGGCCCACCATGTGACCTGCGACGTCACCGACGCCGAGGCCGTGAAGAGGTTCGTCGGCCAGGCGGAGGAGAAGCTCGGCCCGCCGTACGCGGTGGTCAACTCGGCCGGGGTGCTGCGGGACCGCCCGATGGCGCTGATGGCCGCCAAGGACTGGCAGGCCGTGGTCGGCACCAGCCTGGACGGCACCTTCAACGTCTGCCGTACGGTGCTGCGCGGTCTGATCACCCGCCGGTCGGGCGCGATGGTGAACGTCTCGTCGGTCATCGGGGTGTACGGCAACGCCGGGCAGAGCAACTACGCCGCCGCCAAAGGGGGGTTGAACGGCCTCACGCGCGCGTTGGCCAAGGAGGTCGCCCCTTACGGGGTGCGGGTGAACGCCGTGGCCCCGGGGTTCATCGAGACCGACATGCTCGACGGCATGACGGCCAAGGCCCGGGAAGCCGCCCTCGGGAAGGTCGCCATGGGCCGCTTCGGCAGCGCCGAATCCGTCGCGGAACTGGTCGCTTTCCTGCTGTCCGACGCCGCCGATTACATCACCGGCCAAGTGGTGCAGATCGACGGCGGGATATCGCTGTGAGGAGGCCGGCATGACCTCCGCCGGCACGACCTCCGGCAGCACAGCGGCCCCCGCCACCGGACCGGCTACCGCGCCGGACGGTTCCGGCCTCCCGGTCCGGGCGATGTTCCGCGAGCGCTGGTTCAGCACGCTGTTCATGACCGACATGTGGGAGCGCTTCAGCTTCTACGGCATGCAGGCGCTGCTCTTCCTCTACGCGACGGCGCCGGCGGCCGAAGGCGGCCTCGGGCTGTCCGACGGCACCGCGGGCGCCCTCTTCGGGCTCTACGTCTCCGCGTCGTTCCTGGCCGCCATGCCCGGCGGCTGGCTGGGGGACAGGGTGCTGGGCACGCACCGGGCGATGCTCAGCGGTGCCCTCGTCATCGCGGCCGGCCACGCCTGCATGGCCGTGCCCGCGCACGGCACCTTCTATCTGGGCCTGGTCCTGGTGGCCTGCGGCACCGGGCTGCTCAAGCCCAACCTCCCCGTGATGTTCGACCAGATGAACCCGGGGGCGAGCAGCTCACAGCGCCAGGCGGCCTTCTCCCTCTTCTACATGAGCATCCAGGTGAGCGCGCTGATCGGCCCGCTCGTCACCGGCGCGCTCGGCGAGCGCGTCAACTGGCACCTGGGGTTCGGCGCAGCCGCGGTCGGCATGGCCTTCGGCGTCCTGCAGTACCTGCACGGCGCCTCGTCGCTGCGCGGCGCCGTGACCGGACCCAGCCGCCCGCTGCCGCCCGACGCGCTGCGCCGGCTCGTCCGCCGAGCGTGGGCGGGACTGGCGGGTGCGGTGCTGCTGGGCGGCGGTGTCGCGGCCGCGGGCGGGCTGCCGCTGCGGCCCGTACTGGCGCTGTGCGGGCTGGCCTCGCTGGCCGCGCCCGTCTGGTACTTCCGGCGCCTGCTGCGCAGTACCGAGCTGGACGAGGCCGAGCGGGCGCGGATCCGCGGCTACCGGCGGATTTTCATCCCGTCGGTGCTGTTCTGGGCGATGTACGGCCAACTGGGCTCGGTCTTCAGCCTCTTCGCGCGGGAGCACACGGACCGGGAGATCGCGGGCTTCACCGTCCCGGCCAGCTGGTTCCAGTCCGCTCACCCGCTCTTTCTGCTGCTGCTGGCGCCGCTGTTCGCCTGGCTGTGGCTGCGGATCGGCGCCAGGGCGGGTGTCGGGCGGAAGTTCTCTGCGGGGCTGCTGTGCGCGGGCGCCGGGTTCGCCGTACTGGCGGCCGGGGCCTGGCTCGCGGAAGGCGGGAGAGGCGACGGGGCCACGCTGGTGTCCGCCGCCTGGCTGCTGGCCGCCTTCCTGTGCATGACGTGCGGCGAGCTGGTCTTCGGCCCGGTGGGCCTGAGCACCACCGCGGAGTCGACGCCGGAGGGCCACGGCTCCCGGATGATGGGCCTCTTCTACCTCGGGGCCGCCCTGGGCGCGGGCCTCGGCGGCCAGCTGTCGCACCTCGTGGGCGTCCTGCCGCTCTGGACGTACCTGGCGGGATTCGCCGCCGCAGCCGGATCAACCTCGCTGTTACTTCGCCACAGAACCCCTCAAATCTGACGTCGAGTTGCCCTGGACACGGTCTCAAGCCCCCAGGGCGAGCATCGATTTCGGACAGCTGCCCGATCGCTCCGGGCACGGACGGTCCCACCGCTCAGGGGCCCGACGGCTGCCCGAACTGCCCGACCGCTCCGGGCAATACCGTGAAGGAGTCCCCATGGCGCACCGCACTCTCATTGTCGCGAAGATGGACCACGACGACGCGGACAAGGTGGCCGCGCTCTTCGCCGAGTCCGACGCGACCGATCTGCCGCACATGATCGGCGTCCAGCGGCGCACGCTGTTCCGCTTCCACGGCCTCTACTTCCACCTGGTCGAGGCGGACGAGCCCATCAACGGCAGCCTCTACAAGGCTCGCAGCCACCCGCTCTACATGGACATCAACACCCGGCTCCAGCAGTACATGACGCCGTACGACCCGTCGTGGCAGGAGCCCAAGGACTCCATGGCCGAGCCCTTCTACAGCTGGACGCCCTGACACCGCAGCGCCCGGTGCGCGGTCACACCGCGCACCGCTGTCACGCACTGCCGTATGCATCGCCGCCCCGCTGTACGCACTTCCAGCACCACCGTACGTACCGCCGCACCCTTCCCCGGCTTTTCCGTCCCCACCTGTGGAGCACCCTATGCAGACCTCCGACCTGACCAAGGTCGCCATAGCCGACGTGCCGCCCAACCGCAAGCGCGGCGGCGATCTGCGTGTCCTGCTCAGCCCCAAGACCTGCGGAGCGACCTCGGGTTTCATGGGCGTCGGCACGCTCGAGCCCGGAGAGTTCGTCTCCGAGCACTACCACCCGTACTCCGAGGAGTTCTTCCACGCCATCCGCGGCCGGATCCTGCTGCGGATCGAGGGCAGGGAGGTGGTGCTGGAGCCGGGCGAGTCCTTCATGGTGCCGATCGGCGTCCGGCACCGCATCGAGAACCCGGGCAGCGAGCAGGCCTTCGTCGCCTTCTTCCTCAGCCCGCTCGCCCCGCGCCCGGACCTCGGCCATGTCGACTGCGAACCGCTGCCCGGCGAGGGCACCCTGCCCGAAGTGGGTGACGTGCGATGAGCGCACGCGCGGTGATCACCGGCATAGGGGTCGTCGCCCCGGGCCAGCCCGGCCGCGAGGCGTTCTGGGAGATGATCGTCAAGGGCCATACGGCGACCCGGCGGATCACGCTCTTCGACCCGGCGCCGTTCCGCAGCCGCATCGGCGCGGAGTGCGACTTCGACCCCGAGCAGGCCGGTCTCTCGTACCAGGAGATCCGGCGCACCGACAGGGCCGGCCAGTTCGCGCTGGTCGCGGCCCGCGAGGCGGTGGCCGACAGCGGGCTCGACCTCGACGCGGAGGACCCGCACCGGATCGGCGTGAGCGTCGGCAACGGCGTCGGCAACGCCATCTCCATGGAGCAGGAGTACCGCACCGTCAGCGACAACGGCCGCCAGTGGCTGGTCGATCAGGGCTACATGGTGCCGCACCTGTACTCGCACGTGATGTCCAGTTCGCTGGCGACCGAGGTGGCGTGGGCTGTCGCCGCCGAGGGCCCCGCGACCGTGGTCAGCTCCGGCTGCTGCGCGGGCATCGACGCCGTCGGGTACGCGGTCGACCTGATCCGCGAGGGCTCGGCCGAGGTGATGGTGGCCGGCGCCACGGACGCGCCGATCTATCCGATCACCGTCTCCTGCTTCGACACCCTGCGGGCCTCCTCCACCAGCAACGACGATCCGGAGCACGCCTGCCGCCCGTTCGACCGGCGGCGCAACGGCCTGGTGCTCGGCGAGGGTTCCGCGGTCTTCGTGATCGAGGAGCTGGAGCACGCCCGCCGCCGCGGCGCGCGGATCTACTGCGAGGTGGCGGGCTACTCGGCCCGCGCCAACGGCTACCACATGACGGGGCTGCGGCCGGACGGGCGGGAGATGGGAGAGGCCATCACGGCGGCGCTCGACGAGGCCCGGATCAACCCGGACGAGATCGACTACGCCAACGCCCACGGCTCCGGCACCAAGCAGAACGACCGGCACGAGACGGCCGCGTACAAGCGGAGCCTCGGCGAGCACGCGTACCGCATCCCGGTGAGCTCCATCAAGTCGATGGTCGGGCACTCGCTCGGCTCGATCGGCTCGATCGAGATCGCGGCGAGCGCGCTGGCCATGGACCGCGGCACGGTCCCGCCCACC
Organism: Streptomyces sp. 7N604; assembly: GCF_052245475.1. NCBI lineage: Bacteria > Bacillati > Actinomycetota > Actinomycetes > Kitasatosporales > Streptomycetaceae > Streptomyces > Streptomyces sp. 7N604. The sequence continues at coordinate 41,904 of NZ_JBQQBX010000008.1, read as the reverse complement.
GCCAACTACGAGGAGCCCGACCCCGAGTGCGACCTCGACTACGTGCCGGGCACGGCGCGCGAGGCCGACCTGGACGTCGTACTCAGCGTGGGCAGCGGCTTCGGCGGCTTCCAGAGCGCCGTGGTGCTCACCTCGCCGAAGAGAATCGAGGTGGGCGCGGCATGAGCGCACCCGTCATCACCGGCGTGGGTGTGGTCGCGCCCAACGGGCTGGACCGCGAGGCGTGGTGGCAGGCGACCCTGGACGGCACGTCGGGCCTGGGCCGGATCAGCCGGTTCGACCCCGGCCGCTACCCGGTGCAGGTCGCGGGCGAGGCCACCGGCTTCGACCCGGCCGACCACGCGCCCCAGCGGCTCGTCAGCGAGACCGACGCGATGACGCAGTACGCGTTCGGCGCCACGAACGAGGCGCTCGCCGACGCCGAGGTGGACCCGGACTCGATGACCGACCTCGAGATGGCGGTCATCACCGCCAACTCCTCGGGCGGTGTCGAGTTCGGCCAGCGGGAGCTGCAGAAGCTCTACACCGAGGGCCCGCAGGCCGTGGGCGCGTACATGTCCATCGCCTGGTTCTACGCGGCGACCACAGGACAGCTGTCCATCCGGCACGGCATGCGCGGCCCCTGCGGGGTGCTCTGCTCCGAGCAGGCGGGCGGCCTGGACGTCCTGGCGCAGGCCAGACGGGTCCTCGCCAAGGGCACCCGGCTGGTTGTGTCCGGCGGCACGGACGCCTCCCTGTCCCCGTACGGGCTGGTCTGCCAGCTCTCCAACGGCCGGCTCAGCGAGGAGCTCAGACCCGACCGCGCGTACGTGCCCTTCGATCCCGAGGCGAGCGGCTACGTGCCCGGGGAGGGCGGCGCGATCCTCGTCGTGGAGAGCCGCGACGACGCGCGGGCCCGGGGCGCCGGGCGGATCTACGCCGAACTCGCGGGCTACGCGGCGACCTTCGACCCGCGCCCGGGATCCGGCCGCCCGCCCGGCCTCAGGCGGGCCGCCGAACTCGCCCTCGCCGACGCCGAAGTGGCGCCTGCGGAGATCGACGTGGTCTTCGCTGACGGCCACGGCGTACCGGAGCTGGATCGCCAGGAGGCCGAGGCCATCAACGCGGTCTTCGGCCCCGGAGCCGTCCCGGTATCCGTGCCCAAGACCATGACGGGCCGGCTCTACGCGGGTGGCGCGCCGCTGGATGTGGCCGCCGCGGTGCTCGCGCTCCGCGACCAGGTGATCCCGCCCTCGGTCAACGCCCGCCCCGACCCCTCGTACCGCCTCGACCTGATCACGGACCGGCCGCGCGAGGCGTCCTTGCGGACCGCGCTGGTCCTCGCGCGCGGCTACGGCGGCTTCAACGCCGCCGTGGTCCTGCGCTCCGCATGACCGCCATGACCGCCACGACCGTCGTACGGCCGGCACCCCCAGCCAGCACCCTTATCCAGGTATCCAGGAGGAACAGATGAGCAGCATCAGCTTCGACGATCTCAAGGCGATCATGAGCCGGTGCACCGGCGAGCTCGACGGCAGGGAGCTCACCGAGTCCGACCTCGCCACCTCGTTCACCGAGATCGGCTACGACTCGCTCGCGGTGCTGGAGATCGCCAGCCAGATCCAGCGCGAGTACGACCTGCAGATCCCGGACGAGGCCATCGAGGAGATGGACTCCCCGCAGGCCGTGATCGACTACGTGAACACCAGCCTGGCAGCGGTCTGACATGGCCGCCACCGACAACGCGATCGTCATCGCCGCTCCCATGGAGCTGGTGTGGGACATGACCAATGACGTCGAGACCTGGCCCGAGCTGTTCTCCGAGTACGCCAAGGCGGAGATCCTCGGCCGCGAGGGCGCGACGGTGCGGTTCCGGCTCACCCTGCACCCCGACGAGAACGGCGCCGTCTGGAGCTGGGTCTCCGAGCGCACGCCCGACCCGGCCACCCGGACCGTACGGGCGCGGCGGATCGAGACCGGCCCCTTCGAGTACATGGACCTCCACTGGACCTACACCGAGACCGACGGCGGCGTGGAGATGCGCTGGCGGCAGGAGTTCACGGTCAAGTCGGGCCTGCCGTTCGGCGACAAGGAGATGACCGAGCGGCTGAACACCAACACCCGCCGGGAGATGGCCCGGATCAAGGGGCTTGTCGAGAAGGCCGCCGCTGAGCAGGCGGCGGTGAACCGGTGACCCCCGGGCTGCGGGTGCTGCTGCGGATCCGTATCGCCGAGGGGCACGAGACGGAGTTCGAGGAGCTGTGGCGCGCCCACGCCGAGACCGTCCGCCGCTTCCCCGACAACCACGGGCAGCAGCTGCTGCGGCTGGCCGGCGAGACCGGCAGCTACACCGTGCTGACGGACTGGACGGACGAGCCGTCCTTCCGGGCCTTCGAGCAGAGCGCGGAGCAGCAGGCGTACCTCCAGCGGCTCTGGAAGATCCGCGCGGGCGGGGAGATGCAGCTCCTCGAACCGCTCCATGAACTGTCACCGGCCGCCACGGCCGAAGCCTAGGAATCCGGGAGATACGGATGAGCGTGCAGCAGGAACAGGTGACCGAGCTGATCGAGCTGGTCGAGGAGACTCCGTCCAAGGAGCTCGAGGCCGTGGTGGCGCGGCGGGACGGCGGGGTGGACGGCGCCCTGAGCCTGATCTTCGACCTGCTGGTGTCGGAGTTCAACCCCGAGAAGGCGAAGGGGCAGAAGGGCGTCTTCCAGTTCGACATCGCCTCCGCCGACGGCCAGAAGCTCCACTACGTACACGTCGAGGGCGGCACCTGCCGCACCGACAAGGGCCAGCACGAGAGCCCCGACATCACCATCGGGATCAAGCTCCCCGACATGCTGGCGATGGGCGTCGGCAAGCTGCCCGGGGCCAAGGCGTTCCTGACCGGGAAGCTGAAGCTGCGCGGCAGCCCGCTGATGGGCACCAAGCTGGGCGAGTGGTTCGACCATCCCGAGGTGTGACGACCGGGTGAGACACCGCGAAACCGCCGCCGCGCCTCCCCGGCCCGGCGGCGGTTTCGTCAGTGCAGCGTGCGGAAGAGTCGTCAGTCGACGCCCAGGACGGACATGTGCGCGATCGACAGCATGGCCTGCTGGTGGACGACGGCCAGATACGCGTCCGGGTGGTCGGGCAGCTCCGTCCCCTCCAGATAGGGCTGGAGCCACGCTTCCGCGTCCTCGCCGAAGCAGCGGTCCGACAGATAGCCGACCACGTCGTACGGATGGCCGTCGTACTGGACGACCCGGACCAGGGTGTCCTCGTGCAGGAAGAGCGCCGTACGGACGATCGTCGGGTGGCCATCGGACAGCCGCAGGGACGCCTGCCGGTTCGCCGTGGCGCGGGCCGCGGCCAGTTCCGCCCCCGCGCCTCTGCGCAGCGGATAGCGCAGGGCGACCGTGCCGGCCGCGGGCCGCTCGTCCGGGCTGTGCTGCTCGAGCACGGTCATCAGGCTGCGGTGGAAGTGCTCCCGGAAGCCCTCGGGGGTCTCGGTGTCGCGCGACTCGGTGAGGTACGGCAGGATCGCGCGTTCCGCTTCGTGTACCCCCTTCTGTACGGACATGTGCCGGGCGATCTGCGCGGCGCCCGCGCCGTCGTGGTGGATCACCCGGACCAGGGTGCCCCCCTGGACGAACAGCCCGGTGCCCAGCAGCATCCCGACGGTCTCGCCCGACGTGTCCTTGATGACCGGCGAGTCGACCCGGGTGAAGTTGTGCGGTGAGAAGACCTCGGTGAGCTCTTCCTCGTGGCCGGGACGGACGCGGTAGGTGATGGCGTCCAGTGGCATGGCGGTTCCTCCTCTTGGCGGGGCTTCGGCGGGGGCTTCGGCGGTGCTTCAGCGGTGCTTCAGCGGGCGGCGAGCACCGCGACGGTGACGGCGGCCAGGGCGAGCGCCGCGAGGGCCGTACGCAGCCGGTGCCAGGCGCGCCACAGCGGCCGCGGATCCTGCCAGGGGCCGTCCGCGGCGAGACCGCTCAGCGAGCGGTTGATCGGGACGTTGCCGAGGTGCGAGACCGCCTGCACCCCGATGAGCAGTACCGACGCCACCGGGAACAGGGCCTGGCCCGGCGCCTCGGCGAGAAAGCCGAGCGCGAACCCGCTGAGCGTCACGACGTTGACCAGGATCGGCATCAACGGGTGGTAGCCCTTGCCCAGAAGGGCATGGGCTCGCAGGTACTCGGCCCGGCCCATGGCCGACATGGCGGGAGCCACGCTGACCGCCACGGCGACGAAGATGCCGGTGACGGTCCCCGTCCCGATCAGCACGACCCCGCTCAGCACTTCCTCAAGCATCACGACTCCCGGTCGATGGTGGGTGTATCCGCCACCGTGCCGCCACCTGCTCGACTCGCTGTGGAGCGGCGCTCGACGGCGAGCCACCGGGCGATAGCCCCCTTGATCGCCTGCTGCTCGCCTGTTGATCGTCGAGCCGTCTTCGAGTCCGCTTCGACCAGCGGCTCCGACCCTCGTGGCAGCGGTCCGCCGAATCGGGCGGCGGCCAGGTCGGGAGGGTGACTCGTGGTTCAGCTGGTCCAGGTACTGATGCCCGTGGCACTGCTCGCCGGCGGTCTGGCGGCCGGCGGTCTCGCCATCTCCGTGCTCGCGGCCCCGCTGTTCACAACGCTGCCCACCGGGATGTACGTCCCGGTGCACAAGGGCCTGGTCACCCGCTTCGACCCGTTCATGCCGATCTCATTGCTCAGCTGCCTGCTGAGCGACGCGGCCCTGGTCGTCGCCGCGGAGGACGCCGCCGTACGGCTGCTCACGGCCCTGGCCGCCCTGCTGCTGGCGTCCGCGATGACGGTCTCGCTCACCAAGAACGTGCCGATCAACCGGTGGCTGGCGACGCTCGATCCGCAGCGCCTGCCCGCGGACTTCGACCGGCTCGACCCCCGCGAGCGCTGGATCCGCTGGAACCGCGTGCGCGGCGGGCTGGCCGTCGCGGCGCTGCTGGCCAACGTCGGCGCCGCCGCCGTACTGATCTGACAGCCCATCACCCACCCCCTCGGCCTAGGAGAACGTGTGGACACGATGACCGGTGTGGTCGGCCCGGCGATGACCGCCGCGCTGCCGGCCCACGTACGGCTTCTGCTGCTGACGGACGGCAAACGGATATCCCGGGTGCTGCACGTGGTTGCTGAACTGGGCATCGCCGACGAGCTGGCCGACGGCCCGCTCCCGGTGCCCGAACTGGCCGAGCGCACCCATACGCACGCGGACTCGCTGGGGCGCGTCCTGCGGGTGGCCGCCGCCTTCGGGGTGTTCGAGGAGCAGCCCGACGGCAGGTACGCGCTCACGGACCTGAGCGAGGCGCTGCGCTCCGGAGTCCCGGGCAGCCAGCGGGACATGGTGCTCTACAACGGCGACGAGATGCTCTGGCGCTCCTACGGTCGGCTGATGCACACCGTACGCACCGGGCAGCCCGCCTTCGAGGACGCCTACGGCCACGGCTTCTTCGAGCACCTGGAGCAGAACCCGCAGGCAGGCGCCCTGTTCGACCGGGCGATGACGGGCATGAGCCACGCCACGGCCCGGATGCTCATCGACGGCTTCGACTTCGGCCGCTTCGCGCGGATCGCCGACGTCGGGGGCGGGCACGGCTACTTCCTCTCCGAGGTGCTCAGGCACCACCCGGACGTGCGCGGCACGCTCGTCGACCGCCCGTCGGTGGTCGAGGAGGCGCACAAGCTCCTCGATGAGGCCGGGGTCGCGGACCGCGCCGAGGTGGTCCCCGGCGACTTCTTCCAGGAGCTGCCGCCGGGCCGGGACGCGTACGTGCTCAAGGCCGTGCTGCACGACTGGGACGACGAGCGCGCGGTCGCGATCCTCGAGCGGGTCCGCGAGGCGCTCGCGGACAACCCCGAAGGACGGCTGCTGATCTGCGAGTTCCTGGTGGGCCCCGCCAACCGGTGGGACCGGGGCAAGCTGCTCGACCTGGACATGCTGATCCGCTTCGGCGGACGCGAGCGCGGCGAGGACCAGTGGCGGGCGCTGCTGGCGGCCGCGGGCTTCGAGCTGGTGAACGAGCCGGTCCCCGGGCGCTGGGCGGTCCTGGAGTGCCGCCCCGTCCCGGACGGCCGGTGAACGGGCCGATCCGAAGGACCGATCCGAAGGACCGATCCGGCGGAACGGTCCGGCGGCCGGTCCGGCCCAGTCGGCGACATTTCGACCATCGACGCGACGCGAGATGACGGAGGAAGCATGGAACTTCAACTGGTGGGCAAGAACGCCCTGGTCACCGGCGGTAGCCGAGGCATTGGGCGGGCCGTCGTACTGGCGCTGGCCAAGGCCGGCGCCACGGTGGTGACCTGCTACCGGCAGGAGGGCGAGGCGGTGGAGAGCCTGGCCCGTGAGCTGAAGGAGATCGGCGGGGAGCACGCGCTGGTACGGGCGGACGTGAGCACGCCCGCGGGCGTCGAGTTGCTGCTCCAGGAGTGCCAGAGCCGGTTCGAATCGCTGGACGTGCTGGTCAACAACGCCGGCGTGATCAGCCAGATCCCGTTCGCGCAGCTGCAGTTCGAGGAGTGGGAGCGGGTGGTCACCACCAACCTCACCGGCCCCTTCATGGTGATCAGCAAGCTGCTTCCGCTGCTGCGCGAGGGCTCCTCGGCGATCAACATCGGCTCGCGCGGGGCGATGGCGGGCATCCCGCTGCGCGGCCACTACACCGCGTCCAAGGCTGGTCTCGTCGGGCTCACCCGCTCCCTGTGCAAGGAACTCGGGGGCAAGGGCATCCGGTTCAACGTCGTCGCCCCGGGCGTCATCGACACCTCGGAGCCCGACGAGCTGACCGATGAGCAGCGCGCCCAGTACAACGAGCGGTACCTGCGCATGATGGCGCTGGGCCGGTTCGGGCGCCCTGAGGAGATCGCCGGGGCCGTGCTGTTCCTCGCGAGCGAGCTGTCCACGTACGTCAACGGCGAGACGCTGCACGTCGACGGGGGTGTCTGAGGTGGCGGGCCGGCAGGCCGGAGCCTTCCGGGTGCTGCTGACCGTCCAGGTCAAGCCGGGCCTGGAGGCCGACTTCGAGAAGGTCTGGGCGGAGGGCAGCAAGGAGGTCACCGCGCAGTCCGCGAACCTGGGCCACACGCTGGCGCGCAGCGCGAAAGAGGAGTCCGTCTACTACGTGGTCAGCGACTGGACGGACCGGGAGTCCTTCCTGGCCTTCGAGAGCAGCGCCGAGCACGTACGGCACCGGGAGAAGCTGCACCCGTACCGGACCGGCGGCTCGCTGGCGATGATGCACCTGGTGGAGGTGGCGTGATGAGCGCGGCTCCCGGCCGGGTGCGGGTCCTGCTGTATCTGCGGGCCGCGGAAGCGGATGTGCCCGCGGTGGAGGAGGCGTACCACCGGATCAGCAAGGACCTGGCGGGCACGCCGGGCCTGCTGGGCAACGAGCTGCTGCGCGACCTCACAGCGCCGGGCGCCTACGCGGTGCTGAGCGAGTGGGCGAGCCTGGGGGCCTTCCGGGGCTGGGAGGCGGGTTCCGCGCACCGGGGGACGACCTCGCCGCTGAGGCAGTTCCAGGACCGCGAACGCCCCAGCCCCTTCGCGCTGTTGGAGGTGACGGCGGGGTACTGATCCCGTCGGCGCCGTCGACGCCCACACGACTGTGCCGTGGGGAGCTTGTGCTCCCCACGGCACAGTCGTGGCTTGCCCGTTGGGAGGGGCTGTTGGGCGCCTTACGCTGCAATGGCGGCGGCCGTCTCCTTGGCAAGGTGCGAGAGCCATACGGGGGCGCGCGAGTCTCGGTCGATTGCGCGGAGTACCCGTCGGAGAAGGTAGCGGTTTCTTCCGGAGCTGACGGTGTGCAGAAGTGATGCGATGGCCTCCAGTTCAGCTTCTGCCTCGCGCCACGCTCTGCTTTCCGTAAAGGCGGAGAGCAGTCCGATCCGGAGATGCAATGCACTTCGGCCATCCGGAATGGTTACGCCTGCCAGGGAACCCTGAATTGTGGGGGTGGCTTCCTGTGGGACGCCCAGGTCCAGCAGTGCTGCGCCCGTATGCCACTTCACTTCGGTTTCATCCACCCACCATGCCCACCCCGGGTCGCGCGGACTGATGGACTCCTCGGCTCCGCCACGCGCCGCGTCCAGAAAGGTCAGGGTGCGTTTCTGCTCGCCCATTTGGGCAAGCGCCCGGCCACGTCGTACCCGCGCCAAGAGCGCGACTCTCGGCGGAATGTGGGGCTCGCACATGAGCTCATCGGCAATGCGCAGCGCTTCCGCTGGCCGCTCGCGCTCAATGTCCAGCATGGCGAGCATGTCCAGCGCGAACCACTGCATTGACCGGTCTCCGGCATGTCGAGCCAGCATGTGCGATTCCAGGAATGCGGCGCGGGCGGCATCCCATTGCCCGGCATCGAAAAGGAGCCATCCGGCGACTTCGGCTGATTCCGCTACAGCGGCCAGGTAGGCGCGCTGATCATTTTCTCGAACGGAGCCAGTGTCGAGTTTCCGCTGTGCGGATCGCCAGACTTGGACCGCGGCAGGTGCCACCAGGTCACCGCCGTGCCTGTCGGCATGCTTCAAGAGATGCGCGGCGCTGGCCTTCATATGCGCGATATCGGCGTCAAGGCCGCGCGGTTCTTCGGTATTCGCAGGAGAAGCGAGCGTCGTTGCCGGCGACGCCAGACCGTCATGGGCGCCCAGTATTTCGTCAAGTTGTGCGCGTGTAAGGTCCAACAGCTTGGCCATTCTCGGCCGCTGATGTGGTTGGGGATCAACCTCGCCGCGCTCCCAGCGTTGCACGGTGGTGCGGTCCACTCGGAGGACTTCGGCAAATGCCTCCTGGGTGTAGCCGCAAGCCTTCCGGCGTTGTGCCAGGGCCTGCCGTTTGAGTGCCATGTCCGTACTCCGTCCGGCCGCCGTCTGCCCAGGTCAGAGTATCCCCTGCGGCCAAGATGCCGCATGAGTACGGCAGTTCTGCCGTGGTGCGGCCCAACCACGCCCGGAAGCGTGGCGGGAGCAAGAGACCCCGGCGACGGCGGGCACCGTCCCGGGGCATGGCCGACGCTGCAAAGGAGCGCCGACAATGGCAGACCTTATCCGCCACGCACTCGAACGGGTGAGAACGGTCCTGCGCGGGGCGACGTACGCCCGGTCAGGAATCCCCCGCCGGACGGTAGGGGGCGGCGCATTGACGAACAACTGCGAGGAGTGCACGACGCTCACGACGGTCATGTCGGCGACCAAGGACAAAAGCGTGATCACCGATTGCGTCGTCTTGATCCGCCGCCACCCGAATCACACGCCGCCCCCCGCATCCGTCGTGCAGTCCCTGCGGGCGTTGCAAAGGGGGGAGCAATGAGTGTCAGTCGTCTACGTGATGGCTCGCAGGGCGCGTGGCGGGCGTACCTGGAGCACGGGGTGACCTGTACCGCATGCCGGACGCAGGAAGAGAGTTGCGCAACGGCCGTCCGACTGGAGCAGGCGTTCAAGGTGGCTCGTCAGACAGAGCGATCTGCCGCAGCACACGCGACGCTCACGCCCTGCGTCAAGGTGATCGCATGGCCATGACGATCAAGGTGTACCGGGTGAGCAGGGACGGTCAGCGCTCCGCTGTCCGTCATGTACTGGTCCCCGTGGAGCCGGACCCCAGCCCGTTCGATCCTGCTCGATGGCCGCCGTGCACATGCCGACGCTGCCGTGACTCCCGCTCGTCTGTGCGTCGCTGACGCGCCACCGCGTACCCCCAACACGTGGCTAGGGAGGCGAGCCAGGGGAAGATGAAGCGGGCACCCGGGCCGCTGTGGCAGCCGGGTGCCCGCTCCGTACGGGGCCGCGGTCAGGGGAGTCGGACCACCTGGCCCGCGTAGACCAGCCCCGCGCCGAATCCGACCAGCAGGGCGAGTCCGCCGCTGGGCGCCCGGCCCCCGGCCAGCAGCTCCTCCATGGCCAGCGGTATCGAGGCAGCCGAGCTGTTGCCGCTCGTGACGATGTCCCGGGCGACCGCGGTCCGTTCCGTCAGGCCGAGCTGATCGACGACGAAGTCGGTGATGAGCATGTTGGCCTGGTGCGGGATGAAGGCGTCGAGCTGGTCCACGGTGACGCCGGCCAGCTCCAGCATCCGGCGGGTGGCGGGGATGAGTTCGCTGGTCGCCCAGCGGTAGACCTTCCAGCCGGACATGGTGATGGCGGGCCGTGCCTCCGGCCGTTCGCCCGTCCCGTCGTGCCAGGGCGAGGTCATCTTCAGGGCCGCGTTGCGCGAGCCGTCCGCGCGCCACACCACAGGGCCGATCCCGGGCTCCTGCGAGGGTCCTACGACCACGGCGCCGGCGCCGTCGGCGAAGAGGAAGGCCGTGTCGCGGTCGGAGTGGTCGAGGATGTCCGTCATCCGCTCCGCGCCGATGACCAGGACGTGGTCGGAGCGGCCCATCCGTACGAGGTCGCTCGCGAGCGCCACGGCGTGGCAGAAGCCCGCGCAGGCCGCCGAGACGTCGAACGCGGCGGCCTGCGTTGCGCCCAGCCGGTGCGCGACCTCGACGGCGACGGCGGGCATCTGCTCCATGGAGGTGATGGTGGCGACGATGACCGTGCCGAGCTGGTCGGCGCCGATGCCCGCGGAGGCGAGCGCCTTCTCGGCGGCCGACGTCGCCATCGTCGGCAGGGTCTCGGCGGGAGAGGCGTAACGGCGGGAGCGGATGCCCGAGCGGCGCTCGATCCAGTCCGGGTCGAGGCCGGTCCGCTCCGCGATCTCGGTGTTGGGCACGGACCGCTCCGGCCGGTAGGTGCCGACCCCCAGCAGGCGGCTGTGGCGCAGGACTTCGGTGTCCCGGATCGCTGTCATGGTTGTCCTTTCATGGCGTACGGGACGGGGCCCGGACGGACGTCTCACGGTTTATCGGGTGGCTTCGGGGGAGCGCCGGTGACCCCGGCGTCCCCAGCGGGTGGGACCCCAGGGCTTGTACGTGGACACGGCCGTCATGAAGACCAGGGACAGCAGCGCCAGGGCGGCGGCCCCGGCCATGGACCAGCCGACGGTGTCCAGTTCGCCGCCGCGCACCGGGGCGTCGGCGTCGACCAGTTCGTTGGCCTTGAGGATCAGCTGGTGGATGACCGAGAAGCCGAGCAGCATCACGCCCATGGTCGTGAAGAACTTGACGGCCACCCATCTGCGCTGCAGCAGGCCCCACTTGGTGCCCGCACCGACGACGATGCCGGTGATCAGCGCGAACATGCTGGTCATGCCGAGGAAGATCTCGTCCAGCATGGACATGGTGCGGTACATCGCGGCCTGCTGCTCGGCGCTGTGCGTGGTGGCGCCGGCCACGGACATAGCGAACATCCCGGTCACCAGGCCCAGCCAGCCGACCGAGATGGCCACATGGGCCGTGAGCACGGCCTTGCGCAGCCGCTGCGGGATCGTACGGCTGCCCTGGCGCACGGCCGCCATCCAGCGGTTGACGGAGGGGACGAAGAGCAGGACCAGGCCGACGACGGAGGTCACGAAGCTGATCACGGCGAGGCTCGCCTGCAGCGGCCCCACCAGCGGCCGCCCGCCGAGACCGGCGAGGCCGAGACCGGTGAACAGCAGCCCCAGGGAGGTGAACACGGTGAGCAGCACCCGGCCCCACTGGCGGCCGGCCCTGAGCATCTCGGCGAAGAAGCCGAACAGCGCGCAGAACGCGATGGTCAGGACCAGATCGCCGGTGGTGGCGGCGCCCGCGACGCCGGTCTCGACCTGGTGGGCGATCTCGAAGACGTTGCTGGCGATGGCGGCGAGCGTCGCCACGATCACCATCGCGTAGGCCCAGGCGATGGCGGCCGGTCGAGCGGGCGGCGGGGCCGGGGGGTCTGCTGGAGGGGCGGCCTTCGCAGGGTTCCCGGGACTCGCGGGGTCCGCGGGGTCAGCGGGGTTCGCGGGATTCGCGATCTCCGCGGCCTTCCCGGGCTCCGCGGCCTCCCCGGCCGGACGGGCGGCCTCCGCGAGCGGGCGGCCGCCCTTGGCGGCCTTCGCCTTCGCGGCAGGCCGTTGGTCCGTCTGGTCTGTCGTACTCACCGTCGCGCCTCCTTCAAGACAGGGCGCGGGCGGTCCCGCGGCAGCGGGGCTCTGACGCGCCGTCGGTTGCGGGGTTCTGGCGCGATCAGCCTCGCCGGGCGGGCTCGAAGGTCACTCGAAGGGCGGTGGACGGGGGTGGGGCGGGTGTGCGGCGGCGGGAGGCCGGTGGAGGCCTCCGAGCGGGTGGGCGGCGGTCAGCCGCGGGTGGCGTCGTCCAGGGACCGTACGAACTTGGTGAGCAGCCGGGCGAACTCCCGCTGCTCGTCCGGGTCCCAGCCCTCGAGTACATCGGAGTAGAAGGACTGCCGGGTCCGGTGCGCGGCGGCCACGGCCTCGCGGCCCGACCGGGTGAGCTCCAGGCAACTGCGTCTGCCGTCCTCCTGCGAGGCGACGCGGCGTACGAAGCCCGACTTGACGGCGTCGGCGACGATCCGGCTGGCCCGGGAGGGGTCGATGGCGAGCCGGTCGGCGACGAACCCCACCGTGACGTCCCGGCCTTCCTCGCTCGCGCCCTCGTCGACGGCGTCGATGACGGTGAGCGTGTTGAGATCCACCGGCTCCGCCATGCCCTGAACCACGGGCCGGGCAAGGCTGCGCCGGGCCTGTCGGCGGCGGATCCGGATCATCGCCAGCTCGACGGCGGTGAGCACGGTCTCGTCGACCGGGGCACCGCGCTCCCCTTCATGGGCCCTGTTGTGAGCTTTCGTCCCGATTGTGTCTGCACCATTCACGCTTCGAGGTTACTTGCACACGACTGGACTCAGCATTCCTGGGTGTGCGACCATTATATGCGTAGGTCATGAATATGTGTTGCGCACAGTATGAAGCAGCATCGAACCCAAGACCGGACCCGCGTATCCGTGGTCCGAAGGAGACCGAGATGCCCGCAACCCCCGCAACCCCCGCCACCGCCCGCACCGGAAGCCCGGTGCGCATCCGTGCCCTCGCCGCCCTGGGAGCCGTCCTGGCCGACACGTTGATCTGGATCGTCGCCAGCACCGCGCTCGACGTCGATCTGAGAGTCCCGGAGGGCCCCGGCTCCACCAGCACCAGCGAGCTCGCCCTGCCTGCCGTGGTCATCTCGGTGGCGGTCGTCTCGCTCGTGGCGTGGGGCCTGCTGGCCGCCCTGGAGCGGTTGAACCGCCGCGCCCGCGCCCTGTGGACCGCTGCCGCGGCCGGAGTGCTGGTGCTCTCGCTCTTCGCGCCCCTGTTCTCCGCGGGCCTGACGGCCGGGAGCCGGATCACCCTGGTCTGCCTGCACCTGGCGGTCGGCGCGATCCTCATACCCGCCTACCGCCGCTGACGCCCGGCGATGGGGGCACCCCCAGCCAACGCTGGGGGTGCCCCCACCCGTGCCCTTAAGGCTGCGGGGGAGACCGCGGACGGCGCCGTTCCAGCGCCTCTCCAACCCGCTTCGAGCGCGCCGGGAGATCTTGGATCTCCAGGCACCGACAGGCCACGGAAGGAGATCCCGTATGTGCGGCATCGCAGGCTGGGCCGTCCGCGAGGGCGGTCAGGCCCGGGTGGGGGCACCCCCAGCGTTAGCTGGGGGAGAACCCGGACTCGCCGAGAACATGGCGCGCACGATGGCCTGCCGGGGCCCGGACGACCAGGGCGTGTGGACGGACGGGCACGCCACGCTGGTCCACACCCGGATGGCGGTCATCGACCTGGCCGGCGGCCGCCAGCCCATGGTCGCCGGGGAGGGCGGGGCAGCGGCGGGCGGGGATCCGGCGGGCGATGAGCCGGCCGCGGCTCTCACCTACTCCGGGGAGATCTACAACTTCCGGGAGCTGCGCACCGAGTTGGCCGGCCGCGGTCACCGCTTCCGGACCCGCAGCGACACCGAGGTGGTGCTCCACGCCTATCTGGAGTGGGGCGAGCGCTGTGTCGAGCGGCTGGAGGGCATGTTCGCCTTCGCCATCTGGGACCCGCGCCGCCGCAGGCTGTTCCTGGCCCGCGACCGCTTCGGCATCAAGCCGCTCTACTACGCGGAGAGCGGCGGAGGGCTCGTCTTCGGCTCCGAGCCCAAGGCCCTCCTTGCCCACCCCGCCGTCCGGCCGGTGGTCGACCTCGACGGCATGCGGGTGCTGTTCTCGATGGCCCGCGCCCCCGGTGAGTCCGTCTACCGCGACCTCCGCGATCTGCCGCCCGGGCACACACTGGTGTACGGCCCGGGCGGCGTATCGCTGCGCCGGTACTGGCAGTTGGAGGCCCATCCGCACGAGCACGGTCTGGACGAGACCGTCCGCACCGTGCGCGAGCTGCTGGAGAGCAGCGTGGCCAGGGAGCTCGTCTCCGACGTGCCGCTGAGTGTGATGCTTTCCGGGGGCCTGGACTCCAGCACCGTCGCCGCGCTCGCGGCGCGCGCCCTGGCCCGTGAGGGCGCGGGCCGGGTCCGCACCACCACCGTCACCTACAGCGGCTACAGCGACAACTTCCAGCCCGACCTGGTGCGCAGCGCCCCTGACTCCCCGTACGCACGGGCCGTCGCCGAACACATCGGCGCCGACCACCGGGAGATCGAGCTCACCACGTCGGACCTGATCGACCCCGTCGCGCGCCGCACGGTGCTGCGCGCCCAGGACGTCCCGGCCCCCTTCGGGGACATGGACACCTCGACCTACCAGGCCTTCGCGGGCGTGCACCGGCACTCCAAGGTCGCGCTGACGGGGGAGAGCGCCGACGAGATCTTCGGCGGCTACAGCTGGGTGCACATACCGGACCTGGCCTACGAGGAGCAGTTCCCGTGGGTCGCCTTCGAGCAGTGGCACCCGGGAACCCGGGAGGGCCTGGGTCAGGGGCTGCTCTCCCCGGCCTTCAAGTCCCGGCTGGACATGGGCTCGTACTATGCGGAGCGGTACGCGCAGGCGATGGCGGAGATCCCGCGGCTGCCCGGCGAGGACGCAGCGGAGCGCCGCGCCCGGGAGATCTGCCATCTGCATCTGACCCACTGGCTGCCCCGGCTGCTGGAGCGCAACGACCGGCTCAGCATGATCTCGGGGCTCGAGGTGCGGGTCCCGTTCTGCGACCACCGCCTCGTCCAGTACGCGTACAACATCCCGTGGGAGATGAAGACCTTCGACGGCCGGGAGAAGAGCCTGCTGCGGGCGGCCGCGGGGGACCTGCTGCCGGAAAAGGTCCTGGAGCGGCCCAAGGCGCCCTTCCCGGTGAGCCAGGACGCGACCTACACCAAGGCCCTGCACCAGGAGTTCGCCGAGGTGCTGGCCGACCCGGCGTCACCGGTCCTGCCACTGCTGGATCTTGAGGCGTCACGCCGGGCCGTCTCTCCGCAGGGTCAGGCCGCCGCGCAGGACTGGCTGCACCGGATGAACATCGAGATGGTGCTCCAGGTCAACAGCTGGCTCCTCGAGCTCGGGGACTGCCTGGAGCTGTGACCGCAGGGGACAGGGTGGAAGAACGGCTGAAGGGGCCGCCCCGCGGGGCGACCCCTTCAACCGCGTGCCACCAGACCCGTCAGACCCCGGCTCGTACAGGCATCGCGCGTAGCGCCGTACGCACCAGGGGCGGCAGCCGGTACTGGAAGAACCGTGCCGTCGCCGGATCGCTCGCCATGTCGACACCGAGGAGGAAGAACTCGACGAGCTCCTCCAGGAGTTCCTCGGTCTCGTCCGGGTCCCGGTCCAGGATCCCCGCCGCCTGCTCCACCGTCAGGGTGCCGGTGGCCTCCCAGGCCAGCTTGGCCAGCGTGTCCCGGAGCCGGGGCTCCAGCCTGCCGCAGCGCCGCACCACGTGGTGGAACGGATGCGGCCGCTGATGGGCCACGGCGGCGGGACGGTCCCGGCTCAGCCAGTCGATGAGCTGCCGGATCGACCAGTGAGGCCGCAGTGCCAGCAGGCCCACGGCCTCGAGCATCGGGCCGGGCAGGTCACCACACAGGTCGAGCATCATGTGGAGACCTTGGGCGTCGTCCAGCGTACGGTCCCTGCCGAGGGCGCTCAGGAACAGTTCGAGCGACCGCTCGGAGCCGAGCGGTGGCAGATCCACCCGAACCTTGAACTGGCTGCCGTACAGCCGCCGGTAGCCGGAGGCCAGGACGGCGGATCCCGCGTCGGCCGGCAACAGGTCCGTGACCTGGTCGGCGGAGGCCACGTCGTCGACGACCAACAGCACCCGGCGGCCGGAGGTCCATGCGCTGAACATCCGGGCCCGGTCGGCGCGGTGCGGCGGCAGGTCGGAGCGCCGGTACCCGACCGCCTCGAGCAGACAGGCGAGCACCTCCTCGACGCACACCGGGTCCGCCGGATCCCCGAAGGACACATACAGCCGTCCGTCGGGGAAGGCGTCGCCGAGGCGGTGGGCGAGATGCACGGTGAAGGCCGTGGTGCCCGCACCGGGCGGGCCTGCCACGGCCACGCACCGCGGACCGTCCGTGCCCCCGTACGCGGAGCCCACGGAACCCGCGGCTTCCGAGAGCATTCTGCCGACGTGCAGCAGATCGGCCTCCCGGCCCACCAGCGGGACGTCCGCGGGGAGCGTCACCGGCGGTCCGCCCGCCGGTGCGCCGTGCACGGTCGTCTGGCCGCCGGGCAGGTCGAGCCCGCGGTCACCGGCCAGCACCTGCTGGTGCAGCCGCTGGAGTTCCGAGCAGGGCTCCAGGCCCAGCTCCCTGGTGAGCACCCGGCGGATGCGCTGAAAGACCTCCAGCGCCTCCGGTCTTCGGCCCGCCCGGTAGAGCGAGAGCATGAGCTTGGCGTGCAGCCCTTCTCGGGTGGGATTGTCGGCGGCCAGCGCCGTCAGCTCGCTGATCAGACGGTGGTGCCGGCCGAGGAGCAGGTCGGCGTTGATCCGCTCCTCCAGGACCTCGTAGCGCTGTTCCTCGAGCCGCAGGGCGTCGATGCCGACGATCGGGCCGGGGGCCAGATCACTGAGAGCGGGCCCTCGCCAGACAGTGAGGGCCCGCTGCAGCAGGTCGGCGGCTTCCGCCACAGTGCCTTTCTCCATCGCCTGTCTGCCGCGCATGGCGAGTTCGCCGAACTCCTGGGCGTCCAGGCAGTCCGAGGGCACCGAAAGCCGGTAGCCGCCCGGCGTGGTGAGCAGTGCCCGGGTGCCCACAGAAGGGCCGGAAAGCTGCGGATCGCACAGGCCCGGCAGCTTGCGCAACTGGTAGATGTACGTCTGAAGGGTCGTGGCCGCGCTGGACGGCGGGCGCTCCTCCCAGAGTTCCTCCACCAGTTGATGCAGCGGGACTGTGGTGTTGGCCCTCAGGGCCAGCAAGGCGAGAACTTGTCGGACCTTCGGGGCGGATGGCGTGACATGCACGCCGTCATGCACGACTTGCAGGGTTCCAAGTAACCCGATCTGCAGCACTGGCCCTCCCGTTGGTTTGCATCATTGATACGGCCTGATGCACTTCGTGAGCGTGAGGTCGATTACTTGACTTCTGCTTGAGCGGTACTCGACCGGGGGCGGCGATCTGGTCACGGTCACGGAAACCCCCCGGTCGCGGAGCAACCTTCTGGCGCCAGGCTACACAAGACATCTATATGCGTATGGCATACAATTGCCAAAAGTCTTTATGTGTGGCCCGACGAGGAGGACCCGATGACCGAAACCGGCTCAGGCCGTCCGCAAGGACCGGCCACCGCGCCCCCGCCCCCGCGCCCGCGCCCGCCCCGATTCCCCCTGCTCCTCGCCGCCCTGCTGCTCACCAGCGCGATGTCGATGCTCGACCAGTCGATCGTCGCGACCGCGGGCCCCAGCCTCACCTCCGACCTGGGCGCCCTCGACCTCTACAGCTGGACGTTCACGGCGTACATGCTCACGTTCAGCGTGGCCATGCCGGTCTACGGAAAACTGGGCGACCTCTTCGGCCGCCGGGCCGTCTACCTGACCGCCGTCGTGACCTTCCTCGCCGGGTCCGCGGCCTGCGGCGCGGCCGGCTCGATGGGGCAGCTCATCGCGTTCCGCGCGCTCCAGGGACTCGGCGGCGGCGGGCTCCAGGTGAGCGCCTTCTCGGTGCTCGGCGACCTGATGCCGCCCCGGCAACGGGCCAAGTACCAGGGGTGGTTCGCCGGGGTCATGGTCATCGCCAACCTGGCGGGGCCGCTGGCCGGCGGCTTCCTGACCGACCAGCTCGGCTGGCGCTGGATCTTCTACGTCAACCTGCCGCTCGGCCTCCTCGCCATGGCGGGCATCTGGGCCCTGCTGCCGGGCTCCGCCCGCGGCGCGGCCCGGCCCCGTATCGACTACCTGGGAACGGCGCTCCTCACCGGGGTCATCGTCTGCCTGGTCCTGGTGACGGACCTGGCGGGCCGTTACGGATGGGGGCACTCCGCGGTCATCGCCCTGGGGGCGGGCGCGCTGCTGCTGGGCGCGGTGTGGCTGCGGCAGGAGCGGCGCGCGGATGAACCCGTCGTCCCGCTCGGGCTGTTCGCCGACCGGACGTTCACCATCTGTGTGGTGGTGGCGTTCGCCGTCAGCTTCGCCTTCTTCGGCTGTGTCAACTTCGTACCGCTGCTCTTCCAGACGGTCGAAGGCGTCAGCGCCACCCGTACCGGCCTGCTGTTCCTGCCCGCGATGATCGGCATGGCGGTGGCGACGGTGGTGGCCGGGCAGGTGATCGCGAAGACCGGGCGCTACAAGTGGTTCCCGGTGGCCAGTACGGGGCTCGCCGCCGTGGCCGCCGGATTCATGTCGCTGACCTCCTCGGACACCGGAGCCGCGACCGTCAGCGCGCTGCTCGCCGTGATGGGTGTCGGCGTCGGGCTGTCGTCGCAGGTGACCACGCTCGTCGCCCAGAGCACGGCCCCCCGGGAGCACATCGGGGTCAGCACGTCCACCGTGGGCCTCGCCCGCAACATCGGAGTGGCCTTCGGCGCCACGGTCTTCGGCTCGCTGCTGAACGCGCGGCTGGCGACCGAGGCCGTACGGCTGCTCCCGGCAGATGTGGCCGACCGGGTCGTGGGCGGCACCCTCGAGCCGCGTCAGCTGGACTCCCTCGACCCGTCCACCGCCGCGGCCGTGGCCGACGTCTACAGCGGAGCGCTGTCCACCGTCTTCCTCTCCGCCGTTCCCGTGCTGGCGGTTGGTTTGGTGCTCGCGCTGATGCTGAAGGACATACGGCTGGAGGCGCGCGGCCCCGGCGGGCCTGGCGGGCCGGGCGGGCCCGGTGGCGCGGGTGGGCCTGGGGGTCCTGGTGCTCCCGCTGGACCGGGGGGTCCTGGGGAGCGGCGCGGAGGGTGAGGGGGCGGCTGGGAGGAGGGCTGGGTCGGCCGGGCCGCGGCTGGCCCGGCCGGGTTCGCCGGTTCGCCGCGCTCGCGGACTCTTCGAGCAGGCGTCGAGCCGGTGGTGCCAGCCTCACCGCATGCGAAGCGACGACACCACCGCACCGGGTCTTCTCGGCGGCATCCTGACGGGCCTCGGCCAATGGCTGACCTGGCTCCTGCCGCCCCCGCTCGTCACTCCGCCCCTCCCTCCGCAGGTCGTCGGGGTCGGGATCGATGTGGCGGCGATCGGGCGGTTCGCCCTGGCCCTGGAGCGCAACCCCGGCCTCGCCGACCGGCTCTTCACCGGGGCGGAACTGGCCCTTCCGTCCGGCGCCCGGCGCGGTACGGCCTCCCTGGCGGCGCGATTCGCCGCCAAGGAAGCCGTGGCCAAGGCGCTCGGCGCGCCCGGCGGGCTCCGCTGGCACGACACCGAGGTCCGGACAGCGCCGGGGGGCCGTCCCATGCTGCACGTACGCGGCACCGTCGCCGCGGCAGCGGCCCAACGCGGCGTCACCTCATGGCATCTGTCGCTCACCCACGACGCGGATGTGGCCTCCGCCGTCGTGATTGCCGCGTCCTGACCCCCGGCTCCGGCTCCGCGCGCTCCCACACTTCTTCCAGCTGCCGCCAGATCGCCCGTTCCGACGCGGGCGGCGCGGCGAACGGGACGAGGCGCTCGGGATGGCCGGGCCCGGGAACACGTTCACCGGCCGATGGGCCGACCGGTGGACCGGCCGCTGGACCGGCCGCTGAACCGGCCGCCGGACCAGCCAGGGAACCGGCCCCCGGCACGAAGCCGTAGCACTCGGCGGACGTATAGGCGCCGAGGCACTGCCCCACCGCCGTCAGCCCCGTTCCCAGATCCCGCAGCACCCGCCGCAGCCACACCCGTGAACGCCTCACGCCCGGCCTCCACTCCGCCGTCCTAGCCGTCCTCCGGTATTCCGGAGAGTCGCCACGAGGCTAGGGAGCCCTCCTCGAAGGAGAGTTGAGGAGAAAAACCGACGGAGCGTCAGCGTTCCAGCGGCTGACCAGCGTCTCTCGAGTCGTCACCGGCACAGTGGTCTCCGGGGGTCGCGCCCACGGCCTGGCGTGCCCTCCGTCGGCGGGCGGAGCGCAGTGTCTTCCCCCGTGGCGCAGTACTCCGCCCGCCGCCCAGCCTCCTCCACAGGGGGGCCGAGCGAATCAGGACGACCAGGCGGGGCAGCCGGGTCAGGCGGAGGAGCCGGGCGTGCTGTCCTGCCGCTGAGCGGCCTGCTGTTCGGCGACGGACTTGTGGACCTGCTCCATGTCCAGGGCGCGCGCCTGCCCGATGACGTCCTCGAGAGCCGTCTCCGGCAGCGCGCCGGGCTGGGCGAAGATCGCCACGTTCTCCCGCACGATCATCAGCGTCGGGATCGACCGGATGTCGAAGGCCGCCGCGAGCTCCGGCTGCGCCTCCGTGTCCACCTTGCCGAAGACCAGATCCGAGTGGCGCTCGGAGGCCTGCTCGTAAACCGGTGCGAACTGACGGCACGGGCCGCACCAGGAGGCCCAGAAATCGATGAGGAGGAAGTCGTTCTCGGAGACGACCTCGTCGAAGTTTTCCTTGGTCAGCTCGACCGTGCTCATGTGCTCTACCTGCTTCCGGATGTCGTCGGCGGCTGTCCGCTCGGGGAACAGGGGGGAGCCTGTCCGTATTCCAGCGATTCATGTGGCCGACTTCGCGGAGCGGCGAAAGGATGGGACGAGCCCCCAGGGCCACCTTCCGAACCATCCTGAATCCCCCCGAAACGCCCCAGGACCACTCACGAACCACCCCCGAACCATCCCCGGAATCACCCCGCAGCCACCCCGAGCCGAGAGGCGGAGCCCATGCAGCCCACGCAGGAGGACGCGTACGACGTGATCGTGCTCGGCGCAGGCCCGGTCGGCGAGGTGCTCGCAGGGCGGCTCGGCGAAGCCGGTCTCGGCGTCGCGGTCGTCGAGGACGAGCTGGTCGGCGGCGAGTGCTCGTACTGGGCGTGCATGCCGAGCAAGGCGCTGCTGCGCCCGGTCGCAGCGCTCGCCGAGGTCCGGGCCGTCGACGGCGCACGGCAGGCCGTGGACGGCGGCCTCGACGCGTCCGCCGTGTTCGCCCGCCGTGACGGCTTCGCCTCGCACTGGAAGGACGACGGCCAGGTCCGCTGGCTGGACTCGGTCGGCGCCCAGCTCGTACGTGGCCGCGCGCGCTTCGACGGACCGCGCCGGGTCGCCGTGGAGACGCCGGAGGGCGGCACGCGGCTGCTGACCGCGCGGCACGCCGTGGCCGTGTGCACCGGCAGCAGGCCGATCGTGCCCGACCTTCCGGGCGTCGCGGACGCCCGTCCCTGGATCAGCCGGGACGCCACCAGCGCCCGGGCGGTCCCGCCGCGGCTCGCCATCGTGGGCGGCGGCGTCGTCGGCGTGGAGATGGCCACCGCGTACCAGGCGCTCGGCTCCGCCGTCACGATGCTCGTCCGCGGGGACGGGCTGCTGCCGCGTATGGAGCCGTTCGCGGGCGAGCTCGTCGCCGAGGCGCTGCGGGAGGCCGGGGCGGACGTCCGTATGGGCACGTCGGTCACCGGCGTACGGCGCGAGGCCGCCGCGGGCGGCCCCGTCACCGTCATGCTCGACGACGGCGGGCAGGTCGTCGCCGACGAGGTGCTCTTCGCCACCGGCCGCGCCCCGCGCACCGACGACCTCGGCCTGGAGACGATCGGCCTGGAGCCGGGGTCCTGGCTGGAGGTGGACGACACCTGCCGGGTGAAGGCGCTGGACGACGGCTGGCTGTACGCGGTGGGCGACGCGAACCGCCGGGCGCTCCTCACCCACCAGGGGAAGTACCAGGCCCGGATCGCCGGCGGGGTGATTGCCGCACGCGCGCGTGGAGCGGCGGAGCTGGAGACCGGGCCATGGGGCGCGCATGTCACCACGGCCGACTCGGCGGCGGTGCCCCAGGTGGTGTTCAGCCTGCCGGAGGTCGCCGCGGTCGGGCTCACGGCGGCCGAGGCGGAGCGGCAGGGCCGCAGGACGCGCGTGGTCGACTACGAGATGGGGCAGGTGGCGGGCGCCTCGCTGTTCGCGGACGGCTACCGCGGCAAGGCCCGTATGGTCGTCGACCTCGACCGGGGCCATCTGGTCGGTGTCACCTTCGTCGGCCCTGGGGTGAGCGAGCTGCTGCAGTCGGCGACGGTGGCGGTGGCCGGTGAGGTGCCGGTCGAACGGCTGCACCACGCCGTCCCGGCCTACCCGACCATGAGCGAGGTCTGGCTGTGGCTGCTGGAGGCCTACCGCAGCTGACCGTCCTGCTGGGGCCGACCGTCCTGCCGGAGCCGACCGTCCTCCCAGAGCTGACCGCCCTGCCGGAGCCGACCGTCCGCCCGGGCCCGCCCGTCCTGCCTTACAGGACCTTGGCGAAGCAGCGGCTGTCCTCGTAGCAGCGGTAGAGGCCGAACTTCTCGGCCGGGGCATAGCCGGACGAGGTGTAGAGGGCGATGGCCTCGGGCTGCTTGATGCCGGTCTCCAGCACCATGCGGGTCCGGCCGGCCTCCCGCGCGCTGTCCTCCAGGGCGGCGAGGATCCGGCGGGCCAGCCCCCGGCCACGAGCCTCGCGCACGACGTACATCCGCTTGATCTCGGCGTCGCCGTCGGCGTAACCCTCGCCGTTCGCCTCCTGGGCGCGCCAGCCGCCGGAGGCCACCGGCTCCGTGCCGTCGTACGCGACGAGGTAGAGCCCCTGCGGCGGGTCGAACTGGGCCGGGTCCATGGGCGTGATGTCGCCGTCGCCGTAGCGCTCGGCGTACTCGAGCTGCACCAGGTCGCTCAGCTTCATGGCGTCGGGGTGGTCGAAGCGCACGGGACGGATCTGCATGTCCGCCATCGTAAGGAGGTCCGGAGGCCATACGACTGTCGGCCGGGGGACTCCCGGCTCCCGTATGGTGCCGGAGTGCTCTGTGTGACAAGCGTGAACGTGAACGGGCTCCGCGCCGCCGCCAGGAAGGGCTTCGTGGAGTGGCTGGCGGACACCTCCGCCGATGTGGTCTGCCTCCAGGAGGTCAGGGCCGAGCCCGGCCAGATGCCGGAGGAGGTGCGGGAGCCGGCCGGCTGGCACGCGCTGCACGCCCCGGCCGCGGCCAAGGGCAGGGCCGGCGTCTCCGTCTACGCACGGCGCGAGCCGGAGCGCCTGCAAGTGGGCTTCGGCTCCTCGGAGTTCGACGGCAGTGGACGGTACGCCGAGATCGACCTGCCGGGCGTGACGGTCGCCAGCCTCTACCTCCCCTCGGGCGAGGTCGGCACGGAGCGGCAGGACGAGAAGGAGCGCTTCATGGGCGAGTTCCTGCCGTACCTGAAGGAGCTGCGCGAGCGGGCCGCGGCGGGAGGGCGCGAGGTGCTCGTCGTCGGCGACTGGAACATCGCGCACCGCGAGGCCGACCTGAAGAACTGGAAGGCGAACACGAGGAAGGCCGGTTTCCTGCCCGAGGAGCGGGCGTGGCTGACCCGCGTCTTCGAGGAGGCGCAGTACGAGGACGTGGTACGGCAGCTCCACCCGGACGCGGAAGGCCCGTACACCTGGTGGTCCTACCGCGGGAGGGCCTTCGACAACGACAGCGGCTGGCGGATCGACTACCACGTCGCGACCCGGGGGCTCGCGGCCCGCGCGGTGAAGGCGGTCGTGGAGCGGGCGGCGAGTCACGACCAGCGCTGGTCGGACCACGCGCCGGTGACGGTGACGTACGAGACGGGCCGCTGAGGCGCGGCCGGTGGACGCGCGCGTGCACCATGGAGCCGTGAGCGAGAGCGAGACGAACTCCAACGGGGCAGGCCGGGACCGGGACCCGGACGGGCGCGCCCGCAGTGCCCGGCCGCGCGATGGGCTGGGCCGGCCGCTGCCCCGTGGCGCCGAAGGCGTCGCACGGCAGCCGGAAGGCGTGCTGCGCACCCCAGGCGAGACGCTCGCCGAGGCGCAGCAGCTGCTCGACGACGGCATGCCCTTCCACGCGCACGAGGTCTTCGAGGACGCCTGGAAGTCCACCGCGGAACCCGGCGAGCGGGCGCTGTGGAAGGGCCTGGCGCAGCTCGCCGTGGGCGTGACGCACGCCGCCCGCGGCAACGCGCGCGGCGCCGAGTCGCTGCTCCGCAGGGCGGCGGAGGCGATCGCGCCGTACGGCAGGGAGCGGCCGCACGGCATCGACGCCGGCGGTCTCGCCGGCTGGGCGCGGCAGGCGGCGGAGGAGATCGCGAGCGGAGCATCCGCCGGCGCCGCCACCCTCAGCCCGCCGCGGCTGCGGGGGCGCGACTGAGTCCGCCATACGGCGGTCATACGGCGGTCATACGGCGGTCTGCCTGCACTGTCCCGCACGGTCAGCAGGGCCCGAGGCTGCCCGTCTCGTAGGGTTCGAACGCGAATCGCGACGAATAGGGACGAGGTGGGCACGATGCCGGAGGAGAGCAAGCACTGGGCCTCGGGGAACTGGCGGGTCGCCGAAGGGAAGGCCGATGAGTTCGTCGACCGCTGGACGGAGTTCCTCACCTGGACCCGGGAAGCGAACCCCGGTTTCGTGCGAGCGCGGCTCATCCGGGACGCGAACGACCCGAGCCACTTCGTGTCGTTCGCGGCGTGGCGGGACGGCGAGTCGCTGAACGCGTGGAGCCAGAAGCCCGAGTTCGCGGAGCGGGTTGCCGCCTGCCGGGCGCTCTGCGCGGACATGCAGAGCAGTTTCTACGCGTTGGTCCG
Source organism: Streptomyces sp. 7N604 (assembly GCF_052245475.1). NCBI lineage: Bacteria > Bacillati > Actinomycetota > Actinomycetes > Kitasatosporales > Streptomycetaceae > Streptomyces > Streptomyces sp. 7N604. The sequence goes on along the minus strand of NZ_JBQQBX010000008.1, from coordinate 16,959 downwards.
CGCCATCTGAGACGTCGCGGAGTGGGCGACCGGACCGGCCTTCCCGACCGGGTGAGAGGACCGCCCCGGGGGGCCGGCAGCGCCGAGACGATATCGGCTGCCGCCAGGCCCGCGCCGACCCACTGGGCGGGCTTGGAGGCGTCGACGAAGGCGTGCGGCGACCTGTAGACGGCCGGTCCTGTGAAGACGGCCGCGAGGACGGCGACACCGAAGACGCCGCCGAGTTCTGCAGTGCGCTTCGTGCCGGACGCGACTCCGGCCTCTTCGCGCGGAACCGAGCCCATCACCGCGTTGGCGACGGTCGGGAAGCACATCGACGTCCCGATACCGGCCACGGTGAGGGCGACGCTCAGCTGCGTGTACCCCATCCCGGGCTCGGCGATCGCCGCGACCCAGCCGAGCCCGATCGCCTGCAGCGCGAGGCCGATGGCCATGAACGGCCGGTTACCCCAGCGGTCCGCGAGGGCACCCGCCACGGGTGCGATCAGCATCGGCGTCGCGGTCCACGATCGAGACGCGGCCGTGGGCCGAAGCTCTCGGTCAGCCGGGCCGGCGCGAGCGGGACCATCGCCAGGCCGATGGGGCGTTCTCGACGAGGAGGCCGCCTCCGGCTCCGCGCCCGGACCGGGCCTCGGGCCGCGGCGGAGGAGACGCCGGAGGAGTTCCCCGACGACCGGCTGCGGCTGATCTTCACGTGCTGCCACCCCGCGCTGGCGGAGGAGGCGAAGGTCGCGCTGACTCTGCGGCTGCTGTGCGGCCTGAAGACGGCGGAGGTGGCGCGCGCGTTCCTGGTGACCGAGCCGGCCATGGCCGCCCGTATCACCTGAGCGAAGAAGAAGATCGCGGCCGCGCGGATCCCGTACCGGGTGCCGCCCGCGGACGAACTGCCCGCCCGTATCGACGCGGTCCTCACGGTCGTGCACCTGCTCTTCACCACCGGGCACACCGCGCCCGCGGGCGACGACCTCGTCCGCCGCGACCTGGTGGAGCGCGCGCTCGACCTCGCCCGGATGCTGCGGGCGCTCCTTCCGGAGGACGCCGGGGTCGCAGGACTGGGCGCTGATCCTGCTCACCGACGCGCGGGGCGGCACCCGCTCCGCGGAGGACGGGCGGCTGCTGCTGCTCGCGGAGCAGGACCGTACGCGGTGGGACCGGGGAGAGATCGAGGAGGGGATCGCGCTCGTCCACGAGGCGCTGCGGGGCAGGCCGCCCGGCCGGTTCGCGCTGATGGCGCGATCGCGGCGGTGCACGCCGAGGCGCCGAGGTGGCAGGACACGGACTGGCGGGAGGTGGTAGTAGGCGATCGCGAACGGCAGCGGCCGCAGCGCCTCGAACTCCTCGGTCCTGGTCACGCGAGGCTCTCCCGGAAGCCCTGGCGCCACGACGGATAGCGCAGCTCCCAGCCGAGTTCCCGCTTGGCCTTGGCGTTGGAGAAGCCGCGCCCCTCGGTCATCATCGTCACTACCAACTCCCCGGCCAGCAGTCGGGCCAGCCACTTGGGGACCCGCATCGGTGGCTTCGCCCCCGCGCACGCAGCCAGATAAGGCAGCCACTCGCTGGCCGGTGCAGGCTCGTCGTCGACGATGTTGAACACCCCCTTCGCCTGCTGCTCCACGGCCAGGACGGTAGCGCTCGCCGCGTCGTCGAGATGCACCCATGACATATAGCCGGTGCCGCCCCCTACGAGCGGGAACTGCCGCTTGCGCACGAGCTCGACCTGATCGTCGGTGGCGCCCGGCCCGTAGAACCCGCCGTAGCGCAGGGCCACGCCACCAGCCTTGACGACCACGTCCTCGAGGTGGCGGATCGCCTCCGCCGCCGTGCGGAACTTCCCCGTTTCCCGGGGCAGCGGGTCCTCCTCGGTCTTCACCCATCCGCCCTTGCGGATTCCGTTCCAAGAGGCGTGGCTCTGCGCGACGACGTGGGAGACACCGGTTGCCTCGGCGGCGGCCAGCAGATGGTCCGTCCCCTCGGAGCGCAGCCGATTGGTGGCGGCGAAGAATCGATCGAAGTGCTTCATATTGGGCTTGCCGGCGTGCGGCGCGGAAATTGCCGTCATCTGGTTCACGATTGCGTCCGGCCGGGCGGCCGCCACCGCTTCACCGACCGACACCGCATCCAGCCCGTCCATCACGACGCCATCCGCGCCCAGCTGCTCCAGCAAGCCCAGCTTGGCCGCGCTCGTCGTCGAAGCCGTCACCTGGTGCCCCCGGGCCACGAGCTGCGGCACCAGCCGCCGCCCCATGACCCCGCTCCCGCCTGCCACGAAAACCCGCATGACCATCACCTTGATTCCAGAGTCTCTCTGAGATCTGAGACGAGACAGCCCGGCCGTCTGTGACATGGGCGGAAGACCGTCGGAGCGTCACGGGAAGGCGTCACACGGTGACGCCTGCTGAACGCGAACGTCGGGGCCATGCCTCCCGCCCGGCCGTGCGGGCCAGGGCCGGTCATTCCAGGTGCTCGTCGGCGTGCTCCGGCAGGCCGAGGGAGAAATCGCACCGCCGGTCTGCCCCGCAGGGCTTTTCGCCGTTGAGGCGGGAAGAAAATGCCCGCCCTACGCGCTGCGGCGTGTTCCCGTGCCGCGGATTACCAGGTTCGCCAGGAGCTGGGTGGTGGCCGCGGTTACCGCGTCCACCGCCTCGTCGAACGCGGCCTGGTTGTGGGCGGCCGGGTGGTGGAAGCCCGAGACCTTGCGGACGTACTGCAGGGCGGCGGCCCGGATGTCGTCGTCGCCGACCTGCTCGGTCACCGGCGGGCGGAGTGTCTTGATGCTGCGGCACATGCCCCCAGTGTGCGCCCTCAGCCCTCCGTCGCGCCCACCGTCCCGGGCAGGACGTGGTGCTGCGGCGAGAACCGCCGCCAGCGGTACGCCCTGGTACCGCCAGAGACGGCTATGCAGCAACCCGGTACCTTCGACAGCATGGCTGAGCACCTGGGCGACCGAATTGCGCGTCTCCGGCGACTGGCTTACCTGACCCAAGAAGGGCTGGCCGAGCGGTCCGGCATCTCAGCGGATGTAGTGCGCAAGCTGGAGCAGCGGCGCAAGCACTCCGCGCGGCTGCCCACGCTGCATGCACTAGCGAAGGGTCTGGGCGTCGAGCTGACGAGCCTGCTCGGCGACCCGCCCGGTGTGCCGTCGAACGGTGATGCCGAACCCCCCCAACTCGTCGCCGTACGCCGCGCCATCATGCCTCCGCTGTTCGCTCCGCCAGCCGAGCCGACCGGGCCTGAGAAGCTGTCAATGTCCTTGCTGCGAAGAGAGATTGCCGAGGGCTGGACGCTTTACCACGATGCCGAGTTCGGCCGTCTCATGGAGACGCTTCCGGGAATCATCGCCGACGCCAGGTTCGCGGCTGCGGTCGGCAACGCTGACCAGCGCGCGGCAGGCCAGGTCGCCTTGGGCAAGGCACTCCAACTCGGCGGCCATCTCGCGATCCGTTTAGGCAAGACCGACTTGGCGCTCTCCAGCCTTGAGCGCGCCATGGCCGCCGCCGGTGAGTCGTCCGACCCGCTGCTGGCCCCCATGATTTCCAACTCCGTCGCCTGGGCGTACCAGCGGCAGAACCGTCTCGACGACGCCCAGAACCTCGCCGTCTACGCTGCCGACGGAGTGGAGCGCGAACACGTCGGATCGGCCGAGGGGATGCGCGTCTGGGGCGGCCTGCTCATGTCGGCGGCGACCAGCTACGCCCGTAGCGGCGACTACGACCAAGCCAGCGGCATGATGCTCGCGGCAGAGGAGGCCACCGAGCGGCTGGCCAAGATGCCACCGCCTGTCGACGGAAAGATGCTGAGCATCTTCAACCGGTCCTCTGTGCGCATCGAGCGGGTACGGCTCGCCGTCCAGCACGCCCGGCCCGCGGAGGCGTTGAATCTCGCCCGAGGGATGCGGCTTTCCAGGGACACGCCGCCGTCGTGGCGTACCTGGCTCCTGCTGGACGTGGCTCGGGCGTACACCGACGTGGGGGACGCCGGAGGAGCTGTGAAGGCCCTGGAAAGGCTGCGGCGGGTCGCTCCGGCTTGGATGCGCCATCACACGCTGGCCGTGGCCATCGTGACCGACCTGTGGAACGGCCCAGCTCGGCCGCCAGGCCTGCGAAAGCTCGCCGAGTTCCTGGGCGTCGCCAACTAACCGTTAATAACTGGGACGTTGCGTCCCTGTAATCGCCCGCTGGTCCGCGAGACCTTTCAGGCATGGTCACCGACAGCGAGCGAGAGATCACAAACAGCGTTAGCAGTGACACCGGAGCCCGCTCCCTGATGACTCTTCGAGTCAGCAGGGACAGCGGCCAGACGTACGGACCCACTCGGGTTGTTCGTGCCGATGACGCCGTGACGGCCCTTGAGAGTCCCGTTGCATTCCCGCTATGCGAGTGCCCCCGGCACCGAGCGGATCGAGACTCCGAGCAACGGCAATGGTGCCCGTCCGTGACCTCCGAATGGCCCCCGCTCCGGTCGCGTCCGAGCCCTGCACAGGTCGCGCGGCCGGAGCGGGTCAACCTCCACTCAGAGAATGGAGATCACTCATGAGTATCCCCGGACCGGACCCGTCTCCGATCCCTGGCCCTCACCCCGGCGCACGGTCGTTACTCACAGAGGAGCAGTTCGCGAGCGTCCGAGGCACCGTCATGGACGCAACCCGGACATGTCCGAGGAGGTGGCGGGGCGCATCGTCGAGGAAGGCATCAAGTTCGTCGTGGCCTGCTCGAGGTTCCCGGACCTCGCCCTGGCCCCGTCGCGCATCGTCGACGAGGGCTGGCACGCGCTGCTTCTTCACTCGAAGCTGTATGCCGACCTGTGCGCGCGGTTCGGCGAGTTCGTGCACCACTACCCGGGCTGCGACCCAACGCACTACGACCCGCCCATCCTGGAACGAACTCGCGCAGTGATCAGCGAGCTGGGCTATGCCGCCGACGAGGGGCTGTGGGGGTCGCCGGACGACAAAACCCTCGTCTCCGTAGCGGCAGTGCCAGCACGCCCCGGAGTGCCAGATCCGGCCCATGCCGAAGCCTCAGTGGCCAGTGGCGAGTGGCCTGACGGACTTGGCGCAGCACGCCTAGGGTGGCCGCATGACCGAAGACGAAGCCCGGCACGTCGAGAAGATGCTTCGGCTGTGCGGCCTGCCCGGCGTCGCGGCGGCGGCGGACCCAGCTGACCCATCCGAGGACTGGCGGATCTACGACCGGGTCGACGCGGACACGCGCAGGGACACCACCGACGAGTCTCGGCGAGCCCTGTACACCGACGCCCAATCGGGCTCGGCCGCTCCCGCAGAGCCTAGGGCGGTTCGAGGGTTCATCGTCCCGGGTCGTTGATCGACCACAGACCGAGCCCCGGCCCTCCGCTTCCCCCGTGGCGGAGGGCCGGGGCTTCGCGGTCACTCGGCGTCGCGCCCGAAGGTCTCCTCCGGTGCCCAGTGCGCCCTCAGCCCTCCGCCGTGTCCCCCGCCGTCTGCTCCTTCAGCCAGGGGCCGAGCTCGGACCGTATCCGGCGGTCCATCGCCATCGACAGCTCCGCTTCGACGACGGCCATCGAGACCGGGCGGAGGCGTCCGATCGCTGCGGCGGCGTCCTCGGTGCCGGGCAGGACATGGCTGCCGATGAGCCGGGTGAAGAGCTCGGCGAGCGCGTCGGCGTGGGCGCGGACCTCGTCGGCAGCGGCGAGGACGGCGGCAAGCGGCACGCCCTGGCCGACCAGCGCGCTCGAGGCGTCCAGCAGGCGGCGGCTGACGTGCACGATCTCGTCCCCGTCCACGGCCACGTAGCCGAGGTCGAGGGCGGTCGCGAGGTTCTCCGGGGTGACCTGGCCGGTGAAGTAGTCGGCCAGCTCCTCCGGGGTGAGGCGGACCGGGGTCTCCTCGGACCACGGGACGGTCACCGTGCTCTCCAGGCCCTCCAGGCCGAGGAGTTCGCCGACGTCGCGGCCGCTCTCGAAGGCCGCGATCAGCTCGGCGATGCCGCCGAGGGTGTGGCCGCGGTCGAGCAGGGCGGTGATCGTACGGAGCCGGGCCAGGTGGTGGTCGTTGTACCAGGCGATACGGCCCTCGCGACGCGGCGCGGGGAGCAGTTTGCGCTCGCGGTAGAACCGCAGGGTCCGGACGGTGATGCCGGCCTCCCGGGCCAGCTCCTCCGCGCGGTACTCGCGGGCTTCGTCCTGTGCTTTCTCGTCTGGTTCCTGGTCCTTCGCCACGGCAGCAGCCTATGTCGGCGGAGGCGGGCGACGGGCGGGGCCGCCTGCGACCCGCGGTAACTTCCCGCTGCGCGACCCCTACCCAGGGGTACCGTCCTGCTCTACCCTCCGGACGACGCCAGTGATTGCTGGCACGGTTGTTCTGAGCTGGGAGGCGGCGGCATGGCCGAGCGCGAGCATGACCACGGGAGCGGCGGGCAGGGGAGCGCCGGCGGGCGCCGGAACGGACAAGGGCAACGGCGCGGGCGCGAGCACGTACGGGTCGCGGTGATCGGATCCGGATTCGGCGGCCTCGGCGCCGCCGTCCGGCTGCGCCGTGCCGGCATCACCGACTTCACCGTCCTGGAGCGGGCCGACGCGGTCGGAGGCACCTGGCGGGACAACAGCTACCCCGGCTGCGCCTGCGACGTGCCCTCGCACCTCTACTCGTTCTCCTTCGCGCCCAACCCCGAGTGGCCGCGCGCCTTCTCGGGCCAGCCGCACATCCGCGCGTACCTGGAGCGGGTCACCGACACCTTCGGGCTGCGCCCGCACATCCGCTTCAACTCCGAGGTGCACAGCCTGCGCTGGAACACCGACGGGCTGCACTGGGAGGTCGAGACCGCGACCGGCGCACTCACCGCCGACGTCGTCGTCTCCGCGACCGGGCCGCTCTCCGACCCGAAGATCCCCGACATCCCGGGCCTGGATTCGTTCCCTGGCAAGGTCTTCCACTCCTCGCGCTGGGACCACGACTACGACCTGCGCGGCAAGCGCGTCGCGGTGATCGGCACGGGCGCGTCGGCGATCCAGATCGTGCCCGCGATCCAACCGGACGTGGAGCGGCTGACGCTGTTCCAGCGCACCCCACCCTGGGTGCTGCCGCGCATGGACCGCAAGATCGCAGCCGTGGAGCGCTGGCTGCACACCAGGCTGCCCGCCACGCGCGCGTTGCGCCGCGGACTGCTCTGGGGCATCCGCGAGCTCCAGGTCAGCGCCTTCACCAAGCGGACGACCGAGCTGGAGCTCGTCCAGGCCATCGCCAAGTCCCATATACGCAAGGCCATCAAGGACCCCGCCATGCGGGCCAGGCTCACCCCCGGCTACCGCATCGGCTGCAAGCGCATCCTGCTGTCCAACGACTACTACCCGGCCCTCGCCCAGCCGAATGTCGGGCTGGTCTCCTCCGGCCTCAAGGAGGTCCGCGGCTCGACGCTGATCGCCGCCGACGGCACCGGGACCGAGGCTGACGCGATCGTCTTCGGCACCGGTTTCAACGTCACCGACATGCCGATCGCGCAGCGCGTGACCGGCGCGAACGGCACGACGCTCGCGGAGGAGTGGAAGGACGGGATGGAGGCGCTGCGCGGCACGAGCATGGCCGGCTTCCCCAACTTCCTGACCATCATCGGGCCCAACACCGGGCTCGGGAACAGCTCGATGATCCTCATCATCGAGGCCCAGCTGAACTACATGACGGACTTCATCGAGCAGCTCGACACCCTGGGCGGCAAGGTCGCGCTGGACGCCAGGGCCTCGGCCGTCCACGCCTGGAGCCGGCACATCCAGGAGCGCATGAAGCGCACGGTCTGGAGCACCGGCGGCTGCGATAGCTGGTACATGGACGCGAATGGCCGCAACACCACCATCTGGCCGGGCACGACGGGCGAGTTCCGCCGCGTCACCAAGCGAGTCGACCTCGCCGAATACGCGGTGCTGCGCGCCCCCGCGGACCGGGCCCCCGCGGACCAGGCCGCCGAGACGGCCGAATCCGCACACGCCGAATCGACGCATGCCGATTCCGCGACTGCCGAGGAGGCCCACGCATGAGCAGGCTCATGCACGTCGTCTCCGGGCCGTACGCCCCGCCCCCGGCAGCGCGCGAGCTGACCGCCGTCTCCGCCGACGGGGCCTGGCTGCACGTCGAAGTGCACGGCTCCGAGGACGCGCCCGCCATCGTCCTCGCGCACGGCTGGACCTGCTCCACCGCCTTCTGGGCGCCGGTCGTCCGCGCGCTGGCAGCCGACCACCGGGTCGTCGTGTACGACCAGCGCGGGCACGGCCGCAGCCCGGCACCGGGCCCCGGCGGCTACAGCACCAGCGCGCTCGCCGACGACCTCGAGGCGGTGCTCGGTGCGGCGCTCGCGCCGGGCGAGCGTGCGGTGCTCGCCGGGCACTCCATGGGCGGCATGACCCTTATGGCCGCCGCGGACCGGCCCGCGCTCCGCGATCACGCGGCCGCCGTCCTGCTGTGCAGCACCGGCAGTTCGGGGTTGGTGTCCGGGACGATGGTGGTGCCGCTGCGCCGGGAGCGGATCCGCGCGCGGGTGCATCGCGCGCTGCTCGGCACGCGCGCGCCCTACGGCCCGGTCACGCCCCTGGCGAAGCGGATCCTCAAGTACGCGACGATGGGCAGGGCTTCGACCCCGGAGATGGTGGAGGCGTGCGCCCGTATCGTGCATGCCTGCCCGCGCACCGTACGCGCGGCGTGGGCGCATGTCCTCGGCGAACTCGACCTCGACGCGCAGCTCGAGCGGCTGACCGTGCCGACCGTGGTGATCGCGGGCACGGCCGACCGGCTGACCCCTGCGGTGCACGCCCGGCGCATCGTCGCGGCCCTGCCCAACTGCGTCGGGCTCACCGAGCTGGCCGGGCTCGGCCATATGACCCCGGTGGAGGCGCCGGACGCCGTCACCGGCGCGATCCGCGACCTCGTACGCGACCACCTCGCCGTACGCGACCACCTCGCCGTACGGGACCACGACGGCACACGCGATCGCCCCACGGCCGCTCCAGCAGTGCCCGCGGAAGAACCGGCCAAGGTAAAGGAGGAGACGTCGTGAGCGCACGCAGGAGCCTGGAGGGGCGGGTCGCGGTGGTGACCGGCGCGGCGCGCGGTGTCGGCGAGCTGCTGGCCCGCCAACTCGCCGCGCGCGGCGCGCAGATCGCGCTGATCGGCCTGGAACCGGAGGAGCTGAGCCAGGTCTCGGACCGGCTGCCCACCGAGTCCGCGTACTGGCACGCCGACGTCACCGACGCCGAGGCCATGGAGCAGGTCGCACGGGAGGTCCTGGAGCGCTTCGGCCGGGCCGACATCGTCGTGGCCAACGCCGGTGTGGCGCAAGGAGGTCCGTTCCTGGACTCCGAGGCGCGGTCCTGGAACCGGGTCATCGAGGTCAACCTGCTCGGCAGCGCCACGACCGCCCGCGCCTTCCTGCCCGCGCTGCTGGAGAGCCGCGGCTATCTGCTGCAGATCGCCTCGCTCGCCGCGATCACCCCGGCGCCGATGATGACGGCGTACTGCGCGTCCAAGGCGGGCGTCGAGGCGTACGCCCACTGCCTGCGCGGCGAGGTGGGCCACAAGGGCGTCAAGGTCGGTGTGGCGTACCTGAGTTGGACCGACACCGACATGGTGCGCGGCGCGGACGAGGACGAGGTGATGCGCGAGCTGCGGCAGCGGCTGCCCTGGCCCGCCAACCGCACGTACCCGCTGGGCCCCGCCGTCGGCCGGATCGTCGCGGGCATCGAGCGCCGCTCCGCGCATGTCTACGGGCAGTGGTGGCTGCGCGGCATGCAGGCGGTGCGCGGCTATCTGCCCGGCGCCATCGGGATCGTGGGGCAGCGCCAGATGCGGCGATTCGAGCCGCGTCTCGCCGCGACCCGCGGGACGCGCGGCGGACTGGTCGGCGCGGGCGGTGCGGCGGACGAGAAGTCCCGCGCGGAGCGGCCCGGGTAGCGCTGCGTGCACGCCTGCTGAGCTGCGCCTTGTCACTCTCCGCACCGGGCGTTGGGTTCTGGAATGCGAAGAGTGTCCGCTCATGTAACGCTTGGTCGGGGCTCAAGCCCCTTCACCCAGCAAGGAGTGACACTGATGGGCATCAAGGACCAGTTCCAGGACAAGGCGCAGCAGATGCAGGAGCGCGCGAAGCAGAACATGAAGGGCAGCAGCAGCCAGGACGAGAAGTCCGAGCGCGAGCGCCGTCAGAACCCGCAGCGCGGTGGGCAGCAGCCGCAGCGCGGCGGCCAGCAGCGGCCCCAGGACAAGCCGCGCGAGCGCTCGCAGCCGAATCGCGAGCAGGGGCGGCAGGGCTCCCTCGACGAGATGAGCGACGACATCGACCACTGACGTCGCCGCGCACACCTGCGCATCGCACGGCGCACGCGGAAGGGGCGCACCCCACGAGGGTCCGCCCCTTCCTCCGGCTCGCGGCCTCCGGCCTCCGTAAGCCTCAGCAGCCTCAGTCCCGGTTGCGCGGCGGCAGTTTGGGGCGGCGCAGGTCCGGCACGTCCGAGTAGTCCGGCGGGTTCTTGGCCGGGTGCTCCTCCAGCAGTTTCAGCGCGAGCTCGACCGCGTCGTCGAGCTGCTTGTGCCGCCCCTCCGCCCAGTCCAGCGGCGTACGGTCCACCTCGATGTCCGGTTCCACGCCGTGGTTCTCGACGCCCCACCCGTAGCCCTCGAACCAGGCCGCGTTCATCGGCACCGTGATGACCGTGCCGTCGCCGAGCGGGTGCCGCCCCGTCATGCCGACCACCCCGCCCCACGTCCGCAGCCCCACCACCGGCCCGAGACCGAGCAGTTTGAAGGCCGCGGTGATCATGTCGCCGTCGGAGGAGGTCATTTCGTCCGCGAGCGCGACGACCGGCCCGCGCGGCGCGTTGGAGGTGTACGACACGGGCTGCGCGTCGCGCGTCAGGTCCCACCCGAGAACCGTCCTGGTGAGCTTCTCTATGACCAGCTCGCTGATGTTGCCGCCCGCGTTGCCCCGCACATCCACGATCACGGCGTCCCGCGCCATCTCCATCCGCAGATCACGGTTGAACTGCGCCCAGCCCGAGCCGCCCATATCGGGGATGTGCAGATAGCCGCACCTGCCGCCGCTGGACTCCCGTACCACCTCGCGGCGCTTGGCCACCCAGTCCTGGTAGCGCAGCGTCCGTTCGTCGATCAGCGGCTGGATCGCGACCCGCCGGGTCGGGCCCTCGCCCTCCGCGGGCAGGAAGGTCAGCTCCACGGTCGTCCCGCCCGCCGCCGTGAGGAGGGGGTACGGCCCGGCCACCGGGTCCACTGGACGCCCGTCGACGTGCGTGAGGATCGCGCCCTCGCGGATGCCGGAGCCCGCGAGCGGCGAGCGCGCCCTGGAATCGGAGGACTCGCCGGGCAGGATGCGGGTCACGGCCCACCGCCCATCCTTGGTGCGCGCGAAGTTGGCGCCGAGCAGGCCGATCGGCCGCTGGTAGTGCGGCGGACCCTCGTTGCGGCGGGCAGGGGTGACGTACGCGTGGGAGGTGCCCAGCTCGCCCATCACCTCGCGGAGCAGATCGGCGAACTCGTCGGGGGACGCGACCCGTTCGACCAGGGGCCGGTACTGGTCCAGCACCCCGTCCCAGTCCACACCACACATCCGCGGCTCCCAGAAGTACGCCCGGACGATCCGGCCCGCCTCCTCGTACGCCTGCCGCCACTCCGCCTCCGGGTCCACCTGGTGCTGGATCCGCCGCAGGTCGAGGTAGACGGTCGAGTCGCTGTCGCCCGGCTCGATCGCCGGGATCGCCCGCAGCTCGTCGTCGTCGGCCACCACCAGCCGGGTGCCGTCGACGCTGAGCGCGAACCAGTCGAGGTGCGTGACCAGTTCGGTGCGCCTGGCCCGCGCGAGGTCGAAGTGCTCGAGCGTCGGCTTGCCCGTGATGTCGGCCGGGTTGGCGAAGGTCTCGCCGAGCGCGCCGGAGATCGGCCAGCGCAGCCACACCAGGCCGCCGCCCGCGACCGGACGGAGCGAGGAGTATTTGGAGGCCGTGACGGGGAACGGCGTGACCCGGCTCGCCAGGCCCTCGACCTCGACCATCACATGCCCGTCGCCCTCGCCCGCCTCACCGCGGTCGCCGGGGTCGAGGCCCCCGGCCGCGGGCCGGCCCTCGGCGGAGAGCGCGAAGGGCGAGGGAGTCGCCGACGACAGCGGTACGAGATAGGGGCGGCAGCCCAGCGGGAAGGACAGGTCGCCGGTGTGCACGTCGTAGACCGGGTCGAAGCCGCGCCAGGAGAGGAAGGCGAGGTAGCGGCCGTCGCGGGTGAACACCGGCTGCTCGTCCTCGAAGCGGCCGTTGGTGACGTCGATGATCGTGCGGTCCGCGAGCCGCGCCAGCTTGATCTGGCGGAGCGTGCGCCCGATGCCCGGGTGGGACCAGGTGATCCACTCGGAGTCGGGGGAGAAGGCGAGGTCGCGGACCGGCCCGTTGATGGACCGGATGACCTCGGTGACTCCGCCCTCCGGACCTTCGCCCCCGCCCTCGACTTCGCCCTCGACTTCGCCCTCGCCGTTCTCGGCCGTGTCGAGGATCAACAGCCGCCCGTCGTGCGTCGCCACCGCAAGCCGCTCGCCGTCCGGTGATGCCGCCAGCGCGTGCACCCGGCCGACCGCGCCCGCCGCGATCCGCCGCGGCTCGCGCGCCGCCCCGGCCCGCGGCAGGTCCGCGATCTCGATGGCGTCCTCGCCCTCCGCGTCCGTGACGTACGCGATCCGGCCCGACGAGCCCAGCATCTCCGGCCGCCTGACCCGTACGCCCGGGGTGTCGGTGATCGTACGGGCCGGGCCGTCGCGGTGGGTCAGCCAGTACAGGCTGCCGCGCACGCACACCGCGCTCGCGCGCCCCGTTGTGTCCACGGACAGCGAGGCGACGTGCGATGCGGCCGGGATCTGGTACGTACGGCGTCCCGTGCGCGCGCCGCCCAGCCGGACCTCCAGCTTCCGCGGGGCCCCGGAGTCCGCGCCGCCCGTCAGGTCCTCGGCCAGCCACAGGTCGCCCGCGCACTGGTAGACGACGCGCGAGCCGTCCGTGGACGCGTGGCGGGCGTAGAACGCCTCGTGGTCGGTGTGGCGCCGCAGATCGGAGCCGTCGTGCGCACAGGAGTAGAGATTGCCGATGCCCTCGTGATCGGAGAGGAAGGCGATCCGGTCGCCCACGAACATCGGGCAGTCCAGATGGCCGTTCAGCTCGGGGAGCAGCCGCTCGCACTGCAGATACAGCCGGCCCGTGGCCCCGCCCCGGTAGCGCTTCCAGGAGGCGGGCTCGTGCGGCGGCTTGCCGGTGAGGAGGAGGGTCAGGTGCTCGCCGCCGACGTCGGCGATCGCGATGTCGGCGATCGGGCCCCAGGGCAGGCGGCCGCCGGGGCTGCCGTCGGTGGGCACCTTGTAGCCCCAGGAGAAGTACGAGAAGGGCTGGCCGTGCGAGGCCACCGCCAGGATGTGGTCGTCCGGGCTCCAGCCGCAGACCCGGGTGTCGGTGGAGCCCCAGTAGGTGAGGCGGCGTGCGGGCCCGCCGTCGACGGGGGCGAGGTGGATCTCGGGGTCCAGGCTGCGCCAGGTGGTGAAGGCGATCTGGGTGCCGTCGGGGGAGAAGCGGGGGTGGCCGATCCGGGTCCGGTCGACGGTGACCCGCCAGGCCCGCTCGGCCGGGGCGCCCGGCGCGGCGACGGGAGCGACCCAGAGGTCGTCCTCGGCCGCGAAACAGAGCAGATCCTCGTGGATGTGCGGGAACCGGAGATACGCGCCATCGCTCACTACTCCAATGTCCCGGGCGTGTCCGGGCCGTGGCAACTTGTGGGCCGGGAGCGCGCGCATCGCCATGGTCGTGGCGCGAGGCACATAGCGAAACGTTTGCGTTTCGATCGGACGCAGGGATACTCTCGCATGTGTACGAAACCGTTTCGTTCGTAGGGGAGGTCATGAGATGCCCGCCGAGGCACCGCGCACACCGCCGCGCCGCACCCGGCTCACTCCGGAGCGGGAGAGCGAGCTGTACGAGGCGGTACTCGACCTGCTGCGGGAGCTCGGCTACGAAGCACTGACGATGGACGCCGTCGCGGCCCGCACGCGCTCGAGCAAGGCGACCCTCTACCGCCAGTGGAAGGGGAAGCCCGAGCTGGTCGCCACGGCCCTGCGGCACAACAAGCCCGTATCGCTCGAGGACGTCGACACCGGCAGCCTGCGGGGCGACGTCGCGGAGATGCTCCGCCTCTCCGACGACGACCGGATGCAGAAGGACACCGCCCTGCTGCGTGGTCTCGCCCAGGCGGTCTACCGGGACCCCGATCTCCACCAGGCGCTGCGCGAGCTGCTGATCGAGCCCGAGATCGCCGGTCTCCACGCGATGCTGCAGCGCGCGGTGGGCCGGGGTGAAGTCCCCGCCGGCACACCGGCGTTGGAGTACGTCCCGCACATGCTGATCGGCGCCTTCATCGTGCGGCCGCTGATCGAGGACCGGCCGGTCGACACCGCGTACCTCACCCGATTCATCGACGCCGTGGTCTTCCCCGCCCTGGGCGTCTGACCTTTCCGTACCTCCGGTCCGTATCTTCCGGATCTTCCGGGAACTCAACGGATCTCCCGGGACCGCAACCCGCACACCTCCCCGGTTCACCACCGCACAAAGTCCTGCCCGACGCGCCGCTCTCGTCGTCGGGACGGCACCGCACACCCACGTTCGGCCTCATCACACACGGGAGCAGACCCTTCATGGCCACCTTCCTCTACAAGCTGGGCCGGTTCGCCTTCCGCAGGCGCCGGTTCGTCGCCCTCATATGGGTGGCGCTGCTGGCGGTCGTCGGTATCGGCGCCGCCAGCGCCCCCGCCGCGACCTCCAACTCCTTCTCCATCCCGGGCACCGAGGCCCAGAAGGCGTTCGACCTGCTGGACGAGCGCTTCCCGGGCGGCAACGCCGACGGCGCCACCGCGCGCGTGGTCTTCAAGGCCCCCGACGGCGAGAAGATGACCGACCCGGCCAACAAGTCGGCGGCCCTGAAGGTCGTCCGCGAGCTGCGGTCCGGCGACCAGGTCGGCCAGGTCACCGACCCGTACCAGGCCAGGACCGTCAGCAAGGACGGCACGACCGCCTTCACCCAGGTCTCGTACGAGGTCTCCGGCTTCGAGCTGGAGGAGTCCACGCGTGAGGCGCTCGAGGACGCGGGCGAGGGCGGGCGCGACGCGGGCCTCACGGTCGAGATCGGCGGTGACGCGCTGCAGACCGTGCCCGGGACCGGGGCGTCCGAGGTCATCGGCATCGCCGTCTCCGCCGTCGTCCTCGTCATCACCTTCGGCTCGCTGGTCGCCGCAGGAATGCCGCTGCTCACCGCGCTGATCGGGGTCGGCATCGGGGTCTCCTCGATCACGGCGCTGAGCAGCGCACTCGACCTGTCCAGCACGACGGCCACCCTGGCGACGATGATCGGCCTCGCCGTCGGCATCGACTACGCGCTCTTCATCGTCTCCCGCCACCGCGCCGAGCTGGCCGAGGGCCGCGAGCGCGAGGAGGCGGCGGGACGGGCCGTCGGCACGGCGGGCTCTGCGGTCGTCTTCGCCGGACTCACCGTCGTCATCGCCCTGGTCGGCCTCTCGGTCGTCAATATCCCGATGCTGACGAAGATGGGCCTGGCCGCGGCTGGAACGGTCGTCATCGCCGTGCTCATCGCGCTCACCATGATCCCGGCGCTGCTGGGCTTCGCGGGCGGACGAGTGCTGGGCCGCAGGGCGCGCAAGGGCGGTGCCGGGCAGGCGGAGGAGAGGCTGGGGGAGAAGCCGGGGGCGAGGCTGGGGGAGAAGCCCAACATGGGCACCCGCTGGGCGCGTTTCGTACTGCGCCGCCCGGTCCCGGTGCTGCTGGCGGGCGTGATCGGACTCGGTGCGATTGCCGTCCCCGCGACCTCGCTGGAGCTCGGCCTCCCGGACGACGGCGCACAGCCGACCAGCACCACCCAGCGCAAGGCGTACGACCTGCTGGCCGACTCCTTCGGCCCCGGCGTCAACGGGCCGCTGATGCTGGCCGTGGACGCCGAAGGCAGCGACGACCCGAAGGCGGCCGCCCGGCAGGTGGCCAGGACCGTCTCCGGCCTCGACGACGTCGCCGCCGTCACTCCGGCCACCTTCAACAAGGCAGGCGAAACGGCCATGCTGAGCGTGGTCCCGGACTCCAAGCCGAGCAGCACGGAGACCGAGGACCTGGTCTCGAACATCCGGGACGCGGCCGGTGACATCGAGGCGGACACCGGCGCCGAGGTCCTGGTGACCGGCACCACCGCGATGAACATCGACGTCTCGCAGAAGCTCAACGACGCGCTGCTGCCGTATCTGGCGCTGGTGGTGGGCCTGGCGTTCCTGCTGCTGACGGTGGTCTTCCGGTCGGTCCTGGTCCCGCTGAAGGCGGCGCTCGGCTTCCTGCTCTCGGTGGTCGCCGCGCTGGGCGCGGTCGTTGCGGTCTTCCAGTGGGGCCGGCTCGGAGACCTCTTCGGCGTCGAGCAGACCGGGCCGATCATGAGCATGATGCCAATCTTCATGATCGGGGTCGTCTTCGGCCTCGCGATGGACTACGAGGTCTTCCTGGTGACCCGGATGCGCGAGGCGTACGTCCACGGGGAGCGGCCGGGCCAGGCGATCGTCACCGGCTTCCGGCACGGCGCCAGGGTCGTCACGGCGGCCGCGGTCATCATGATCAGCGTCTTCGCGGGCTTCATCGGCTCGTCCGAGTCGATGGTGAAGATGATCGGCTTCGGCCTGGCGATCGCCGTCGCCTTCGACGCGTTCGTGGTGCGCATGGCGATCGTCCCGGCGGTGCTCGCCCTTCTCGGCAGGTCCGCGTGGTGGCTGCCGCGCTGGCTGGACAGGCTCCTGCCGAACGTGGACGTCGAGGGCGAGCAACTCCGGAAGCGACTGGGGGCCGACGCGGGGCCCGCGGCGGGCGTGCCCGCCGCGGGCGGAGGCGGCGCCGCCGGTGACCCGGACGCGGAGCCCGACCCTGAGC
>NZ_JBQQBX010000079.1:0-4833 GCF_052245475.1 Streptomyces sp. 7N604 | reverse complement strand
GCGCCGGCGGCCTCGCCCGCCCTTCGCCCCCAACTCCCCCAGCCCAGAACCTCGGGCCCGCGCTCCCAGCCCCAGAACCTCGGGCCCGAACCCGAACCCGAACCTCGGCCCCGAACCCGTACCCCCGAACACCCAACCCCCCACCCCGCACTATGAGGAGACCTCCGATGACCCCTCGTCGCAAGGCCACCGGAATCGCCGTGATCGGCATCGTGCCGCTGGCGCTGACCGCCCTCGCCACCGCCCCGGCCGTCGCACACGGCTCCATGACCGACCCGGTCAGCCGGGTGTCCGCCTGTTTCGCCGAGGGGCCGGAGAACCCGGACTCGGCGGCGTGCAAGGCGGCTGTGGCGGCCGGCGGCACCCAGGCCTTGTACGACTGGAACGAGGTCAACATCGGTGACGCCGCCGGGAAGCACCGGGAGATCATCCCGGACGGCAAGCTGTGCAGCGCGGGCCGCGACAAGTACAAGGGCCTGGACCTGCCCCGCGCCGACTGGCCGTCGACCCAGCTGTCCGGGGGCAGCCACACCTTCCGCTACAAGGCCACCGCCCCGCACAGAGGCTCGTTCGAGCTCTACATCACCAAGGACGGCTACGACCCCACCAAGCCGCTGAAGTGGTCGGACCTGGAGTCCGAGCCGTTCGCGACGGTGAAGGACCCGAAGCTGGAGAACGGCGCGTACGTCTTCGACGGCACGGTGCCGGGCAAGTCCGGCCGCCACCTGATCTACAGCATCTGGCAGCGCTCGGACAGCCCCGAGGCCTTCTACACCTGCTCCGACGTGGTGTTCGGCAAGGACAGCGGCGGCGGCTCCGCCCCGGCCCCGGAGGCCGGCGCCCCGACCGACGGCCAGATCGAGGACGGCGCCGACGAGTCGACGGTCGACCACGGCGGCCGCGGCGGCGATGACCACGGAACCGGCAACGGCACGAAAGCCGCTCCTGCCGGGGAGTCCGCGCCGGAGACGGCCACGGACACCGACGAGGCGGGCAACGCCCCGGCCCCCAACGGCTCGGCCGGCTCCTCCGCCGATGACGAGAAGCTCGCCCGGACCGGCGGAGACAGCAGCACCACGCCGATCGCCCTCGGCGGCGCGGCGGTACTCGCCCTCGGCTCGGCAGTCCTGTTCGCGACAACCCGCCGCAAGCCCGTTGCGCGCCACCGCGGCTGACACTCCATCACGTCCGCGGTCTGCACAATCTCCGTACGGCGTACCGAGGTCAGACGCCGTACGGGCCCCCGGCGCCGCCGCTCCTTCCCCCACAGGGGCGGCGGCGCCGCCATTTATCAGCTCTGTCAGCTCCGGTCAGCTCGGGTCAGCTCGGGTCTTCGGTCAGCCCCCCGGGAGCGGCGCGACGACGTCCTTGGCCACGTGCTGGTAGATCACCGAGCTGCGGAAGTCCACGACCTCCCGGCGCCCCGAGAAGCGATCCATGAGGAAGGTGTGCAGCTGGTCGACGTCGGGAACGGCGACATGGACCAGGAAGTCGTCGCCGCCCGCCACGCAGTAGACCGACAGCACTTCGGGCAGGCCGATCGCGTACGCCTTGAAGCCCTCGATGACGTCGCGGCTCAGCGGCCGGACCCGGACCGCGACCAGCGCCTGCACCGGCCGGTCCATCGCTCTCAGGTCGACCGTCGCCTTGAATCCGGTGATCACCCCGCGGGCGCGCAGGGCGCGGACCCGCTCCAGGCATGTGGAGGGGGCGACGCCAAGTGTGCGGGCGAGTTCGCGGTTCGTCTGCCGTGCGTCGCGCTGGAGTTCACGGACTATCGCCGAATCAATGTCGTCCATGGCCGCCATGTTCACACGCCTGCCGAACGACCTTCGGCAGGGGCCCCCGGGGAGCGGCTCTCCGCCTAGCTTCCCACGGCATGACGGAACATCGTACGAAGTCGCGCACCCGGTCTCCCGTTCTGCGGCGGCGACTTGGCCTCGGCGGCGGCACCGCCCTGTACGCGGGCGCCGTGCTCGGCCCCGGTGTGCTCGCCCTGCCCGCGCTCGCCGCGGCAGCCGCGGGCCCCGCCTCGGTCCTCGCCTGGGCATGCCTTCTTGCGGCGAGCGTGCCGGTCGCGGCCGCCTTCGCCGCACTCGGGGCGCGCTTTCCGGACGCCGGCGGAGTGGCCACCTATGTCCACCGGGCGTTCGGGCCGCGCGCCGCCGCGGCCGTCGGCTGGTGGTTCTTCGGGGCGGTACCGCTCGGGGTGGTGGCGGCGGCGTGGATCGGCGGCCAGTACGCCGCCGCGGCCCTGGGCGGGCCGTCCCGTACGGGCGCGGCGGCCGTGGGCGCACTGGTGCTGGCCGCGGCCTTCACTGCCAACTGCGCGGGACTGCGGCTCTCGGGCCGGGTGCAGCTGCTGCTCGTCGGGCTGCTCACCGCGCTGCTGCTGTTCGCGGTGCTCGCGGCGCTCCCGCATGCGCGCGCCGCGAACTTCACACCCTTCATGCCCGGGGGCTGGTCCTCGGTCGGCTCGGCGGCCGGAGTGCTGTTCTTCGCCTTCGCGGGGTGGGAGGCGGCCAGCCATCTGTCCGGCGAGTTCGCCGCGCCGCGGCGCGACTTGCCGCGCGTCACGGCCCTGACGCTGGCCGTGGTCACCGTTCTCTACCTGGGGCTTGCGATGGCCACGATCGGCGCGCTGGGCCGCGGCGCGGCCACGACCGCCGTACCGCTCACCCGCCTCCTCGAAGCGGGCGTGGGTACGGCGGCCCGCCCCGCCGCGGCCACCGCGGCCCTGCTGCTCACCTTCGGCGCCGTCAACTCCTATCTCGCGGGCGCCTCCCGGCTGGGCGCGGCGCTCGCCCGGGACGGCGCGGCACCGCGGTGGATGGCCCGGGGCGCCGCGCCGGGCGAGGTGCCGCGCCGCAGCCTCTCCGTGCTCGCCGGCGCCTGCGCGGCCGTGGCCGCGCTGCCGGCCCTCGGCGCCACCGATCTGGACCGCCTGATGCGCGCCACCTCCGTGTGCCTCGCGGCGGTCACCCTGGCGGGACTGCTGGCGGCGCTGGTCCTGCTCCCGCGCCGTACGGTGCTGTGGTGGTCGGTGACGGCCGCGGCTGCACTGACGGCAGCGGTGCTCGCCTTCTGCGGGGCGCTGCTCCTGCTGCCGCTCGCCCTGGGGGTTGCGGCCTGCGGCTTCCTGGCTGTACGCCGTGCCACGTGAACTCAGCGCTGTCGTGGGCTCAGCGCCGCGCCTGAGTTCAGCGCCGTGCCGCGCGCTGCACGCCGCGGAAGGTGCGGCGGTAGGCAGCCGGAGTGGTGCCCAGGGTCCGGTGGAAGTGCTGGCGCAGGCCGTCTCCGCTCCCCAGGCCGCTGCGTTCGGCGACGGCGTCGACCGGCAGATCCGTGGTCTCGAGCAGCTCGCGGGCCCGCGCGAGGCGTTGCCGGTTGAGCCACTTCAGCGGGGTGGTGCCCACCTCGCGGGCGAAGTGGCGTCCGAAGGTGCGGGTGCTCATGCCCGCCCGGCCGGAGAGTTCGGCGATGGTGATCGGCCGGTGCAGCCGCGCCAGGGCCCAGTCCAGGACCGGAGCGAGCCCTTCCACAGCCCGCGCGGCGGGTGCCGGGCGGGGCGGGACGTACTGGGCCTGGTCGCCCTCGCGGTGCGGCGCGATGACCATCCTGCGGCCGACTTCAGCGGCGGCCGCCGAGCCGAAGTCCCGGCGGACGATGTGCAGGCACAGATCGATCGCGGCCGCGGTTCCCGCGCTGGTGAGGATGGAGCCGTCATCGACGTAGAGGGCCTGCTCGTTGACGCGCACGCGGGGGTGGCGACGGCGCAGTTCGTCGGCGTACATCCAGTGCGTGGCCGCCTCCCGGCCGTCGAGCAGCCCGGCCGCGGCGAGGACGAACGCGCCGGAGCAGAGCGAGGCGATACGGGCCCCGCGCGCGTGCGCGTCCCTGAGCGCGCCGAGCAGTGCGGCCGGGGGCTCGTAGCCGTCCATCATGCAGGCCGGGACCACGACGAGGTCGGCGGCGCGGAGCGCCTCGAGCCCGTGCTCGGTCTCCAGCCGCAGACCGCCGGGGGCGCGCTGGGCGCCGCCCGGAGCGGTGCCGCACAGCGCCAGCTCGTATCCCTCCCCGAAGACCGCGCAGGGCACGGCGAGTTCGAAGAGCGAGGTCTCCTCGAGAAGGGCCACGGCGACGCGGATGGGTTTCGGCTGCACGACGTCCATGGCGTAAATCTAGTGGATCCTGGCATTTACGCCACTGGTTGCGTCGCCTTCGCAGGCCGGAGGCTGATGGGCATGACATGGAAGACGCTTTCTCCGCCGTCTCCGCTCTCTCCGCAGTGGCGGGTCGGGCTCGCCGGGATGACGGCGATCGGGGTGACCTTCGGCTTCGCCCGGTACGGCTACGGGCTGTTCCTGCCCGAGTTCCGCCGGGAGTTCGGGCTCTCGGTCTCGCTGGTGGGGCTGATCGGCAGTGCCTCGTACATCGGATATGTGGTGGCGCTGACGCTGGTCGGCGTGCTCGTATCGCGGTTCGGCCCGCGCCCGCTGGTGATCGCGGGCGGCCTCTCCGCGACCGTCGGCATGGGCCTGGTGGCCTTCGCGCGCGGGCCGGTGCCCCTCACGGCGGGGCTGATCCTGGCCGGCAGCAGCGCTGGTTGGGCGTGGGCGCCGTACTCGGACGCCGTGGACCGCCTGGTGCCGCAGGACCGGCGCGAGCGCGTCATGGGCGTGATCGGGCGGTACGGCGTTCGCCGTGGTGGCGGCCGGCCCGCTGGCGCTGATCGCCCGGGACACCGGCTGGCGGTACGCGTGGCTGGTCTTCGCCGCGGCGGCCCTCGCGACGACGGTCTACAACGCGCGCGTGCTGCCGTCCGGTGCGCAC
>NZ_JBQQBX010000078.1:0-5633 GCF_052245475.1 Streptomyces sp. 7N604 | reverse complement strand
GGCGAGGGCCGCCGCTGGGCATCGGCCCTCGCCCGGAGTCTCCGTGGCGAGGCGGCGGCTACCGGGTCCGGGCTCGGCGGCGTCGACTGGCGGGGTGATTGGCGCGGTGGTGACCGGGTCCTCGCGGCCGAGCGCCGCGTGTCCGAGGCCGATCTGCGAGCCGAGTGCGACCTCGAGGTCGAGGCCGAGATCGACTACGAGCCGGTCAACGCGAAGCGGCGCGTCGTGGGCGGCGTGACGCCCGAGCTGTGGGGCCGGGACCCGTCCGGGCAGAGGCCGCGTACCGGTTCCACGGCGACGAGGGCGGCGGACGCGACCGGCCTGGGGCCCTCAGGCGGCACGGCGGCCGGGCTCCGCCCCGGCGGACCCCCGGTCGCGCACGCCGGGCCCGCCGCGGGCGGAATGGCCGGGGCGCTCGCCGGGATGCCCGCGACGCCCGAGCTGCTCGCGCAAGTGGCGGCGCTGCCGCCCGCCACCGACACCCCGGACGTGGACGAGGCCCGGGCCGCGCGGCCCGAGAAGGCGTACGGACTGCGGCAGTTGCTGCGCGGATTCGGTGCGCCCCTGCTGGTCAGCCTGCTGCTCGTCGCCGTCGACGCCATCGCGGGCCTGCTGCTGCCCATCCTCATCAGAAACGGCATCGACGACGGCGTCCAGAAACTCGCCCTCGGCGCGGTCTGGACCGCCTCCGGGCTCGCGCTGATCGTCGTCCTCGCCCAATGGGCCGCGCAGTTCGGCGAGACCCGGATGACAGGACGGACCGGCGAGCGCGTCCTCTACAACCTCCGTATCAAGATCTTCGCCCAGCTCCAGCGCCTCGGACTCGACTACTACGAGCGGGAGCTGACGGGCCGGATCATGACCCGGATGACGACGGACGTGGATGCGCTGTCGACCTTCCTCCAGACCGGGCTCGTCACCGCCGTCGTCTCCCTCCTCACCTTCTTCGGCATCCTCGTCGCACTGCTCGCCCTGGACGCGGCCCTGGCGCTGGTGGTCTTCGCGACCCTGCCGGTCCTCGTCATCGGGACCTTCTTCTTCCGCCGCAAGAGCGTCAAGGCGTACGAGCTCGCGCGCGAGCGTGTGAGCGTGGTCAACGCCGACCTGCAGGAGAGCGTCGCCGGGCTGCGCATCCTGCAGGCGTTCCAGCGCGAGCGCAGCGGCGCGGCGCGGTTCGCGGAGCTGAGCGACGGCTATCGGCAGGCGCGGGTGCGCGGCCAGTTCCTGATCTCGGTCTACTTCCCGTTCGTCCAGCTGCTGTCGTCCGTCGCGGCCGCGCTGGTGCTGATCGTGGGCGCGGGCCGGGTCTCCGAGGGGACGCTGACGGCGGGCGCGCTCGTCGCGTACCTGCTCTACATCGACCTGTTCTTCGCGCCCGTGCAGCAGCTGTCCCAGGTCTTCGACGGCTACCAGCAGGCGACCGTCTCGCTCGGCCGCATCCAGGAGCTGCTGCGCGAGCCGACCACGACGGCAGCCGCGGAGACGCCGCGCGAGGTGCGGACACTGCGCGGCGAGGTCGCCTTCGAGGACGTGCACTTCCGCTACGGCGACGACGAAGAGGCGCTGTCCGGGATCGACTTGCACATCCCGGCCGGACAGCGGGTCGCCTTCGTCGGCGAGACGGGCGCGGGCAAGTCGACCCTCGTCAAGCTCGTGGCCCGCTTCTACGACCCGGTCTCCGGGGCCGTACGGGTCGACGGCACAGACCTTCGCGAGCTGGACCTCACCAGCTACCGGCACCGGCTCGGCGTGGTCCCCCAGGAGGCTTACCTCTTCCCCGGCACGGTGCGTGACGCCATCGCGTACGGCCGTCCCGACGCGACCGACGCCGAGGTGGAGGCGGCGGCGCGGGCGGTCGGCGCGCACGCGATGGTGGCCTCGCTGGACGGCGGCTACCTTCACGAGGTCGCCGAGCGGGGCCGCAATCTGTCCGCGGGCCAGCGGCAGTTGATCGCCCTGGCGCGCGCGGAGCTCGTCGACCCCGACATCCTGCTCCTCGACGAGGCCACGGCGGCCCTGGACCTGGCGACGGAGGGCCTGGTCAACCAGGCCACGGACCGACTGGCGGGGCGGCGTACCGCCCACCCGTCGCCCGACCACCGCCCCTCATCGAGCGCTTACGCGCGCACCACTTTGGTGGTCGCCCACCGCCTGACGACGGCGGCGCGCGCGGACCGGGTGGTGGTCCTGGACCGCGGCCGCGTCGTCGAGGACGGCACCCACGCGGAACTCCTCGCCGCGGACGGCCAGTACGCCCAGCTCTGGCGCACGTTCGTCGGGGAGCCGGAGACCGCGCCCGCCTGACAGCTCCGCAAGTCTTGACGGGACACGGTCAGCGCTGCTCTCATCCTTCCTGACAGTTGGGAAACTTTCCTAACAGTTAGGAGAGTCACGTGCGAACCACCCCCACACCCGCACCCAGACGCTCACGCATCAGGTGGGCCCTGACCGGTCTCGCCGCCGCCCTGGCCCTCGGGCTCGGCGCCGGACCCCTGGGCGCGGCGGCGGCCTCACCGGCACCCGCGCCCGCCCGCGATGCAGCCGAGCCCGCCCGCGCAGCCGCACCCGCCGCCGGCACCCCGGTCGGCATCAACGGCAAGGTCAGGGTCTGCGGCACCAAGCTCTGCAACCAGCACGGCAAGCCGATCCAGCTCCGCGGCATGAGCACCCACGGCACGCAGTGGTACAGCCAGTGCATCAAGGACGGTTCACTCGAGGCCCTCGCCACGGACTGGAACGGCGACATCCTGCGCGTCTCCACATACGTCCAGGAGGGCGGCTACGAGACCGACCCGAAGAGGTTCACCGATCTCGCGAGCCGGATCGTCGACCAGGCGACCGCCCGCGGCCTGTACGTGATCGTGGACTGGCACATGCTCGACCCCGGCGACCCGCACGCCAACCTCTCCCGGGCCAAGACCTTCTTCACCGAGATGACGAAGCGTCACGGCAGCAAGGGCAACGTCCTCTACGAGATCGCCAACGAGCCCAGCGGCGTCAGCTGGTCGCGCATCAAGAGCTACGCCGAGCAGATCATCCCGGTGATCCGCGCCAAGGCCCCCGGCGGCGTGGTCCTCGTCGGCACGCGCGCGTGGTCCTCGCTCGGCGTCTCGGAGGACGGCGACGAGAAGGAGGTCGTGAACAACCAGGTGAGCGCCTCCAACATCATGTACACGTTCCACTTCTACGCCGCCTCGCACCGGAACGAGTACCTCCAGACGCTGTCCCGCGCGGCGGACCGGATCCCCATGTTCGTCACCGAGTTCGGCACCCAGAACTACGCCGGCGAGGGCGCGAACGACTTCGCCATGTCGCAGAAGTACCTCGACCTGATGGCCCGGAAGAAGATCGGCTGGACCAACTGGAACTTCTCCGACGACCACCGCTCCGGCGCCGTCTTCAAGGAAGGCGTCTGCAGCGGCAGCACGTGGACCGGCACCTCGGTGCTCAAGCAGGCGGGCGTCTGGATCCGCGAACGCATCCGCACGCCCGACGACTTCCCGACGGGCCGGCCCCGGACACCCTGAAACCACCGGCACCCCGGGAACCATCCGCCCCACCGCGCGCGTGTAGCTTGTCAATCGCCCTTATGTACGAGGGACGGGCACTCGACCCCCTGAGGGAGGCACACGTGCGCGGTGGTGTGGCACGCCGACGGATAGCGATCGGGACGGCTGCCGTCCTGGCCTTCGGAGCGGCCGGTATCGCCGGCGCCGGAACGGCCGAGGCCGCCGCTCTCTGCCCCGGGCGGAAGATGAGAACGCTTGACTTCGCCACCGGCAAGGTGCACGTCTACAAGAGCAACCGGATCAAGTGCGCCGTCACGTTCACCAAGTCCCCTGGAAAACGGCAGAAGATGAGCGTCAGCATCCAGGCGCGCGGCAGCCGGCCCCGCTCGGACAGCGGCTACTACACCCGCCGCGCGGGCCCGGTCCGGGTGACCGCGGGAGGCCGGTGCGTGTACGTACGAGGGTCCGTCGGCAGCCGCTCGGTCAGCTCCGGCTGGATTCTCTGCTGACACGCGGCCCCCAACCGGCCGCCCGCGCGAATCGAACGCATTCGCCCAACAGGTATGGCGGTGGCGGGAGTTGCGCCGGTAGGTTCGCGGCGACCATTGCGAACCCAGGGGAGAACGCATGCGCAAGGCGCTCAGATGGCTGCTGGCGCTCATGGTGCTCATAGGCACCGCGGGAGCCGGTGGGGGTACCGCCCATGCCGAAGGCTATGGGGGAGCCCAGGCAGGCGCGGCCACCGCCGCGGAGCCGGGCACCAAGGACATCAAGGACCGGATCCTCGCGATACCCGGTATGAGCCTCATCGAGGAGAAACCGGTCGACGGATACCGGTACTTCGTCCTCAACTACACCCAGCCGATCGACCACCGGCACCCGTCCAAGGGCACCTTCAAGCAGCGCCTCACCCTGCTGCACAAGGCGACCGACCGCCCGACGGTCTTCTACACCTCCGGCTACAACGTCTCCACGACCCCCAGCCGCAGCGAGCCGACCCGGATCACCGACGGCAACCAGGTCTCGTTGGAGTACCGCTTCTTCACCCCCTCCCGGCCCGACCCGGCCGACTGGTCCAAGCTCGACATCTGGCAGGCCGCCAGCGACCAGCACCGCATCTTCAAGGCCCTGAAGCGGATCTACGGGAAGAACTGGCTGGCCACGGGCGGCAGCAAGGGCGGCATGACCGCGACCTACTTCCGCCGCTTCTACCCGCACGACATGGACGGCACGGTCGCGTACGTCGCCCCGAACGACGTCGACAACCGCGAGGACTCCGCGTACGACACGTTCTTCGAGGGCGTCTCCACCAAGGAGTGCCGGGACGACCTCAACGCCGTCCAGCGCGAAGCGCTCGTCCGCCGCGACGGGATGACCGAGCGCTACGCGAAGTGGGCCAAGGACAACGGCGCCACCTTCAACACCGTCGGCAGCCTCGACAAGGCCTACGAGTCCGTCGTCCTCGACTTCGTGTGGGCCTTCTGGCAGTACAGCTCGGAGAAGGACTGCGCCGACGTCCCGAAACCGACCGCCTCGACCGAGGATCTCTACAACTACGTGGACACGATCTCCGGCTTCTCCTTCTACACCGACCAGGGCCTGGAGCCGTACACGCCGTACTACTACCAGGCCGGTACGGAACTGGGCGCGCCGACGCTGCAGTACGCGCACCTGAAGGGGCTGCTGCGCTACCCCGGCTACTTCACGCCGCGTGCGTACGTTCCCCGCGACATCCCGATGAAGTGGAAGAACGGCGTCATGCGCGACGTCGACCGCTGGGTCCGGCACCGCAGCGAGCGGATGCTGTTCGTCTACGGCCAGAACGACCCGTGGGGCGCTGAGCCGTTCAAGGTCGGCAAGGGCGCCGAGGACTCGTACGTCTTCACCGCGCCCGGCGCCAACCACGGCGCGAACATCGCGGGTCTGAAGGAGGACCAGAAGGCCAAGGCGACCGCCGAGGTGCTGGAGTGGGCGGGGGTCGCACCGGCCGCCGTCCAGAAGGGCGAGGCCACGCCGAAGCCGCTGGCAAAGGCCGACAGCAGCCTCGACAAGCAGGAGAACCGTCGCGAGCTGCGGCCGTAACAACCCCGTTGCCTGGGTGCGCCCGCCACCGCCCGCGGAGGG
>NZ_JBQQBX010000077.1:0-5798 GCF_052245475.1 Streptomyces sp. 7N604 | reverse complement strand
GTCACCGCTCAGATCGGTCCGCAGCACCAGCGTGTTGACGAAGAACCCCGCCAACCCCTCCAGCGCCGCATCCCCGCGCCCCGCCACCGCCGTACCGATCGGGATGTCCTTCCCCGCACCCATCCGGAACAGCAGTAGCGCCAGCGCCGCCTGGACGACCATGAACATGGTGGCCCGCCCGCGCTGGGCGAGCGCCACCAGTCGGGCATGGACCTGCGGGCTCACCTGCACCGGCAGGGGGCGGCCACGGAAGGAGGAGACGGCGGGCCGGGGCCGGTCGGCCGGAAGGACCAGCTCCTCCGGTGCACCGGCCAGCGCCTCGCGCCAGTAGCCGAGCTGGCCGCTGATCACGCTGTCCGGGTCGTCGAGGTCACCCAGCACCTCACGCTGCCACAGGGCATAGTCGGCATACTGCACCGGCAGGGGCTTCCAGCCGGGCGCCCCGCCCGCCCGCCGGGCCGCGTAAGCCACGCCGATCTCCCGGCCCAGCACACCCATCGACCAGCCATCGACCGCGATGTGATGCGCCACGATCAACAGCACGTACTCCACCGGCCCCATCTTCAACAACCGTGTCCGCCAGGGCAGATCGACGCTCAGGTCGAAGCCGCGGCCGGAGTGCGCCGCCAGGGCCTGCGGCAGCTCGTCCTCCGCGGTCTCCACGACCACCAGCGGCGGCCGGCCGGCGCCGTCCGCCAGCACCTGCTGCCGCGGTTCGCCGTCGGTCTCGGGAAAGACCGTACGTAAGCTCTCATGCCGGTCGGCGACATCTCCCAGCGCCGCCTCCAACGCGGCCACATCGAGCTCGCCGGAGAGCCGCAGCGCCAGCGGCAAGTTGTAGCCCGCGCCTTCCCCGACGCCTTCCAGGCGGTTGAGGAACCACATCCGCTGCTGGGCGTACGACAGGGGTACGGAGTCCGGTCGGGGGAACGGCACCAGTTCGGGGCGGGCCCGGCCGTCCGCGCTGCCCTCTTCCTCGATCCGGCGGGACAGGAGGGCAACGGTGGTGGCGGTGAAGAGCTCGCGGATGGTGATCCGGGTGTCGAGGACCGCCCGGATCCGGGCGATCAGTTTCATCGCCAGGAGCGAGTCACCGCCGAGCTCGAAGAACGAGGCATCGGCGCTGACCCGCTCCACGCCGAGTACCTCGGCGAAAAGCCCGCAGAGCACCTCTTCGGTCGAGGTGGCCGGACCGCGGCCCTCTGCGGTGTCTGTGGTGTCGGGGGCAGGGAGCTTCGCGCGGTCCAGCTTGCCGTTGACCGTCAGCGGCAGCCCCTCCAGCGCCACGACCGTCGGGACCATGTACTCCGGCAGCCGCCCGGCGGCGAACTCCCGTACCACCGCCACATCGAGCTCCCCGCTGGGGACCACGTACGCGACCAGCCGCTTGTCCCCCGGACCGTCCTCGCGGACCACGACCGCGACCTGACCCACAGCCTCGTGCGCGCCGATGACGGCTTCGATCTCGCCCGGCTCCACACGGAACCCGCGAACCTTGACCTGCTCATCCACGCGGCCTGCGAAGACCAGTTCGCCGTCGGCGGTCCACTTCGCCAGGTCACCGCTGCGATACATCCGGCCACCCGTGAACGGACAGGCAACGAAACGCTCCGCGGACAGCCCCGGCCGCCCGATGTAACCCCGAGCCAGACCGGCACCGGCGATATACACCTCGCCCGTGACCCCTTCCGGCACCGGCTTGAGGAACTCATCGAGCACATAGACGCGGGCGTTGGGGAGGGGCCGGCCGATCGGCGGCGCCGCGTCCAGCCCGGTCTTTAGTGCGGTGGCGGTGGCGGTGGTGATGACGGTGGCCTCAGTCGGACCGTACGTGTTCCACACCTGGGCGCCGGCCGACCACCGGTCGGCCAGATCGGCACTCAACCGCTCCGCACCCAGCACCCAATTGCGCACCCCCGGAACAGCAGCCGGCTCCAGCACCCCCAGCAGAGAGGGCACCACGCTCGCCACCTCCACCCCGGCGGCGTCGATCATCTCCGCCAGCGCCTGCAAGTCACCGCGCTCGTCCGCCGTCGCCACCGCGAGGGTCCCGCCCGCGGCCAGCGTCACAACCACATCCAGCACAGCGGCATCGAAGCTGAAGGACGCGAACTGCAGCCCCACCACACCCGCATCCATCCCCAACACCGGACGCATCGCCTCAGCGAGATTCGCCACCCCACCGTGAGCGACAGCCACCCCCTTCGGACGGCCCGTCGAACCCGACGTGTAGATCACATACGCCAGTTGGTCTGCCGAGATCCCCATCCCGAGCGGCTCCGCCGAGAACACGTCGACGTCCTCGAGAAGGACGGAGCGGGCATCGCCGAGCGGCACCTCGGCCAGGCAGTCGGCCGTGCCAAGGACCACCTCGGCACCACTGTCCGCGACCATGAAGCCCAACCGGTCCACCGGATACTCCGGATCCAACGGCACAAAAGCCGCGCCGGCCTTCCACACCGCCAGCTCCGCCACCACCATCTCCACCGACCGCGGCAGACACAGCGCAACCCGCGACTCCCGCCCCACCCCCACACCGTTCAAAAACCGCGCCAGCCGATTCGCCCGCCGGTCCAACTCCCCGTACGACAGCACCTGCTCACCACACCGCACCGCCACCGCATCCGGCGCCGCCGCAACCCGCCCCTCGATACGCTCCACGATCGACCCACCCGGCACCACGGCCCCGGTGACGTTCCACTCCTCCACCACCCGCGCCCGCTCCGCCTCCGCCAGCACATCCAGCCGACCGACCAGCGCCCCCGGATCGGCCGCCATCTGCCCCAGCACCCGGAGCACCCGGTCGACCAGCCCCTGGGCCGTCTCCTCGTCGAACAGGTCCGGCCGATAGCTCAGCCGCATGCCCAGACCGCCGCTCGGGCCGACCACCAGGCCGAGCGGGTAATTGATCGACTCCCGGAGTCCGGACTCGGTGAACTTCAGGCCGCCCGGTCCTCGTCGATCGACCTTGTCGCCCGACGGCTTCTGCGCGTTCGTGCCCGAGGGGAAGCTCTCGAACGCCATGATCGTGTCGAACGTCGCCCCGGGCCCGGCCTGCCGCTGGATGTCGCTGAGGCTCAGATACTGGTAGTCCACCAGCGCCGACTGCTCGGCCTGCAGCTCCGTCAGCATCTTGGCGACCGACTGCGCCGGGTCGAAGCGCACGCGTACGGGCACCGTGTTGATGAAGAGCCCCAGCATGCTCTCCATGCCCGGCAGCTCCAGCGGCCGTCCGGCAACGCTGGCGCCGAACACCACGTCCCGCCGACCGGTCAGCTTGCCGACGATGAGGGCCCAGGCGGCCTGGACCACCGTGTTCAGGGTGAGGCCATGGGTGCGCGTCAGCTCGCGCAGCGCCTGGTCCAGCTCCTTGCTCGCCTTGCCGGACACCATGGCGGAGTGCGCCGGCGCCCCGTTGTACTCGGCCGGGGCCACCAGCGTCGGCTCATCCGCCCCGGCCAGCACCTGCCGCCAGGCCGCCAGGCCTTCTTCCTTGCTCTGGCGGGCGAGCCAGGCGAGGTAGTCACGGTACGGGGTGACGGGCGGCAGGCCACGGGCGCTGCCCCCGGCCTCGTAACACGTCCACAACTCCCGCATCAGCACCGGCAGCGACCAGCCGTCCAGCAGGATGTGGTGCAACGTGATCATCATCCGGTACTGGTCAGGCCCGACCTTGACCAGCAGCACCTTCAGCAGCGGCGGCACCGCCAGGTCGAACCGCCGCTCCCGCTCCTCGATCCCCAGCCTCTCCGACTCCGCCCGGGCCACATCGGCATCCAGCCCGGACAGATCCTCCTCCCGCCACGGCAGGGTCACCCGGCGCATGATCAGCTGGACCGGCGCTCCGGAGGCGCGCCGCTGGAAGCCGGCGCGCAGGCTCTCGTGCCGGTCGAGCAGCGCCTGCCAGGACGCCCGCAGCGCCGCGGAGTCGAGCTT
Source organism: Streptomyces sp. 7N604 (assembly GCF_052245475.1). Taxonomy (NCBI): domain Bacteria; kingdom Bacillati; phylum Actinomycetota; class Actinomycetes; order Kitasatosporales; family Streptomycetaceae; genus Streptomyces; species Streptomyces sp. 7N604. The sequence goes on along the minus strand of NZ_JBQQBX010000077.1, from coordinate 1,862 downwards.
GCCCTCCAGGCCGAGGATCATCTGCTCGACGTAGACGTCGGTGCCCTCTTCGTCGTACACCGCGTGGAACAGCAGGCCCTCCTGCAGCGGCGACAGCGGCCATACCCCCACCAGAGCGGAGTCGGTCATCTCAAGCTCCTTCTTCCATCTGCTGCGCTGTCGCTTCGAACTCGTCCAACTCGCTCTGGCTGATCTCCACCAGCGGGAAGTCGGAGGGGGTGTGGCCACCGGTGCCGACGTCCGTGGTGTGCGTGGCCAGCCCGGTGAGCATCGCGGCCCAGCCGTCGGCCAGGCTCCGGGCGGCCGGCTCCGTCAGCAGCTCCGCCGGCCAGGACACGATGAGGGTGAGCTGCGGGCCGTCGGGCAGGTCGTGGACGACGCCCATGACCTCCAGGGCGTGCATGACCGGGATCCGGTCGTTGGCCCCGCCGCCCCGGCCGCCCTCGCCGGCGGTCTGCCAGGCCTGCTGCTCGGCGGGCTGCCGGCTCTGCTGGGTGGGGAACCGGCCCAGGTAGTTGAAGCCGATCTGGGCGGTGGGCAGCGCGGCGAGGGCGGGTGCGGTCTCGGGGTTGAGATACCGGAGCACCCCGTAGCCCAGCCCGTCGCCCGGTACGGCCCGGAGCTGTTCCTTGATCCGCTTGACGGCCCGTCCCGCCGCGGCCCCGCCGGAGCGCAGCTCCGCGAAGTCGGCGACGCCGACATCGAGCCGCACCGGATAGCTGCTGGTGAACCAGCCTGCCGTGCGCGTCAGATCCATGCCCTCAGCCAGCGGGACCCGGCCGTGGCCCTCGAGGTCCAGCAGGATCCCGGCCGTGTACTGGCCCTGCCGGCGGCGCCATTCGACGACCGCCGCGGTCAGGCCGGTGAGCAGCACGTCGTCGACGCCCGCGTGGAACGCCGTCGGCACGCTGGTCAGCAGCGCCGACGTGACCTCCGTGGGCACCTTCACCGACAGCTGCCGCACGGTGGCGCCGAGGTCCCGCCCCGGGTCCACGGGCCGCGGGGTGAGCAGCGGGTCGGCGCCGTCCAGCACCTGGGTCCAGGCGGGGAGTTCTGCGAGCCGCGGCCGGCTGGCGGCTTCGGCCTGCAGGGTGCGGGCCCAGTGCCGGAAGGAGGTGGGCACCGGCTCCAGCGCAACCTCGCGGTCGGCGGCCAGCTCCGTATAGGCCTCGGCCAGATCGGGCACCAGGACGCGCCAGGAGACGCCGTCCACCACCAGGTGGTTGAGGAGGATCAGCAGCCGTCCGGGGATGTCCGGGCCGGCGTCGAACCAGACCACCTGGGCCATCACACCCGCCTGCGGGTCGAGCCGGTCCGCGGCGGCCCGGGACTCCTCGGCGATGAGCCGGTCCAGATCGCCGACGGTCGCATCGACCCGGTGCACCCAGGGGGCCGCGTACGCAGTCGGGGGGACGACCAGGCGGGGTACGGGCTCGGCCTCGAGCCGGGCCCGCAGGATGTCATGGTGATCGACAACCGCCTGAACAGCATCGATCAGCGTCTCCAGCCGCATCCCCGCCGGGGCCACCACCACCGTCGACTGATACACCCCTCCGATACGCTCCGCTCCGGCCCGCTCCACCAGCTCGTGCATCACCGGGGTCAGCGGCACCTCACCGGTGCCCGGGTCACCGCCGCCGACGGCGCCACCGACACCGACCTCCCCGGCGACCACGGCCAGGCCTGCCGGAGTCTGACGCTCGAACACCTGCCGCGCGGTCACCACCAAGCCCGTCTTACGCGCCCTCGACACCAGCAGCATCGACATGATCGAGTCACCACCCAGCTCGAAGAACGAGGCATCGGCGCTGACCTGGTTCAGGCCGAGGACTTCGGCGAAGAGCCCGCAGAGGATCTCCTCG
>NZ_JBQQBX010000076.1:0-5816 GCF_052245475.1 Streptomyces sp. 7N604 | reverse complement strand
GCCCCGCGGCGCGGACCGGCGGTGCCGAATCGGCCGCAACCCAACGAAGATCCGCGGTCAGGACCGGGCGAGGCCGTTCAGGGCGTGGCCGAGGCCGGGGGTGGCTGTCCGGGCGTGGCCGAGGCTGGGGGCCGCCGGGGCCGGGTGCCGGGCGCGGCCGTCACATCGGCGTGCGTACGTACTGGGCCTCCGCTTCCTCCAGGAGCTCCGCCGCCAGGTGGTCCAGCGCCCGGTCCAGCCGCGCCCGATCGGCCGGGTCGCGGACATCCCAGTCCTCGAGCCGCTCGTCGAGCCAGTGCCGCCACGCGGTCGTCAGCCGCTCGATCTCGGCCTCCCCCGCCGCGGTGAGGCGGAGCCGGTGGCCCCCGTCCAGCTCCGCGTACCCCGCCGCGGCCACCCGCCGGAACGCCGGCTCCAGCACCTCCGCCGGAATCCGGTGCGCCGACGCGACCGCGTCCAGGTCCGCCTCGCCCTTCACCCTGGCCCGCCAGTGGATCTGCCCGAGCGCCCACGCTTCCCCCGCCGACAGCGGGCTGCCGCACTCGGTGAGCAGTTGCACCGTCAGCGGCCCCTCGACCTTGCGCATCACGCCTGCCACGGCCCGCGCCAGCTGCAGTTCGTCGTCCCGCGTGTCCGGTGCCGCGAACCCCTCGCCGATGTCCAGCGCCCCGGCCCGCGCGCTGTCGCGCAGCGGCACCTCCTTCAGGAACCACGACACCAGGAAGCCGGTGAGGGCGACCGGGACGACCCACAGGAAGACGTCGTTCACCGTCTCGGCATAGGCGTTGATGAACGGGGCCGCCTGATCGGCCGGCAGCCGGTGCAGGCCCTCCGGGCTCTGCACGACGGCGTCCGGGACCCCGGGCGCCTCGGCGTGCGCCCGCGCGAGATTCGGTTCCAGCCTGCTGCTGTACAGGCTCCCGAAGACGGCCGTGCCGAAGGCCGCGCCGAGCGTGCGGAAGAAGGTCACCCCGGAGGTAGCGGCCCCCAGCTCGTGATACGGCACCGTGTTCTGCACGGCGATCGTCAGCACCTGCATGGTGAGCCCGATCCCGAGGCCCAGCACGAACATGTACAGGGTCTCCAGCCAGGCCCCGGTGGTCGCGTCCATGGTGGCCATCAGCAGCAGGCCGAGCGCGGTCGTTCCGGTGCCGAGGATGGGGAAGATCCGGTACCTGCCGGTGCGGCTGACCACCTCCCCCGACAGCAGGGCCGTCGCCAGCAGCCCCACGACCAGGGGCAGCGTCCGCACCCCGGACGCGGTCGCGGTGATCCCGTCGACGTACTGCAGATACGTCGGCAGATAGGTGAGGGCGCCGAGCAGGGCGAAGCCGACGATGAAGCTCAGGACGGAGCAGACCGTGAACACCGGGTCCCGGAAGAGGTCCATCGGGATCACCGGCTCCCGGGCCCGCAGCTCCGCGAAGACGAAGGCGGTCAGCAGCGCGGTCGAGCCGGCGAGCAGCGCGATGACGATCGCCGAGTTCCAGGGGTAGACCCTGCCGCCCCACTCAATGGCGAGGACGAGAGCAGACGCGCCGATCGCTACGAACACGATGCCCGCGTAATCGATCACCGGCTGCACGGCCGACCGTACGGCCGGGATCGTACGGGCCGCCATGACGACCATGACGGCGGCGATCGGGATGTTGACGTAGAAGCACCAGCGCCAGGTGGCCTGGTCGGTGAGGAACCCGCCGAGGGTCGGGCCCGCGACGGTGGTGATGCCGAAGATCGCACCGAGCGCGCCCTGGTACTTGCCGCGCTGCCGCAGCGGGATGACGTCGGCGATGAGCGCCATGGCCGTGACCATGAGGCCGCCCGCGCCCGCTCCCTGGATCGCCCGGCCGGTGATCAGTACGGCCATGCTGTTCGCCGCGCCCGCCACGACCGAGCCCAGGACGAAGACGACCGCGCTGATCTGGAAGACGACCTTCCGGCCGAACAGGTCGCCGAACCTGCCGACGAGAATCGTCGAGACGGTCTCGGTGAGCAGGTACGCGGTCACCACCCACGCCATGTGCCCGGCGCCGCCCAGCTCCGCCACGATCGTCGGCAGCGCGGTCGAGATGATCAACTGGTCGAGGGCGGCGAGCATCAGCCCGAGCACGATCGTCACGAACACGGCGTTGGTACGGCGGCGGCTCAGCGCGGGCGGGACGGCGGGCGATGGCTCGGAAGGCGTTGGCTCGGCGGCAGCCGTGGTCATGACTTCAGGATTTGGCCGGAAGGGCGGGCTCGCCACCCCTGCGCGGCCGCGGACCTCTTCACGCCCCTTTCGCGCCCTTTTCGCGGGGAACCCGCTCTTGCAAAGAGTTCGCAGGTAGCCCGTATCATCGAACGGTTGGGTCGTGCTCGCCGCAGGCGCGGGATACGGCCCGCACGGGATACGGCCCACAGCGGAACGCAGCTGCGGAGACAGGAGAGCGGAGACCCGCCATGCACGTCCCTGACGGATTCATCAACGCCCCGGTGTCCGTGGCGACCGGGGCCGTCGCCGTCGCCGCGGTCGCCATCAGCCTCCGCGGCGCCCGCCGCGAACTCGAGGAGCGCACCGCGCCGCTCGCCGGCCTCGTCGCCGCCTTCATCTTCGCCGTGCAGATGCTGAACTTCCCCGTCGCCGCCGGGACCAGCGGGCACCTGCTGGGCGGCGCGCTCGCCGCGATACTCGTCGGCCCGTATACGGGTGTCCTCTGTATCTCCGTGGTCCTCCTCATGCAGGGCGTGCTGTTCGCGGACGGCGGCCTCACCGCGCTCGGCGTCAACATCACCGACATGGCCGTGGTGACCGTCCCCGTCGCGTACGCCCTCTTCCGCGGCCTGGTGAAGGTCCTGCCGCGGAACCGCGGCTCGGTCACCGCCGCGTCCTTCGCCGCCGCGCTGGTCTCCGTACCGGCCGCCGCGGTCGCCTTCACCGGCCTCTACGCCCTCGGCGGCACGGCCGACGTGGCGATCGGCAATGTCTTCGGCGCCATGGTCGGCGTGCACGTCCTCATCGGCCTCGGCGAGGCGGCCATCACCGCCCTGACGGTGGGCGCGGTCGTCGCCGTACGCCCGGACCTCGTGTACGGAGCCCGCGATCTGCGGCAGCCGCTCACGCTGCGTACGACTCCCGCGGCGGCCCCGGCCGCGCCTCTCGCTGCTGCCGTCGCCGCAGACCAGAAGCCGGGCGCCGGGCGCCTGGACGTCCAGCCGACCGAGGAGCGGAAGTCCTGATGGGTGCGCAGACGACCAACAGCAGCGCCGACACCGCCGGCACCACCGCCTCCGTCGTCGAGTCCGGCCGCCGGGCCACCACGCGCGGCGTCCGGCTCGTATGGATCGTGGGCGTGCTCGCCGCGCTCCTCCTCGCGGGCGTCGTCAGCTACTACGCGTCCGCCAGCCCCGACGGTCTGGAGAAGGTCGCCGCCGACCACGGCATCGACAAGAAGGCCGAGGAGCACGCCGCCAAGGGCTCCCCGCTCGCCGACTACCAGGCCAAGGACGTCGACAACGCCCGCCTCTCCGGCGGCCTCGCGGGCGTCATCGGCGTCGGCGCGACGCTGGCCGTCGGCACGGGCGTGTTCTGGGTGATCCGCCGCCGTACGCATGCGGAGCCGGGTGTGCCCACGGGTTCCGGGTCCGCCGCGCCCGCAGGCGCAGGGGACAGCTGAGCCATGAGTTCGGAATGCGATGTCTGAGATGCATGCGCACAAGCTTTACCGGCACGGCCACTCGCCCGTGCACCGGCTCCCTCCGCACTGCAAGATCGCCGCGGTCCTCTGCTTCGTCCTGGCGGTCGTGGCCACCCCCCGCGAAGCGATCTGGGCGTTCGGGGCCTACGCGCTGCTGCTGGCCGCCGTCGCCGCCACCGCCCGCGTCCCGGCGGGCTTCCTGCTGCGGCGGCTGCTCATCGAAGTGCCGTTCGTGGCCTTCGCCGTGCTGATCCCCTTCGTGGCGAGCGGCCCGTACGTCGAGGTGCTCGGCCTCTCGCTCAGCGAATCCGGCCTGTGGGGCGCCTGGAACATCCTCGCCAAGGGCACGCTGGGCGTCGCCGCGTCCGTCCTGCTGGCCGCCACCACCGAGCTGCGCGAGCTGCTGCTCGGCCTCCAGCGGCTGCGGATGCCCCCGCTGCTCGTCCAGATCGCGTCCTTCATGATCCGCTACGGCGATGTGATCGGCGACGAGATGCGCCGGATGAGGATCGCGCGGGCCTCGCGCGGCTTCGAGGCGCGGGGCGTCCGGCACTGGGGCGTCCTGGCCAAGTCGGCCGGTGCGCTGTTCATTCGCAGTTACGAGCGCGGGGAGCGGGTGCATCTGGCGATGGTCAGCCGCGGTTATGCGGGCAGCATGCCGGTGATCGACGATGTGGCGGCGACCCGCGCCCAGTGGTCGTACGCCGCCGCCCTGCCCGTCGCGGCGCTCGCCGTCTGCCTGATGGGGTGGACCCTGTGACGCCGCCTGAGGGGATGGACTCTGTGACTCTGCCCGATGGGATGGACCCTGTGCCGGATCCGGATCGCTCGACAGCCGCTTCCCTGGAGGTCTCCGGCCTCGCGTACGCCTACCCCGACGGCCACCAGGCGCTCTTCGGCGTCGACCTGACCGTCGCGCGTGGTGAGCGGGTCGCGCTGCTCGGCCCGAACGGCGCGGGCAAGACCACGCTCGTCCTGCACCTCAACGGCATTCTGTCGGGCGGCGCGGGCACGGTGACGGTCGCGGGGCTTCCGGTCGCGAAGCGGAATCTCGCGGAGATCCGGCGCCGGGTCGGCATCGTCTTCCAGGACCCCGACGACCAGCTGTTCATGCCCACGGTCCGTGAGGACGTCGCCTTCGGACCGGCCGCGGCCGGGCTGCGCGGCCCGGAGCTCGAGGCCCGTGTCGTACGGGCCCTGGAGCGCGTCGGCATGGCGGGCTTTGCGGACCGCCCACCGCACCACCTTTCCTTCGGGCAGCGGCGGCGGGTGGCGGTCGCCACCGTGCTCGCCATGGAGCCGGAGATCCTCGTCCTCGACGAGCCGTCGTCCAACCTCGACCCGGCGTCGCGGCGCGAACTCGCGGACGTCCTGCGGTCGTTGGACGTCACGGTGCTGATGGTCACGCACGACCTGCCGTACGCGCTGGAGCTGTGCCCGCGGTCGGTGGTGCTGAGCGGCGGGGTGATCGCGGCGGACGGCCGTACCCAGGACCTGCTGTGCGATGCGGAGTTGATGCGCGCTCACCGGCTGGAGCTGCCGTTCGGCTTCGACCCGCGGTCGGTGACGGCGCCGGTGGCGTGACGCCTCGCCAGGACATACCCGCGGTAGCTACCCCCCAGTAACAAAAGGGGCGCACGGGTCGGTACGTTGAGCGTCGAAGTAGTTGCCTGCAGCTTCCATCCGTAAGGGCGCACCATGACCACTGACGCCTCGACCCGGCCCACGAAGATCTCCTACGTCGCGGAGGCGACCGCGCACGGGGGCCGCGACGGCTGGGTCACAACCCAGGACGGGATGCTGGAGGTTCAGGTCGCCGTGCCCCGGGAGATGGGCGGCAGCGGTGCGGGCACCAACCCGGAGCAGCTCTTCGCCGCCGGTTACAGCGCCTGTTTCCACAACGCGCTGGTGCTGGTCGGCCGCCGTGCGGGGTACGACCTCACCCGCTCGACGGTCAGCGCGAAGGTGGGGATCGGCCCCAACACCGCTGAGGGCTACGGCCTCGCCGTGGCCCTCAACGTCTCCCTTCCCCTCGTCGACCAGGACTTGGCGGCCCGCTTCGTGGGCGCCGCCCACCGCGTCTGCCCCTACTCCAACGCCACCCGCGGCAACATCGACGTCTCGATCATGCTCTCCTGACAC
>NZ_JBQQBX010000075.1:0-7275 GCF_052245475.1 Streptomyces sp. 7N604 | reverse complement strand
TTGGGGCCCCCAGGAGGGGTTGGGGGGGGGAAAAGACTCCCCACAACCCGGCGTCAGGCGTCCGGGTCGGGGGTGGTGAAGTAGAGCGCGAAGGCGGCGATGATCTCCTCTTCGGTGATCCGGCCGTCCCCGTCCCCGTCCAGCGTGGCGGCGACCCGGCCGCAAGCCTCCGGCTTGACCCCCAGCACCCGCGCCACCCGCACGGTCTCCTCAGGCGTGATCACGCCGTCGCCGTCCGTGTCGGCGACCCGTATCACCGCACGGAGAAACGGCCTGGCGATCTCCGCGAACCGCTTCGCGTTGTCGCGCAGCCGCTTCACGGCCTCGTTGACGAACTCCTCGCGCGATACGTGCTGATCACCGTCCGTGTCGGCTATCGCCGCCATACCCTGCCAAAATGCCTCCGCGCCTTCGTAGAGCGCCTGCCCCTTCATCGAACGGGCGACGACGCCGAACTCCGTCAGCACGGCGGCGGCAGCGGCGTTGAAGTCCTCGCGTGAGATGTAGCCGTTGCCGTCCTGGTCGAAGGTGGCGAAACGGCGAGCGATCTTGGCTTCGTATTCAGCGGGATCCACGGTCGGCCTCACGTTCACGTCGGGTACCGGGGTCAGATAGTACGTACGTCCTGCTCCGAGGCGAAGTTCAGGAAGACGTGCCATGCATCACCGGTGAAGTGGAGGCGGGGACCGTCCGGATCCTTGGAGTCACGGACTGCTACGGCGGCGTCCGCCGAGCCCGTCAGCTGGGCGAATTCGATGCAGTCGCCGCCCTGGCCTCCGCTGTAGCTCGACTTGCGCCAGTGGGTGCTCATGGCTCCTCCAGGAGTGAAGCGATCAGCTCCGCCGAGTCCTGCGGCGAGAGTGCCGAAGTCCGCAGAAGATCGTATCGGAACGCGGCGTCTCTGAACTCGTCCGGATGAGCCAAGATCTGCGGTTCCGATCGCGTGCCGCGCAGCCAGCGGCCAGAGCCGCATGAACGAGCCGTCGGTCTTGAAGATCTTGTCGCAGCGCTCCGCAAAGTCCAGGGTCGGGAAGCGTTTTGCCGTCTCGATGCAGCCGACCAGCGCGCCCGAAGAATAAAGCCGATGCCCCGTCTCTTTCTGGGACAAATCGGCTAGCTCCCGGTGGTGGCGCAGCTCCGCACCGAAGAAATCGAGCGGGGAACGGGACGGGTCGAGGTCGTTCGGATTCGGCTCCGCGCTGGCCGGAGGGCATCACGGACGACGCGGGAGACGCGGAGGACTGCGGCGGGCGGGGGCCGGCGATCGTGACCGCGCTGGGGAAGGACTGGGGCACCACGAGCGGTCGGTGCGCGGGAAGGTGGTGTGGTGCGAGTTCGCGACGGCGGAAGGCTGCGCGGACAGCGGGCGGGCGGAAGCCGGTTACGCGGAGAGCGGGCTCGCGGTCTCGTCGACGGCGGACGTGACGTCCGGGTAGACCTCGAAGAGGCGGCGGACCCCGAGCGCGGCGAGGACGCGGTTCACGTGTGAGCCGTCCTCGGCGCCGCGCGCGGGGAGGATCAGCCGCAACCGGCCCTGACAGGAGCGCATCAGCCTGCGGGAGGCGATGAGGACGCCTACGCCGCTGGAGTCGCAGAAGCGGACACCGGCGAGGTCGAGCACGAGGCTGCGGCGTCCTTCGGCCACCGCGTCGTGCACGTGCTGCCGCACCGCGGGCGAGGTCACCAGGTCCATCTCGCCGGAGATGCGCAGGACGGCCCACGCGCCCTGCTCGGTCTCCATCACTTTCAAGGTCACTCGACCGACGTCCCTTCGGTTGCTCGCTGTGCGATCGCTATGCGGAAGCAGTCCTTCCAAGCTCGGCTGCCCGGGCGTTACCCCTTGAAACACGCGACTCGGTAACCGCTCCCAACGACCCTATGCGCATACGGGAACAGGAGTCTCAGGAGAAGCGAGCAACGTGACCGGATCTATACCAGCAGTAGTTGCCCGTGCACCGAACATTGATGCAAAGGGCGTGCGTTGCCGGTATGGCCTACTACATTCGATGAGGACGTCGATGTGGACGGTGGATGCGGACTACGGCGGATGGATGGGGGCCGGATGGCGAATGACGTGTCTCCCCGCTGGGACCGGAAGATGCAGCAGCGGCTGACGCGCGGCGAGGCGGCCGCGCTGGGCGAGCTGTACGACCGGTTCGCCTCGCTCGTCCACGGTCTGGCGTACCGGGTCCTCGACGACGAAGCCGCCGCCGACCGCATCACGCGCGACATCTTCGGCTACATCTGGGAGCACCCGGACGCGTACGACCCCAAGCAGGGGCCGCTGCGCTCCTGGGTCGCCTCGATCACGCACCGGCAAGCGGTGCGGCGGCTGCGCGAGACCGAGTCGGAGCTATTGAGTGAGGGCGGCGAAAGCGGGACGGCCGAGCGGATAGAGAAGAAAGTCCGGGCCGCCTCCGCTGCGGCTCGCGCCGACTACATCCGGAACTCCATGCCCGCGCCGCTGCGAGCTGCGCTGGAACTCGCGTACTTCAAGCACCTCGATTACCGGCAGACCGCCGCCGATCTGGGCGTGACGGAGGATGAGGCGCGGCGGAGGCTGCGGCTCGGGCTGCAGCTGCTGTCCACGGCGCACGTCAATCCGGCGGGGCCGGGGCCGGCGGCGCCGCCGCTGCCTCCTGGGCAGGGGAGCGCGCTGTGAACGGGCCGTTCGGGCCTGGGCGGCCCGACGAGCCGGGCGATGACGCATCGGAGGGTGCGGGCGGGGCGCGGCGGCCGCGCATACCTCCTCCGCGGCCGGCAGCGGAGGACCGCGGGCCGCTTCCGGATCTGCGGGACCTGTCGGAGCGCCCGGACGTGACGGAGCGACCGGACGTATCCGAGCAGTCGGACGTATCCGAGCGGCCGGATGCGGCGGATTCGCCGGATGCGGCCACGGCTCCGACCGCGCCCGGGCCCGCGTCCGCACCCGGCCCGGAGTTGCCCGCTCCGGCCAGTCCTTCCGTGCCTCCCGTTCCGTTCACCCACAGGGTGCTGAAGTCGCTGCTGGGCGCGTGGGCGCTGTCCGCGTGCTCGGCCGAGGAGACGGCGGCCGTCGAGGCGCACCTCACCGACTGCGCCATGTGTGCGGACGAGGCCCTGCGGCTGCGCGATGCCGTCGGCCTCCTGCACAAGGAGGACAACCTGGACCTCGACCCCATGCTGCGCGCCCGCACGCTCGCGGGCTGCCTGTTGCGGCGCCCGGCGCGCATACCGGTGCCCGAGTGGGCGGCGCCGTACGACGCGGAGACCGCGCGGCTGGACGCGCTGCTGCACGACATGGGCGAGTCGGAGTGGCGTACGCCGGTCCGGCTGCGCTGGTTCGAGGGCAGGCGCGGCGTCGAGCGGGAGGCCACGGTCGCCGGGGTTCTCGCGCATCTGATGGCGGTGGACGGCATGGTGGCGGGCGTGCTCGGCCTGCCCGATCCGCTGGGCGAGCTCGCGTCGGGCGCCGGGGCCGGCGGCGAGCCGCCGGCGTCTGCGGCGGCTCGCACGGAGGCGTACTGGCGCACGGAGATGCCGGAGCCGCCGGGCATGGTGCGCGAACCGTGGCGCGAACAGGCGCACTCGCTGATCCGCAGGGTCAGCTTCGCGGGCGGCGGGGCCGCCGGACTCGACGTGTCCTACGGGGACTTCGGGCTGCCGCTGCGGGACTCGTTCCTGGACCGGGCCTTCGAGTGCTGGGTGCACGCGTCGGACATCGCGGAGGCCGTGGACTATCCGTACGACCCGCCCGCGGCCGGGCATCTGCACCTCATGATCGACCTGGCGGTGCGGCAGCTGCCGGTGGCCCTCGCGGGGCGGCGCCGGGTCGGGCTCGCGAGCCCGCCGCGGAGGCTGGGGATCGCGGGGGAGCCGGGGCGCACGCTCCACCTGGAGGTGGAGGGCAAGGGCGGCGGCCACTGGTTCATCCCGCTGGACTCGCCTGCGGCGGTGGCTTCGCCGGACGAGGAGGTGGCGCGGGTGGCGCTGGACGCGACGGAGTTCTGCCAGCTGGCGGCGGGGCATGTGCTGCCGGAGGACGCGGCGGCTGGTCAGGACGGGGACCGCGAGGCCATCCGCGACGTCCTCGCGGCAACGGCCTCGCTGTCGCGCTTGTAACCCGGTTGTGCCCACCCTCCCCCAGACTCCGTCCGGGGGGACCCCCAGCCCCGCGGAACGAATGCCCACAACCCTTATGCGAAGACGACCGTCCTGGCGCCGTTGAGGAGGACTCGGCGTTCGCTGTGCCATTTCACCGCTCGCGCGAGCGCCTGGCACTCGACGTCGCGGCCGACCGCAACGAGCTGGTCCGGCGTAACCCAGTGCCCGACCCGCTCGACCTCCTGCTCGATGATCGGGCCCTCGTCGAGATCCGCCGTCACGTAGTGCGCCGTGGCTCCGATCAGCTTCACACCGCGCGCGTGCGCCTGGTGATACGGCTTCGCGCCCTTGAAGCTCGGCAGGAAGGAGTGGTGGATGTTGATGATCCGCCCCGAGAGCGCCTTGCACAGATCGTCCGAGAGCACCTGCATGTAGCGCGCCAGCACCACCAGCTCGACGCGCTCCTCCTCGACGATCTTCAGCAGCCGCGCCTCCGCCTCCGACTTGTTCTCCCTCGTGACCGGAATGTGGTGGAAGGGGATGCCGTACGAGGAGACGAGCTCCTCGAAGTCCGTGTGGTTGGAGACCACGGCCGCGATCTCCACCGGCAGCGCGCCGATCCTCGTACGGAACAGCAGGTCGTTCAGGCAGTGCCCGAACTTGCTGACCATGAGGACGATCCGCATCTTCTCGTCGGCCCGGTGCATCTGCCAGTCCATCCGGAAGCTGTCGCCGATGGCGGCGAAGCTGGCCCGCAGGTTCTCCAGCGTCACCGACCGGTCGGCCGAGAAGTGCACCCGCATGAAGAACAGCCCCGTGTCGTGGTCCCCGAACTGCTGGCTGTCCTCGATGTTGCAGCCGGTCATGAAGAGGTAGCTGGACACGGCGTGCACGATGCCCTGCTTGTCCGGGCAGGACAGGGTGAGGACGTACTGCTCAGGGTCCTGCTCGGGGGCCTGGGGGGACGCGGCGTGCTGCGACTCGTTCATGACCTAATAGGGTCGCACACCCGCAGACCGGACCTGGACCCGGCCTGACTGGGCCTGGACAGCGCCTCTGTCCGGGGCGGGCCGGACCGGGCAGGGCTACTGGGCCAATCCCTGCTGCTGGACCGCCCGGTTCATGATCGCGAGCACCTCGAGCGAGCGCGGCGGCGAGTCCGGGTCGTCGCCGTCGCTGGTGGCGAGCCGTACGTGCGCCTCGCGGGCGGCCCGTACGGCCTCCGACCATCCGTGGTGCTCGATGTAGGCCGCGACCGGCGCGTCCGGCCCGACCTGGTGCATGATCCGCAGCACCCGCAGTACGGCGACGTCCACGAGGGCCGCCTCCTGCGAGTCGCGGAAGATCGTCCCGACGTACTTCTCCGCCGACCAGTTGTCCAGCCAGGTGTCCTCGACGAGCCGGTACACGGCGTCGGTGACGTCCCCGTAGCCTTCGCGGCCGGCCAGCCAGCACTCCTGCTGGAAGACGGGGTCCGAGAGCATGTGCAGCGCGGAGCGCACATTGCTGCGCCAGCGCCACCACGGCATGTCGTTGAGTGGCATGCCGCCCATGGTGGGGGAGCGACGGCCGCGACGGGAAGACTTCTCAGCACCTTGCACGGCAGCCGATCGTACGTTCTTCACAAAGCTGTCGCGAACCGTCCCCCGCTGTTCACCCTCAATCCACCGTGCGTTGCCCGAACGTCACTTCTCCGTTATGGGGCGGCCGGAAGGGTTATGCGGTATGACCGGACGGCGACGCTCCCCTTCGCGCCCCACTCGCAGTTCTCTCTCTTCTCTCTCCACTCGCGCTTCTGGCTCTCCTCGCCCGGCTCGCCCGCCTCGCCCCGTCAAGGCTGTGGCGATTGCCTCGGTGAGCGCCCTGGCGACGTGTGCTGCGGTGCTCGCCGGTTGTGGTTCACTCCCGGCGGTTTCGGGGGCTTCCAAGGATCCGGTTGTGGTGATGACCTGGGCCCCCGAGGGCACCAAGGCGACGAATGTGCCGGGCATGCCCGCCATGGCGCAGGCGTACGCGCGCTGGATCAACAGCAGGGGCGGGCTCGGCGGCCGCGAGCTGAAGGTCCTCACCTGCAATGAGCGCAACGACGCGGTGAACGCGGGCCGTTGCGCGCGGCGGGCGATCGCCGAGAACGTCGTTGCCGTCGTCGGCTCGTACAGCCAGCACGGGCGGTCCTTCATGTCGCAGCTGGAGGCGTCCGGAATTCCGTATATAGGCGGATACGGCGCCACGGATGAGGAGTTCACCAGCCCGCTCTCATACCCCGTCAACGGCGGTATGGCCACGCTGCTTGCGGGCAACGGGCGGCAGCTCGCGCGCGGCTGCGATCGGATCTCCCTTGTCCGGCCCGACACCATCGCGGGCGACCAGATGCCGTCCCTGCTCAACGCGGGCCTGCGGGCGGCGCGCCACACGCCCGCCAGCGACGTACGGGCGCCGGAGGACGCGACCGACTACACGCCGCAGGCGGAGAGCGCCTTGGCGCGCGCGGGCGCCGACCCGGCGCTCCTCGGGACCGGGACGTACGCCGCGACGGCCGGCGGCGCGTGCGTCACCGCGGCGCTCGGCGACCGCACCGACACCTTCTTCGACTCCTTCCGCCGCCTCCAGGAGGAGGGGCAGAAGGTGAAGATCGCGTCGGTGCTGGGCAGCGTGCAGCAGGCGCTGGTGACGCGGACAGGCGGCAAGTCCAGCCCGCTGGAGGGCGCGTCCGTGACCGGGTGGTACCCGGCCGCGAGCGACCCGCGCTGGGAGCCGATGCGCGGGGTCATCAATAAGCATGCGTTCGGGGACAACCGCATCGACCCGGCGGACCCGGGCGTCCAGACGACGTGGATCGCGTACACGGTGCTACGCGCGGCGGTCGAGTCCCTCGGCGGCGGGGACGTCACGGCGCAATCCGTACGGCGGACGCTGGACGGGCGGATCGGTGACGCCGGCGTGGACACGGGCGGGCTGACGCCGAAGCTGAGCTGGCGGTACGAGGACATGCTGGCGGTGCGGGGCTTTCCGCGCATAACCAACGCGATGGTGACGTACCAGGAGGTACGGGGCGGCCGGTTGGTGCCGGTGGGGAACGGGTCGGTGAACGTCACGAAGACGCTCGAGGACCGGCCCGAGGAAGGCTGAGGATCCTTCCTCGGGAAGCGGAGTTCCGCCCGTCCCGCGCGCCGGCTCAGCAGCGCCCCGCCT
>NZ_JBQQBX010000074.1:0-8150 GCF_052245475.1 Streptomyces sp. 7N604 | reverse complement strand
GTGGAACAACGAGGGCCTCCTGGGCATCGGTGCAGACTTCGCAATCCACACCGAACCCAGAGGCCCTCACCCCTTTCAAGGACCGCTCAAGGCATGTCGCCTGTCACCAACGTCCCGGGACAGCACAGCTAGTGCGCGGCCGACTCCCAGTCCGCGCCGGAGCCGACGGACACGTCGAGCGGCGCCCGCAGTTCGATCGCGCCGCTCATCTCGCGCCGCACCAGTTCCTCGACCTTGGCGCGCTCTCCGGGCGCCACCTCCAGCACGATCTCGTCGTGCACCTGGAGCAGCATCCGCGAGCTCAGCCCCTCCCGCGTCAGGGCCTTGTGGACGCGCAGCATCGCGATCTTCACGATGTCGGCGGCCGTGCCCTGGATCGGGGCGTTGAGGGCCATGCGCTCGGCCATCTCGCGGCGCTGCCGGTTGTCGCTGGTGAGGTCCGGGAGATAGCGGCGGCGGCCGAGGATGGTCTCGGTGTAGCCGGTGGCGCGCGCCTCGTCGACGACCCGCCGCAGATAGTCGCGGACGCCGCCGAACCGCTCGAAGTAGGTGTCCATCAGCCCGCGCGCCTCGTCGGGCGAGATGTTCAGCTGCTGCGAGAGGCCGAAGGCCGACAGGCCGTACGCCAGCCCGTAGGACATCGCCTTGATCTTGCGGCGCATCTCCGGGTCGACGTCGGCCTTGGCCACGGAGAAGACCTGGGAGGCGACCGTGTCGTGCAGGTCCTCGCCCGAGGTGAAGGCCTCGATCAGGCCCTCGTCCTCGGAGAGATGGGCCATGACGCGCAGCTCGATCTGGCTGTAGTCGGCGGTGAGCAGGGACTCGAAGCCCTCGCCGACGACGAAGCCGCGCCGGATGGCCCGGCCCTCGTCCGTGCGCACCGGGATGTTCTGCAGGTTCGGGTCCGTGGAGGAGAGCCGGCCGGTCGCCGCCACGGTCTGGTTGAAGGTGGTGTGGATACGGCCGTCGGGCGCGACCGTCTTGATCAGGCCTTCGACGGTGGACCGCAGCCGGGCCTGCTCGCGGTGGCGCAGCATGATCACGGGGAGGTCGTGCTCGGTCTGGGCGGCCAGCCAGGCGAGCGCGTCGGCATCCGTGGTGTAACCGGTCTTGGTCTTCTTGGTCTTGGGCAGGCCCAGCTCGCCGAAGAGCACCTCCTGGAGTTGCTTGGGCGAGCCGAGGTTGAACTCGTGGCCGACGGCGGCGTGCGCCTCCTTTATGGCCTGCTGCACGGCTCCGGCGAACTGCTGCTCCATGCGCTCCAGCCAGTCGCGGTCCGCGGCGATCCCGGCCCGCTCCATCCGGGCCAGCATCGCGGACACCGGCAGCTCCACATTGCGCAGCAGGTCGGCCGCGCCGACCTCCTCCAGCCGCCCGGTGAACGCCTCGCCCAGGTCCAGGACCGTACGGGCCTGGGTCATCAGCGCGTCCTTCTCCGCCTGGTCGTCCGCGCCGAAGGCGAGCTGGCCGTTCTCGGCCGCGGCGGGGGCGAGTTCGCGGCCCAGGTACTCGACGGAGAGCGCGTCCAGGGCGAAGGAGCGGCGGCCTGGCTTGACGAGGTAGGCGGCGAGGGCGGTGTCCATGGTGACGCCCGCGACCGTCCAGCCGTGCTCGGCGAAGACCCGCATCAGGTCCTTGGCGTTGTGCATCACCTTCGGCCGGTCCTGGTCGGCGAGCCAGGCGGCGAAGGCCCGCTCGTCCGCCTCGTCCAGCTCGGCCGGGTCGAACCAGACCGCGGGGCCCGAGCCCAGCGCGAGCGCGATCTCGCTGACACTGCCGCTGCCCAGCGCCCAGGCGTCGACGGTGGCCACGCCGAGCGGCTCCGCGCCGTGCTGCTCCAGCCAGGGGGCGAGCTCGCTCGCGCCGAGCACCTCGCCGTCCACCGCGACGCCCGCGGCCGGCGGGGCTTCGATCACGGTCTCGCCGGGGTCGGCGGCCATGAGCCGGTCCCGGAAGTTCTGGTGCCGGAACTCCAGCGCATCCAGGATCACCGAGAGCGACTGCCGGTCGTACGGAGCGCGCTTGAGGGCGTCCGGGCCCACGGGCAGCTCCACGTCCCGCACCAGCTCCGTCAGCTGCCGGTTGAGCCTGACGGAGTCCAGGTGCTCGCGGAGCTTGTCGCCGACCTTGCCCTTGACCTCGTCGACCCGCTCCACGAGCTCCGCGAAGGAGCCGAACTGGCTGATCCACTTCGTGGCGGTCTTCTCGCCGACGCCCGGGATGCCGGGGAGGTTGTCGGACGGGTCGCCGCGCAGCGCCGCGAAGTCCGGGTACTGCTGCGGGGTGAGGCCGTACTTCTCCTTGAGCTTCTCCGGGGTGTACCGGGTCAGCTCGGAGACGCCCTTGGTCGGGTAGAGAACGGTCACATGGTCGCTGACCAGCTGGAACGAGTCGCGGTCACCGGTGACGATCAGCACTTCGAAGCCCTGGGCCTCGGCCTGGGTGGCGAGGGTGGCGATCACGTCGTCCGCCTCATAACCCTCGATCGCGAAGCGGGTGACGTTCATGGCGTCGAGCAGCTCGCCGATCAGCTCGACCTGGCCCTTGAACTCGTCCGGGGCCTTGGAGCGGTTCGCCTTGTACTCGGCGAACTCCTCGGAGCGCCAGGTCTTGCGGGAGACGTCGAAGGCGACCGCGAGATGCGTGGGCTGCTCGTCGCGCAGCGTGTTCGCCAGCATCGACGTGAAGCCGTAGATCGCGTTGGTCGTCTGACCCGTGATGGTGCTGAAGTTCTCTGCGGGCAGCGCGAAGAATGCCCGGTATGCCAGGGAATGTCCGTCCAGCAGGAGCAGACGGGGCCGTTCCCCCTGCGGGTCCGCCTGCCCGGCGGCGGGAGCGGTCTGTGCGGTCTTCTTCGATGCGTTCTCTGCCACGCCCCCGATCCTGCCACGCCCCACTGACACCGGATGCCCACCGGTTGTGGGCATCCGCTCCACCGTGGTGTGGGCATTCGTTCCGCGGGGCGATGGGGGCGGCCCCCACCGCCCCACGGAACGAATGCCCACAACGGGTTCCCCGTGGCAGGATCGATGCGAGCATCGAGGAGGTCGTGACATGGCAGCGAAACCGCCCTCGGGGGATCCAATCCAGGACGCACCGGAGGTCGCGCCCCCGCCGCACGCCGCCGCCGGGCTCCCCGCCATCGGCCACAGCCTGCGCATCGCCCAGCAGCAGATGGGCGTCCGCCGCACCGCGCTCACCCTCCTCAAGGTCAACCAGAAGGACGGCTTCGACTGCCCCGGCTGCGCCTGGCCCGAGCCGGACAAGCGCCACGCCGCGGAGTTCTGCGAGAACGGCGCGAAGGCCGTCGCCGAGGAGGCGACGCTGCGCCGCGTCACCCCCGACTTCTTCGCCGCGCACCCCGTGTCCGACCTCGCGGCCCGCAGCGGCTACTGGCTGGGCCAGCAGGGCAGGATCACCCAGCCGATGTACCTCGCGGAGGGCGCCGGCCACTACGAGCCGGTGCCCTGGGAGCGGGCCTTCGACATCGTCGCCGAGGAGCTGCACGCCCTGGACTCCCCGGACGAGGCGATCTTCTACACCTCGGGGCGTACGAGCAACGAGGCCGCCTTCCTCTACCAGCTCTTCGCCCGCGAGTTCGGCACCAACAACCTCCCCGACTGCTCCAACATGTGCCACGAGTCCTCGGGCTCCGCGCTCACCGAGACGCTCGGGGTCGGCAAGGGCAGCGTGCTGCTCGAGGACCTCTACCGCGCCGACCTGATCATCGTCGCCGGGCAGAACCCCGGCACCAACCACCCGCGGATGCTCTCCGCCCTGGAGAAGGCCAAGGCGGGCGGCGCCCGCATCATCACGGTCAACCCGCTGCCCGAGGCGGGCATGGAGCGGTTCAAGAACCCGCAGACGCCGCGCGGACTCGCCCGCGGCGGCACCGCCCTCACCGACCTCTTCCTCCAGATCCGGCTCGGCGGCGACCAGGCCCTCTTCCGCGCCCTGAACCGCCTCATCCTCGAAGCGTCGTCCAGTTCCTCCGGAGCGCTCGACGAGGAGTTCATCGCCGAGCACACCCACGGCTTCGAGGAGTTCGCGGCCGCGGCCCGCGCGCAGGACTGGGACGAGACGCTGCGCGCCACCGGCCTGGACCGGGCCGCGATCGACCGGGCCCTGCGCATGGTCCTGGACTCGCGGCGCATCGTCGTCTGCTGGGCGATGGGCCTCACCCAGCACAAGCACGCGGTGCCCACCATCAAGGAGGTCGTCAACTTCCTTCTGCTGCGCGGGAACATCGGCCGCCCCGGCGCCGGGGTGTGCCCGGTGCGCGGGCACAGCAACGTGCAGGGCGACCGCACCATGGGCATCTTCGAGCGGCCCGCGCCCGCCTTCCTCGACGCCCTGGAGAAGGAGTTCGGCTTCGCGCCCCCGCGCGAGCACGGCCTCGACGTCGTACGGTCCATCCGCGCCCTGCGCGACGGCACGGCGAAGGTCTTCTTCGCCATGGGCGGGAACTTCGTCGCCGCCACTCCCGACACCGAGGTGACCGAGGCGGCCGTGCGCCGGGCCCGGCTGACCGTGCACGTCTCCACCAAGCTCAACCGCTCGCATGTGGTCACCGGAGCGCGCGCCCTCATCCTCCCCACCCTCGGCCGCACCGAGCGCGACCTCCAGGCCGCCCCGGACGGGACGAGCAGAGCGCAGTTCGTCACCGTCGAGGACTCGATGGGCATGGTGCACGCCTCGCGCGGCCGCCTCGAGCCCGCGAGCCCCCATCTGCTCTCCGAGCCCGCCATCGTCTGCCGGCTGGCCCGCCGGGTCCTGGGCGGGAACAGCCGCATCCCGTGGGAGGAGTTCGGATACGACTACGCGACCGTACGGGACCGCATCTCCCGCGTCGTGCCCGGCTTCGAGGACTTCGAGACGAAGGTGAGCCGGCCCGGCGGCTTCACGCTCCCGCACGCGCCCCGCGACGACCGCCGCTTCCCCACCGCCACGGGCAAGGCCAACTTCACGGCGGCGCCCGTCACGTACCCGAAGGTGCCGGAGGGCCGCCTGCTGCTGCAGACGCTGCGCTCGCACGACCAGTACAACACCACGATCTACGGGCTCGACGACCGCTACCGCGGCATCAGGAACGGCCGCCGGGTCGTCCTCGTCCACCCCGAGGACGCCCGCGCGCTGGGCCTCGCCGACGGCTCGTACACCGACCTGGTCAGCGAGTGGGAGGACGGCAGCGAGCGCCGCGCGCCCGGCTTCCGCGTCGTCCACTACCCGACGGCCCGCGGCTGCGCCGCCGCGTACTACCCGGAGACGAACGTCCTCGTGCCGCTGGACGCCACCGCGGACACCAGCAATACGCCGGCGAGCAAGTCCCTCGTCGTACGGCTGGAGCGGACGGACGCCGGGGCCCCCGAGACCGGCGTCACTGCACGCACCTGATAGGACGGTGCACACTGCAACGAACACAGCGTTGTGGCGGAGAGTACCGATCGGAGCCGGACCCCATGGGTGAGCAGAGCAGCACGAAGTTCCCGCAGGAGATCCTCGACAAGTGGAACGGCCTCGGTCTCGATCTCCCCGCGCTGTTCTCCGCCGGGCACCTCGGTAACCGTATGGGCCTGCAGATCCTCGAGGCAGCGCCCGAGCGCGTCGTCGGCACGCTCCCCGTCGAGGGCAACACCCAGCCGTACGGGCTGCTGCACGGCGGCGCGTCCGCCGTCCTAGCCGAGACCCTCGGTTCGGTCGGCGCGATGCTGCACTGCGGTCCGCACAAGATCGCGGTCGGCGTGGACCTCAACTGCACCCACCACCGCGGCATCCGCTCAGGGCTGGTGACCGGCGTCGCCACACCCGTGCACCGCGGCCGCTCCACCGCCACGTACGAGGTCGTGATCACCGACGAGCAGGACCGGCGCATCTGCACCGCCCGTCTCACCTGCCTGCTCCGCGACGCCGACAACGCGTCAGGCACCATCTGACCGACCGGACCGGGGGGCCGCGATGACGTCGTACGGGGAGCGCGACGGGGAGCCGGTCCTGGCCGCGCCCGAGCTCCTCGAGGCAGGCGACGAGGCCCCCAGGCTGAGCGAGCGGTGGGCCGCGCTCCCCCACCGCACCCGCCTCGCCGTGCGTGCCGCGCTGGCAGCCGCCCTGCTCGTCGCGGCCGGCGGCTACGCGCTCGCCTCCCGCCCCGGCGCCCCGCCCCCGCCGCCCGTACCGTGGCCGGGGGCGGCCTCGCACATCGGCTACGCCGGTATCGCCGAGGCACCGGACCCGGCGGACCGCAGCGTCGCTTTCGCTCTGCGGGCCGAGGCGACCAAGGGCACACCGGTCACGATCGAAGCGATCCACCAGGGCTACGACACCCTGGAGCTGTCGGTCAGTCCCCGCCTCCCCATCACCCTCAGCTCCGGCCACCCCCGCCGCATCGTCGTCCGGATGACGGTTCTCCGCTGCTCCGGGGTCCCCATCGACGCGCGGCTGCCTTTCCTCGACGTAACACTGCGTAACGATCGCGCAATGCAGGACGTCAGCGAAATACTCGGCGAGGCGTACGCGGATGATCTTTCCCGCTCCCTACGAACGATCTGCGACGCGAGACCCTCGCCGAGCTCGCCTACGTCGTAGGGGAGCTGCACATTTCTAATATCCGGACTCGACAGTCCGTCATGTTTCGTCTGGAATGTCCGTTGCGCTGAGCTACACCAACACCGCGACGCGGCCATTGTCATAACAAGAGCGTCACATCATCGATCCACCTCTGCCCCAGGCCAGCAGACCCGCTTAGAGTCACCGCCAGTCACCGCGCCGGGTACCTCGTACCTGTCCTGTTTCTCTCTCCCGGCGCGACAAACGGCAACCTCCACCGAGGCGGCCGGGCCTGGGGAAAGGACTGATCGTGCGTCACCGTTCCGTGCTCATCATCACCACTGCGGTCACCGCAGGGGCGCTCACCCTCTCCGCCTGCGGTTCGCGCGACGACAACAAGGCAGGCGACGGGGGCAACACCACCGTCGTGATCGGCCTCGACGCACCGCTCACCGGCGACCTGTCCGCGCTCGGCCAGGGCATCAAGAACTCCGCCGACCTCGCGGTCAAGACCGCCAACAAGAACAAAGAGGTCGAGGGCATCACCTTCAAGCTCGAGTCCCTCGACGACGTAGCCAACGCCTCCACCGGCCAGCAGAACGCCACCAAGTTCGTCGGCAACGAGGACGTCATCGGCGTGGTCGGCCCGCTCAACTCCGACGTCGGCCAGTCGATGCAGAAGGTCTTCGCCGACGCCGACCTGGCCGAGATCTCGCCGGCCAACACCAACCCCGAGCTCACCCAGGGCAAGGACTGGAAGGACGGCAAGAAGGTCCGCCCGTTCAAGACGTACTTCCGTACGTCCACCACGGACGCCATCCAGGGCCCGTACGCCGCCCAGTACATGTACAACAAGAAGAAGCTGAAGAAGGTCTTCGTCATCGACGACAAGAAGACCTACGGCGCCGGCCTCGCCGGCACCTTCGCGGACGAGTTCAAGAAGCTCGGCGGCAAGGTCGTCGGCACCGACCACATCAACCCGGACGACAAGGACTTCAGCGCCGTCGCGACCAAGGTCAAGAACGCCGGCGCGGACTTCGTCTACTACGGCGGCGAGTACCCGGCCGGCGCCCCGCTCTCCGCCCAGATCAAGAAGGCCGGGGCCAAGATCCCCACGGTCGGCGGCGACGCGCTCTACAGCCCCGAGTACGTCAAGCTCGGCAAGGCGAACGCCGAGGGCGACATCGCCTCCTCCGTCGGCGCCCCGCTGGAGACCATCGACAGCGCCAAGGACTTCATCAAGAACTACAAGAGCGCCGGGTACAAGGACGGCTTCGACGCCTACGGCGGCTACGCCTACGACTCGACCTGGGCCATCATCCAGGCCGTGAAGGCGGTCGCCGAGGCCAACGACGGCAAGCTGCCCGAGGACATCGACGACGCCCGCAAGAAGGTCACCGAGGCCGTGCAGGACGTCAAGTTCAGCGGCGTCACCGGTGAGGTCGGCTTCGACGAGTTCGGCGACACCACCAACAAGCAGCTCTCCCTCTACGAGGTGAAGGACGGCAAGCACACGCCGGTCCAGAGCGGCGAGTACCAGGCGAGCTGACCCGGGCCAACCGCCCGCCCTGCACGTAACACTACGGCCGCGGGGGGGGGGGGGGGGG
>NZ_JBQQBX010000073.1:0-9517 GCF_052245475.1 Streptomyces sp. 7N604 | reverse complement strand
GGGGGTGGCTTTCCGCCCCACCCCGGGGAAAAAAACCCCACAACTCGGCCACCGGCGGTCAGCCCGGCCGATCTTTGCGCTCGGCGGTGCGGCCGTACGATGGTGCCCATGACTGCCACTGCCGCCCGCCGCGTCCTGCTCGCCGCCCCCCGGGGCTACTGCGCGGGCGTGGACCGTGCCGTGATCGCCGTCGAGAAGGCCCTGGAGCAGTACGGCGCGCCCGTCTATGTGCGCCACGAGATCGTCCACAACAAGTACGTCGTCAAGACCCTCGAGAAGAAGGGCGCGATCTTCGTCGACGAGACGGAGGAAGTCCCCGAGGGCAACATCGTGATCTTCTCGGCGCACGGCGTGGCGCCGGTCGTCCACGAGGAGGCCAAGCGCGGCAGGCTCGCCAGCATCGACGCCACCTGCCCGCTGGTCACCAAGGTCCACAAGGAAGCCGTCCGCTTCGCCAACGAGGACTACGACATCCTCCTCATCGGTCACGAGGGCCACGAAGAGGTCATCGGCACGAGCGGCGAGGCCCCGGACCACATCACGCTGGTCGACGGCCCGGACGACGTGAAGAACGTCGAGGTCCGCGACCCGGACAAGGTCGTCTGGCTCTCCCAGACCACGCTGTCGGTCGACGAGACGATGGAGACCGTCGACGCCCTGAAGGGCCGCTTCCCCAATCTCCTCTCCCCGCCGAGCGACGACATCTGCTACGCGACGCAGAACCGCCAGACCGCGGTCAAGCAGATGGGCGCCGAGGCCGACCTCGTCATCGTCGTCGGCTCCAAGAACTCCTCGAACTCCGTCCGCCTGGTGGAGGTGGCGCTGGGCGCGGGCGCCAAGGACGCGCATCTCGTCGACTACGCGGAGGAGATCGACGCGACCTGGCTGGAGGGCGTGAGCACGGTCGGCGTGACGTCCGGCGCCTCCGTCCCCGAGATCCTGGTCGAGGGCGTCCTGGAGTGGCTGGCGCGGCACGGGTTCGAGGATGTCGAGACCGTCACGGCCGCCGAGGAGTCGATCGCCTTCTCGCTGCCGAAGGAGCTGCGGCGCGACCTGAGGGCGGAGGCGGCGGCGCTCGCGGCGCCGTCCTCGCGCGCGGATGCGGAGGCCGAGTCCTCCGGCTCCTCCCGATCGTGAGGCGCTTTCCCCGCCTCTTCCCCGCCTCTTCCCCGCTTCCTCGGCTTCCTCCGCTTCCGGCACGTGAGCCTCCGTCCCTGCCCGTAGCGTTGTCCACATGAACGTATTCGGTGTGGACATCGGAGGGTCCGGCATCAAGGGCGCCCCGGTCGACCTGGACAAGGGCGACCTGGCCGAGGCGCGGCACAAGGTGCTCACCCCGCACCCGTCGACGCCCGACGCGCTGGCCGGCTGCGTCAAGGAGGTCGTGACCCACTTCGGCTGGTCGGGCCCGGTCGGCGTGACGTTTCCCGGTGTCGTCACGGGCGGCACAACGCGTACGGCGGCCAACGTGGACGCGGGGTGGGTGGACCGGGACGCGCAGAGCATGCTCTCCGACCTGCTCGGCCTGCCGGTGACAGTGCTCAACGACGCGGACGCCGCCGGGGTCGCCGAGATGTCCTTCGGGGCGGGCCGCGGCCGCGGCGGCACGGTGATCCTGCTGACCTTCGGCACGGGCATCGGCAGCGCGGTCTTCACGGACGGGAAGCTGGTGCCCAACACCGAGCTCGGTCACCTGGAGCTGGGCGGCCACGAGGCCGAGAAGCGCGCCTCGACCAAGGCCAAGGAGGACGAGGACCTGGGCTGGCACCACTGGGCGCGGCGGGTGGAGAAGTATCTGGCCCATGTGGAGATGCTCTTCTCGCCCGAGCTGTTCATCATCGGCGGCGGGGTGAGCCGCAAGGCGGAGAAGTTCCTGCCGCTGATCGAGGGCGTCAGGGCGGAGATGGTGCCCGCGCAGCTGCAGAACAACGCGGGCATCGTGGGCGCGGCGATGGCGGCCGCGGTGGCGGTGGGGAAGGGCTAGAGCCGGGTACGGGCCGGGCCGGCAGGCCTGCCTTGGCCAGGGGCGCTGAGGGAACGGCCGGGGGCTGTTACGCGCGCTGGGGGTGGTCGGCGGCCGACGCGCTCGCGGGCGTGCTCTGCGCGCGCCGGACCGCCCGGTCCCCCAGCATCAGCACCTTCCGTACGGCCACCGTCGCGCCGGCCGCCAGCGT
This sequence comes from Streptomyces sp. 7N604, assembly GCF_052245475.1. NCBI lineage: Bacteria > Bacillati > Actinomycetota > Actinomycetes > Kitasatosporales > Streptomycetaceae > Streptomyces > Streptomyces sp. 7N604. The sequence goes on along the minus strand of NZ_JBQQBX010000073.1, from coordinate 7,343 downwards.
CCCGCCGTACAGCCACCCCGCCTGCAGCGCGAGCTGCGTGAACACCGCCACCACCGCACCGCCGAGGCCGCCCTCGCCACCGCTGATCGGCTGCAGCCCGGCGGTGAACGCGATCGGTGCGCTGATCGGCGCGGTGATCAGATCGGTGGGGCGCACCCAGAGCCCGCAGGCCACGCAGAGCAGCAGGAACAGCAGCCCGTACACGAAGGACGAGCCGTCCAGCAGCCATGCGTCCAGCACGCCGACAACAAGCATGACCAGCATCGAGAGCAGGCCGCAGCCAAGTCCGGTCAGGCGGGGGCCCGGCACCCGCTCGAGCCGCCGCAGCCGGCGCAGGGTGGCCAGTACGGGGGGCGCGGACCGGCGGGGCGAGGCGCGGTAGACGGTCGCGGACTCCTGCTCGGGCGGTCGGGGCTTGCCCTGGGGCTTACGGGTGCTGGGATGCTCCACTGGACCAACCTAGGTCGCGGAGGAGTGGAAAACCGGCGATGGACACGCCGTTCGCCTGGCCGTGGTGGCCTGTTCGACCGCGCCGTCCGCGCGGCGCGCTCGTGGCCGCCGGGGTCGCGGCTGTCGGCTCGCAGCCACCGGGCTCGGCGGCCGTCGGCTCGCGCCCGCTGTGGCCTCACCGCGTACGGGGCCCGGCGCGCCGCCCGTAGACTGGATGACCGGTCCACCCGCGGGCCGGTCCCTTTCACACATGCTCGCTACGGGAAGTCGCCACGTGTCGCTCACGATCGGAATCGTCGGTCTGCCGAATGTCGGCAAGTCGACCCTGTTCAACGCCCTGACCAAGAACGACGTGCTGGCGGCCAACTACCCGTTCGCCACCATCGAGCCCCACGTGGGCGTCGTCGGCCTCCCCGACCCGCGCCTGGACAAGCTGGCCGAGGTCTTCGGCTCGGAGCGCACCCTCCCCGCCACCGTCGACTTCGTCGACATCGCGGGCCTCGTGCGCGGCGCCTCCGAGGGCGAGGGCCTGGGCAACAAGTTCCTCGCGAACATCCGCGAGTCCGACGCGATCTGCCAGGTCATCCGCGCCTTCGAGGACGAGAACGTGGTCCACGTCGACGGCAAGGTCTCGCCCAAGGGCGACATCGAGACGATCAACACCGAGCTGATCCTCGCCGACCTCCAGACCATCGAGAAGATCCTCCCGCGCCTGACGAAGGACGCCCGACTCCAGAAGGACAAGGTCGCGGTCCTCGCCGCCGTCGAAGCCGCCCAGAAGATCCTCGAGGAGGGCCGCACCCTCTTCTCCGCGGGCATCACGAAGGAGACCGAGCAGGGCGTGCTGCTGCGCGATCTCTTCCTGCTCACCACCAAGCCCTTCCTCTACGTCTTCAACGTCGACGAGCAGGAGCTCACCGACGAGGCCTTCAAGGAGGAGCAGCGCGCCCTCGTGGCCCCGGCCGAGGCGATCTTCCTCAACGCCAAGATCGAGTCCGAGCTGATCGAGCTCGACGACGACGAGGCGCTGGAACTCCTCCAGGCCATGGGCCAGGACGAGCCGGGCCTCGCCACCCTCGCCCGCGTCGGCTTCGAGACCCTCGGCCTCCAGACGTACCTCACGGCGGGCCCGAAGGAGGCCCGCGCCTGGACCATCAAGAAGGGCGCCACGGCCCCCGAGGCGGCCGGTGTGATCCACACCGACTTCCAGAAGGGCTTCATCAAGGCCGAGATCGTCTCGTACGACGACCTCCTCGCATGCGGCTCCGTCCAGGAGGCCCGCGCCAAGGGCAAGGCGCGCATGGAGGGCAAGGACTACGTGATGCAGGACGGGGACGTCGTCGAGTTCCGCTTCAATGTTTAGTCGCGTCCGTGCATGTCGTGGTTAGGCGAAATCCGCAGGCGAGGCGCGGTCGGTTGCTGTGGTGGTCGGCCGCTTTCGGTGTCGCTCTCCGTTGGATTTTCCGTGCACGTCCTGACGTCTCGTCAGTGATGTTCGTGCAGGTCAGGGGAGTTTTCGGTAGTTGAATCCGGGCGGGTTTTCCGGCTGCAGGAATTTCGCCGGATCGTCGGCGTCATCGTCCTCGCGATCGTCGCCATCGCGGCGCTCGTCCCGCCGGTCGGCGCCACACCGACGCCCAGCCTCAAGGACCGCTTCGCCGTCCTGGGCGACGGCCGCGTACTGGTGCGGATGTTCGTGATGTTCCTGTATGGCGTCGCGCAGATGGGCCTCGTCTGCACGTTCCTGCCGGCGACCTCGAGGACAGCGCCGGCGTCTCCACCAAGAGCCTGCCCATCTACCTGCTGATCGGCGGTGTGACCTCGTTCGTCGGCAACGCCCTGGCCCGCGCCCGCCTCGACAAGGGCACCTCGCCCAGGGCCATGCTCGGCGTGGCGCTCGCGGCCGTGGCGGCCATCATCGCCGTCTTCCCCTACGGCGCGTTCAACGCCGTCGCCGCCGGAGTCGTCATCCTCTTCTACGGCTTCGCCGTAGCGCACGTCCAACTGCCGCTGCAGTACCAGCTGATGCGCATCGTGCCGCAGCACACCAGCATCGTGGTCTCGCTGCTCAACTCCGCCCTGTAGCTGGGCACCGCGGCCGGTGCCGCGCCCGGCGGCGCCGTGTTCGCGGGCGCCTCGACGACGGCGCTCACCTGGACGGGTGCCGCCGTGGTGGCCCTGGCCCTGGTCACCGGCGTCGCCACCAAGCAGGGTGCCGCGCCGCAGGCCGCACCGGGCGCCGAGCCCCCGCGCGGCGCACAGCTCCCCGGCTTCGCCCGCCCCCCGGCGCGCCTTTGGGCGCGGGTTGGCACATGCTGGTGATACGAGGTGCGGGCGTCCGTAGCGGGAGGACGCGACATGGTGGGCGAGGAAGCCCCGAGGGCGGCCGGGGCCCGGCAGTCCGGCATCGGCGCCGCGACCCGGCGCCGCCGGACCGGGGACGAGGACGCCCTGGTCACGTCCCTGGCCCCGGTCCTGACCGGCGCCATACGGGTCGGCGGCGGGTACGGCGGCGCGGTCTACCTGCGCTCGCGCGACCGCCGCTCCCTCGTACTGGCCCTGGTCGCCGGGATACCGCGCTCGCTGATCAAGGCGTGGTGGCGGATGCCGGTCAGCGGGGGACTCCCGACCTCCGAGGCGTACCGCACCGAGCAGCCCGTCCACCTGGCGGACGAGGGCGAGACCATGCGCCGCTTCCCGCAGCTGGCGGCCGGGCTGCCCTATCCGTTCGCTTCCTCCTACCTGCCCGTCCGCGCGGGCGACGAGGTCGCGGGCGTCCTGGTCGTCCTCAGATCCACCACGCCCCACGTCGGCGGCGAGGGTCACCAGGACACCGAGGCCCCCGCGGCGGGCAGCGCGCGGCTGCTCGAGGCCGTCGACGCGATCAGCGGCGCCCTGGGGGACCTGGAGGCGAGCGGCTCCCGGGTCGAGTACGACGACGAGCCCGTGAGTGTACGGCTGCCCGCGGCCGTCGTCACCGGCGTACGGGTCGGGCTGATCGACTGGGACCTGGGAACGGGCGCGTTCGCCGCCGACGACGAGGCCTGCGCCGTCCTCGGCGCCGACCCGGCCACCTTCGGCGGGACGGTCGCCGACGTCGAGGCTCTGGTCTACCCCGACGATCTTCACGAGCTGCGCGCCTGCGGTACGGAGGCCGGTGAGAACGGCTGGGTCCGGGCCCGGAAGTTCCGGGTCAGGGACGTGCGCGACGTCCGGGATGTGTTCGAGGGCGAGCCCCGCTACCGGCCGGTCGAACTGTGGGGAGAGATCGTGGAGGGCCCCGGCTCCCCAGAAGTCGATCTCCCGGAACCCGGCTCCCGGGCAGTCGGCTCCCCGGTCGGCCGCGCGGAACCTGGCTCCCGGGCAGTCGGCTCCCCGGTCGGCCGCCCGGAACCCGGCTCCCCAGAAGTCGATCTCCCGGAACCCGGCTCCCGGGCAGCAGGCTCCCCGGTCGGCCGCCCGGAACCCGGCTCCCCGGCAGCCGGCCGCCGCCGCCTCGTCGGCGTCGTCGTCGACGCCGCCTCCGGCACCACCGCCGCAGAGGCCGCCGAGCGCCTGCCCGACGGCGTTTTCTCGCTCGACCAGGACGGCCGCGTCACCTACGCCAACCACCGCTGCGAGGAGCTGCTGCGCCTCGACCGCGACGATCTGCTCGGCCGCTACCCCTGGCACGCGATGACCTGGCTGTCCGACCCCGCCTACGAGGACCGCTACCGCGCGGCGATGCTCTCGCAGGAGCCGACCTCCTTCCTCGTGCACCACCCCGCGGGCGAGTGGCTCGGATTCGTCCTCTACCCGGACGTGCACGGCCTGACCGGCCGGGTCTTCCCGAGCCAACCGCCCCCGCAGGCCGAGGGCGAGGGGGCTCCGGAGCGGGCGGCCCCGGAGCCGAAGTTCCCCGCCGCGGTCGCCGTCCCCGCCGCCCTGACCCGCCCCGGCGCGCTCTACCACGTCGTGCAGATGGCGAGCGTGCTCACCGAGGCCGTGAGCGTACGCGAGGTGTGCGTCGCCGTCGCGGAGCAGCTGCTGCCCGCGTTCGGCGGCCAGGAGCTCGCGCTCTACGTGGTCCGCGACCGGCGCATGTACCTCGCCTGGGAGTCGGGTTACCCGGAGGGCTTCCTCGACCGCTTCGAAGGCGTGTCCCTCGACGCCCACCTGCCCGGCGTCGAAGCCCTGACCTCCGCCGTCCCCATCTTCTTCCAGTCCCCGGGCGACCTGTCCGCCGCCTACCCGGGCATCGCCCTGGACCGGATGCAAGCCTGGGCCTTCCTGCCGCTCATCGCCTCCGGCCACCCCGTCGGTTCCCTCATCCTCGGCTACGACGGCCCCCACGTCTTCACCGCCGACGAGCGGGCCGCGCTGACCGCCCTCGGCGGCCTTGTCGCCCAGGCACTCGAGCGGGCCCGGCTCTACGACGCTGAGTTCACGCTCGCCCGCGGCCTGCAGGACGCGCTCCTGCCGCACCGGCTGCCGCCGGTCGACGGCCTGCGGACGACGGGCCGCTACCTCCCCGGCACCCAGGGCATGGAGATCGGCGGCGACTGGTACGACGTGATCGAGACGGGCCGCGGGATCGCCCTCGTCATCGGCGACGTCGAGGGACACAGCGTGGCCGCGGCCGCGGTCATGGGGCAGTTGCGCAGCGCCGTGCACGCCTTCGCCGCCAGCGACAGCACCCCCGAGGAGGTCCTCAGCCGGACCAACCGGCTGCTCGCCGACCTCGACGCGGGCGTCTTCGCGACCTGCTGCTACATCGAGCTCGACCCGCGTACGGGCCGGGCCAGAGGGGTACGCGCGGGCCACCCGCCGCCCGTGCTGCGCCACCTCGACGGCAGGACCGAGGTGCTGAACCTCGCGGGCGGCACGCTGCTCGGTGTGGACCCGGACGCCGGCTACCCGGTCACCCGGCTGCAGCTGCCGCACGGCGCCGTGCTCGCCCTCTATACGGACGGGCTGGTCGAGCAGCCGGGCCACGACATCGAGGCGGGCGTCGACCAGATGCGGGACGTCCTCGCCCGTACCGGTCCCGACGCCCTGGAGACCATGGCGGACCGGCTCGTCCAGCAGGCCCGCCGCGCCCCGGACCGGCCCGACGACGTCGCCCTGCTGCTCACCGCGTACACCGGGACCTGAGCCGCTTCACCATCCCCGAACCCGGGGCGAGGACCAGCCTCGACCTCCGGCCCTCCACCCCTCCTGCCCTCCTGCCCGCCGGCCCCGCTGCGCCGAACGGCCCAGTCCGCGGGACGCCTTCGGTCCGCCCGGGAAGTCCTGGGCCGTGGTGGGCCTGTGCGAGGAGGACGGTCATGCCAGTGGCGCGCGGCATCGGACGGTGGCTGATCGTCACGACGCTGCTCCTGCTCGCCGCGCTGGAAGTGCTGCTGCTCGTGCTGGTGTTCGTCCCGCTGCCCCGGCGCCCCCTGATCGCCGCCGGCTCCGTGCTGGCCACCTCCTGGTGCACGCCGGTCCTGGGCGCGCCCGCCCTCCTCGGCCTCCTTCTCGTACGGGCCCTGTGGCGCACCCGGGCGGTGCGGTCCGCGCGCTGGGCGGGCTGGGTCGCGCTGACCACCTCGGCCGTCGCCCTGGCGAGCGCCCTCGCGCCGTACGCCGCGGCCTGGGAGACGGCGCGCGATCGCGGCGAAGGCCTGTCCCTGGCCGGGCAGTTCGCAGGACTGAACTACTCCCGCGGCCCGGAGCGCGACCGCACCCTGGTGTACGCGCGCGTGGGCAGGCACCGGATGAAGATGGACGTGTGGCTGCCGGACGGCGGTGCGCCCCGGGTCCCGCGCCCCGCCGTGGTCTGGGTGCACGGCGGAGGCTGGGAGTCCGGCCACCGCAGCCAGACCCCGCGCTGGAACGAGTGGCTCAACGACCGCGGTTACGCCGTCTTCGACATCGAGTACCGGCTCGCGCCCCGGGCCACGCAGCTCCAGCAGATCGGCGACGTGAAGTGCGCGATCGGCTGGGTGCGCCGTAACGCCGCGCGGTACGCCGTCGACCCGGCCCGGATCGTCCTCGCGGGCACCTCGGCGGGCGGCAACCTCGCGCTCTCCGCCGCCTACACCGCCCGCGACAACCGGCCCCGCGCCACCTGCGGCGGCGCCCGCGGCACCGCCGTACGGGCCGTGGTGTCGTTCTACGGGCCGACCGACATGGCCGGCATGATCGCGGGCGGCGCGAACCGTGCCGACCCCAGAGTCCGCGCCTTCATGGGCGGCTCGCTGATGACGGCGTCCGACGGTTTCCGTCTCGGCTCGCCGACCCGGCTCGTACGGGCCGATGTGCCGCCGACCCTGCTGCTGCACGGCAGCCACGACCGGCTCGTACCGGTGGCCCAGGCGCGTGAGCTGAACGCCCGGCTGACCCGGGCCGGCGCGGTGCACGAGTACGTGGAGATCCCGTGGGCGGACCACGCGTTCGACTACAACTGGGGCAACTGGGGCACCCAGATCGCCCGCCCCGCCCTGGCCGACTTCCTGCGCGTTCATGCAGGCCAATGACCAAGTCCACCACATTGAGTGAATCTCTGGCCCGCACTTGCGGCCGACGACCCACGGTTGCCACCCTGTTGCAGTCTGTCAACCAAATGGGAGGGGCACGTGCCTTTCGGTGAGCAGCCTGCGTACCTCCGGGTCGCGGGCGACCTGCGGCAGAAGATCGTCGACGGCTCCCTGCCGCCTCACACCAGGCTCCCGTCCCAGGCCCGCATCCGCCAGGACTACGGCGTTTCGGACACCGTGGCGCTGGAGGCCCGCAAGGTGCTGATGGCCGAGGGTCTCGTCGAGGGACGCTCGGGATCCGGGACGTACGTCCGGGAGCGGCCCGTGCCCCGCCGTGTTTGCCGGACCGGCTCTCCGTCCCGTCCTGGCTACCCCCCCCCTCTTCCTCCAGAG
>NZ_JBQQBX010000072.1:0-10251 GCF_052245475.1 Streptomyces sp. 7N604 | reverse complement strand
GCATCCGACGCGGCCTACGGCACATCCAGTACCGCAGCCACCTCATAGACGGCTGCCTCGCCGAGACCGGCCTGACCATCAGACCCGCCTGAGCAACGACACGACACCACGAGTTCAACCTCAGTAGGTGGATCAGTGCTGGGACTGGGCAGGCCCGCCTTATGGTGCGGCAACATGAACTGACCGACGCTCAGTGGCGGAGGATCGAGCCGTTACTGCCCGCCAATGGCAGGCCCGGCGGGCAGTGGGCCGATCATCGACAAGTGATCAACGGAGTGCTGTACCGGGCCCGTACCGGCATTCCCTGGCCGGACAGGCCCGAGCGGGTACGGCCCCTGGCAGACCGTCTCTGAGAGGCACCGCCGCTGGTCGGCGGACGGCACCTGGCGGCGGATCCTGGCCGAGCTGCAGATCGAGGCGGACGCCGCCGACCCCGACGGGGCCCTGGCCCACTCCGCGCAGGCGGAGCGGGCGTGAACATCGACTCCACCTTCTGCCGCGCGCATCAGCATGCGGCCGGGGCCCGGCACCAGCCCCCGCACGACTTCCCTCAAAAGGGGGCGGGGCGCGTGTGGAGGCCGATGGGCGCGAGGCGCTGGGGCGCTCGCCGGGGCGAGCTGACCAGCAAGGTCCACCTGCTGGCCGACGATCGGGCCCGCCCGCAGGTCTGGCAGACCACGCCGGGCCATCGGGGTGACGGCCCCATGCTCATCCCCGTGCTGGAGGGGCTGCGGATCGGGCGGCACGGACCCGGCCGCCCGCGCACCCGTCCGGACCGCCTGCGCGGCGACAAGGCCTACTCCAGCCGGCGACAACCGTGCCTACCGGCGGCGGCGGAATATCAAGGCGACCATCGCCCCGCCCGATGACCAGCGTCCCCACCGCCGCAGGTGGGGCCGGGCCGGGGGCCGGCCCCCGGCCTTCGATAAAGCCCAGTACCGTCGCCGCAGCGCCGCCGAACGGGGCGTCAACAAGCGGAAGCGGTTTCGTGCGTGGCCACCCGATACGACATGCGCGACTACATCTTCAACGGCACCCTGGCCGTTACCGCGATCGTCATCTGGGTCCGCGACACCGTCCAAGAGCCATCAGAAGCTCCCTAGAGGCCGTGGCTGCGCAGGACGAGGCAGGTAAGAGTGCCGAAGAGGTTGTAGCGGACGACAGACGCCCAGCCTTCGCAAATTCGGGCGATCTCCGGCATGGTCATCTGCCCGCGCTCAAGGGTGCGTTCGTCGCCGGTCGGGATGGCGAGGTACGCATGTCCCCCCGGTCGGAGCCAGTGGTCGCGCACCCGGTTCAGCCATCCCTCGGGCTCCGCGAGCAACGGCAAGACCTCACGGCACACGACCAGGTCGATGCCGTGAGCGGGCAGGCCGGGGGATCGCCGGAGTCCAGGTCGTGGCGCAGGTAGGCCAAGCCGAGTCCGAACCCGCTTCGCTGGGCCGCCTTAAGGGAGACGGTGGAGAAGTCGAAGCCAGTCACGTGGTATCCGAAGGCCCGCAACTGGCGGGAGAACTTTCCGTTGCCGCACCCCGCGTCGATCGCGACTCGGCCGCGACGATCCGGGATGTACCGCGTGAAGAGCGTGGCCTCTTTGTCGCTCACCATGTGCGAGGTACGGCCCTCCGCCGCCCAGGCGTCCCCAGACTTTGGCCGAGACGGGTCCCGTCATGACGGCCGTCGGCGGCTCTGTCGGCGTGCAGTCGGTGGCGGGCATGAGTGGAGGACCTTTCATCGCGGTACGGGAGGCAATTGGGGGGTTGGGCCGGCCGCCGCTCGCACCCGAAGTGAGCGGCGGCCGGGGCACCCGCTCCTCACGCCGTCGGAATTTCGGACAACGTTGGGCCGGAGAGCGGGGCTGCTTCCTCCGCCGGGGCACCCCTGGACCGGGCCCGTGTGGGTGCACGGCGGTCTCGACGGGGTCGGAGGAAGCCCAGTTGGTGGGTCATCTCCGCGCAACGTAGGGTCCAGCGGCACGGAGATGACCGGCTCAGGGGGCGCCGAGTAGAACTGGACAGCCAGCCATGCGAGGACAACGACGACGAAGACGCCGATGCCCGCCAGTTGCAGCAGCCCGATCCCGGTGCGGTCGATGGATTTGCCCTGGTTGCGGCGCAGCGTCCTGATCGGATGCCGGATCGCGAACCGCAGCCGCGGAAGACGCTTCTTCTCGCGTACGGCGATCACGGGCGCCGCCTTCACTCCGGACCGAAATGGACGAGCGCGCCCATCGCGACGACGAGGGTTAACCCGATGACCATCGTGTCTCGGGCTCCTCGCTGGTGAGGACTCGGTGCAGGAGCCTCCACTTCTGCGGGGCGCCGGGGACGTGGAACAGGTCCGGCGGGCGCTCGCGCATCCGGGACGCGTGCTGCTCATCGAGCTTCTGGGCAGCTTCTTGGGGCCTACGCCGTGGAAGGCGCGCCGGAGCAGCGCCGGGCGGGATGATCTGGGGCGGGCCGTCTCGGTCTCCCTCAAGCATGGTTGCCTCCACGGTGCGCACGGTCTGGGGGTCGGCTGATGCCACTCGCCCATCCACCGGACGGGGTCTCTTCACGTCGTCTCTTCGGGCATGACCAGCGCCGTGAAGCACTGGCGATCGGCCACGAGGTCAGTTCGGTTTGGTACTCGGCGTCATCCCGGTTGATGTGACTGCGGTCCTGGAACAGCACGCCGTCCGCGAAGCCTTCGTGCAGCAACTTGCGGGCCTTCAACCAGCCCGGGGACTGCTGCGGAGCAAGCGGGCCGGTCTCGTCGTGGAACAGGTGCCCCACCTGCCAGCCGCACCTGTTGGCCTCCTGCTCCAGGACCTCAAACACCGGAGCCGGGTCGGCGCCACTGAGCATGCGGACATAGACGACGACACGCCGGGGCCTAGTCGTCGGACGGTGGGCGAACACCGGCTCGTTGAACCGTTCCCGCAGACGCATCAGCCGCAGGCCGGGCGCGACCTCGACAAAGGGGCCATCGGAGAGGAGGCCCATGGAGGCGTTGTCACAGTCCATCCACGTCGTATCCCGTACCGGCCTTGCCATGCCTCGCATCGTCATCTCCGTCGCTGGTTAAGCGGGCGGGCTGCCGCCACGTCAGCGGTCCGCCCTTCGGGGGACACGAGCGCGGAAGCCGGATTCCCGGCCAAGGCTTCCTTTGCTCGACGTGATCAGTGAACTCCCGTGCCGCCCGTAGCGCGACCAGATGAGGGCAAGATGGAAAGCGTTCAACGCGTTCAACGCGTTCAATGTCGTTCGAATGCGTTCGATGGCCCAACTGCCTTGGCAATGCACTAGCGTTGAGTCATTACCCGGTCACGCAACATCAAACTCCTGCAGACGATCCAGCAAGCGGGACTGAGCTACGAAGCACTCGCCCGAGGCACCCGAGCTGTGGCGACTGCCTCTGGCGAACACTGGATCCGCACCAGCAAGGCGAGCGTCTCGTACTGGGTCGGCGGTACTCCTCCCAACGCCGCCACGGCACGCTATCTGTACGAATTCCTCTCGGAGGCTCGCCCGACCCTTAACTCTTCACGATCTGGGCTCACGTCAGCTGACGACCATTCCGACCAGGCCGACTTGGGGCTTACCGTCGAAGACGATCCAGTGGAGACGCTGGAGCGGATTGGGGAGAGCTGACATCGAGCGACGTGATTTTTTGACCAAGGCCGCCTACTCCGTGGCTGGCGCCGCCCTGCCTCTGGGCGTGGCAGGCGAGATCCAGGCCCGCACTGAGCGCGCCCTCACCGGTGGCATCGTCGGGGCCGCCGAGGTCGAAGCTGTCCGGGACATGGTCGCGATGTTCACGGCCCATCGACGAGCGCCATGGCGGGCAGCACGGGCGCAGTACCGTCGTCCAATACCTCACTGACGACGTGCAGCGCCTGTGTAAGTCGCGGTTCCAGACCGAAGCCCTCCACAAGGAGATGCTGTCGGCCGCCGCATCCCTGGCCTACCTGGCCGGATGGAAGGCATACGACGCCGGCGAACACGGCCTCGCCCAGCGCTACTACCTACAGGCCTTCAGCCTCGCCCGTCACTCCGGCAACCAGGCGGATCAGGCGTACGTCCTGCGCATCCTCGCCCACCACGCTATGGACAACGGCCGTCCCGAACACGTCCTCGGGCTCGCCGACACCGCGCTCAGCCTGAGCCGCGGTGTCGATCCGGCAACCCAGAGCCTGTTCGTCATCTGCCGCGCCCGCGCGCTCGCCGAGTCCGTCCGCTTCGCCGCCGCGCGCCACGAGGCGGAGCGCGCCCGCGACCTGGCAGCGCATGGCGAGGTCGGGGAAATGACCGGCTGGGCCTCGCTGTGGGGAGCACCGTCAGCCACAGTCGATTCCCACACGGCAAAGATTTACGCCCGGGTAGGCGACCACCCAGCTGCGGAGGCACACCACGCGGATGCCCGAAAGCGGTACGGACCGACGGCGCACCAGCGGATCGCCGCACTTTCGGCCGCTGCCGAGGGCCACGCTCAGCTCCAGCAAGGGAAGATCGAGGCGGCGTGCATGACCTGGAAAAAGGCATTGGACACGATGACCGGCATCCGCTCGTCCCGCACCCGCAAGTCAGTTCAGTCGATGCGCTCGGACCTAGACCAGTTCCGTTCGCACGGTGCCCGTCCGGCGCTGGAATTCGACGAGCGCGCCCGCACCTGGCTCCGCGAGGCGGTATAAGGCGCTGCGGGGGCCGCCGGGCCTGCGTCCTACACCAGCACTTTGCTGAACGGGCCCTTCTTGGCGTCCATCGCGGGACGGACGTAGACCCGGCGGGGAATCGGGGCGTGGACGAGACCTGCTGGACTCACCTTGGACGTGCCCCATTAAGACACTGGTGACTTGTTGAGGCCAGGGTTGTTCCATCTCAAGTCGGCGTCACAGCTTTCGCGATCGGTACGTTCCACTTTAAGCACCACGCGGTCCGCCGAGCGAGGAACGGATTCGGTGAGCGGACGCTCCTTGCTACCGCTCCGCAGGGTTCCCGCAGCGATGGGCGTAGCGGCTGGCTCGGTGGTCGTGATCTCCCACGCCACCTGCGCCTCGTTGCAGTCGCTCCCAGTTAGTTGAAGATCTCCGCTGAGGACGAGACTGCTCTTGGCGTCTTCGGCTTCGAGGACGGCTCCGGTCTTCTCCCCGGCTGACAATGTCCAGTACCAGCCGCTTTCGCCAGAGCAGAGCAAGCTAACGCAATGTCTCTCGGAGGGTGCTTCTCCTGCGTGATAGCGGATCACGTAGCTGACGTCCTCTGTGTATCGCTTATAGGTAAAGAAACCACTCCAGGCCATCGCGAGCACCAGGACAATGAGGCCACCGATCCAATACCGATGAGGCCTCGGGGGCACCTGCCTGCCAGGGGACTTCCCGCCGGCGGTCGGCTGCTGCCGAACTGCCGGGGTCTCACCGATGACCCTGGATTTCGGAATCGTGGAGGACCGGGGCGTGGGCCGAGGCCTTTCCTGCCCACTCGGCTGCCCCACGTCGCTTGCGCGGGGTTCAAGCTTGGATCCCTTCTGTGACGCCTGCTCTGACCTCGCACTGCTGTCGGGCTCGCGGGGAGCCGTAGGGCTGGCGGCTGGCTGCGCTGTCTCGAGTGCCTCCAGCAGACGGTGCGCGCGCTGCATCAGCTCGGCCGACGTCGAGTACGGCAACATTCTCAGCAGCTCCCGCACGGCGTCAGGGGGGATCGGCCGCACGCCGCGCTGGTACGCCGACCAGGACTGAGCCGAGGAGTGGGTCCGGACTGCCAGCCTATGTAAGCGCAGCCCCGTTGCCTTGATGAGTTGGCGCACCAGGTGGGCCATCTCCTCGGGCGAGGGGTGCTGAACGCTCTCCTGCGGTCCCTCTCGGCGTCCCGGACGGTGACTCGGTCGCGGATGCGGCGGGACGTCCTCCGGTTCTTCGCGGCGTTCGGCTTCCTCGGCGGCGTCGAGTTGCCGCTCCAGCTGGGCGCAGCGTTCCTCGGCCAGCGCCGTTGCCCGCTGCGCATCGGCCAGCTCCTTGGTCAGACGCGTCACCTGCCGCTGCAGCTGATCACGCTCGGCGCGCAGGCGGTCCTGCGCCCGCTGCTGCTCGGCCAGGACGGTCTCGTGCTCCTCCCGATCGACCGCCCGCGCGGCCTCCACCGCCCGCATCTCCAGCCGCACCTGCTGGAGACGGCGTTGCCGGTCCTGCAACAGCTCGGCAGTCGCTTGCTCCCGCGCTTGATACTCGCGTACCTGCTCGTCAGTCTCCTCCAGCAGGTGCTGCAGCTCCTGCACCCGACCCGTAGCCGCGCTGACCGTGATCGCCTTCCGGTGCAGCTGGCGCAGATGCGCGATGGCCTCCGGCGTGGCCGGCTCGCCACGGTGCTCAGCCACCTCCGTGAGCAGCCCCATCACGAACCCCCAGGGCGGAACCCGCTTGCCGTTGAGGAATCGCGAGACCGTGCCCGGATCGAAGTGGCAACGGGATGCGTACCGGCGCACAGAGATACCCAGAGCGCTATGGAGAACCCGCAGCTCCCTCCCCAACGCGACTGCTTCACATGACGAGCTCTCACCCAGCGTCTCCAGTTCGCCCACGGCTACATCCCACCCCTGGCGTTGCCGTAGGTGGCAACGCGTGACGCTTGCTGCAACTCCCCAGACCCGTACGAGCCTGATCCCACCGCCCACGCGGAACAAGAACGTCCGGCCACCGATGGGGAGTTGACCCTATGCCCACCAACCACCCGCCCGCACACCGCTACAGGCTCGCTATCCTCGCGGCTGCCGTGACCGGTGCAACCCGTGCCGCCGTCGCGTGGCTGCTGGACCGCTTCACCGATCCACAGGGATGACCACAATCGCCCCCGCCCGGTGGTCGCCTGGCGGGCTTGGATGGCCGGCTCGCCGCTCACCAGCTGGACCAGCCTGGCTCGCTACGGCGGCGTATCGACCGGTGGGGGCGCGCCGGCAACGGCCGCCAGGCCGGGAAGCCTTCGGGCGACGCGCCGGGAGGGCGGCAGGGGGGGACTGGGGCCGTGTTGTCGCCCGGGTCCTGGGCACCTACGCCACCCGGGTCCTCACCCCCCCGCGGAGGCGGTGCCACCTGCGGGATGGCTCTGATGGAGGCGCTGCGACCGCCCACGCGCGCGGTCCAGGACGCGGCGACCGGCCGTTACGTCTCCGGTCCGATGCCCGGCTCGTTGACCGTGCCGGTGGACCCGGCGTCGCCGGAGGCCCCGCCCGAGCACCCGGTCCCCTTCGCCCTGTGGGGTCGCGACCGGCCGGAGGGCCAGGCGCTGGATGAGGAGGCGTACGAGTGGATCCGCGCCCCGGAGACCTGCTGCTGGCCTGGATTCGGATCCCGTTCCCGCTGCTAGCGGCAGACTGCCTGGCTGCTGACGGCGGCGGCCATCGCCTTCAACGGCGCCGTTGCCTGGCCCGATCCCCTCGGCGTCGGCATGCACGCCGTCATCCCGGTCCTCTTCGTCGTCGGCATCGAAGCCGCCCGGCACGCGATCGGCCGGATCGCCGACATCACCGCCGACCGGCATATGGAGTCGGTACGCATCGCGCGCTGGCTGCTCGCCTTCCCCTCCACCTTCCGGCTGTGGCGCCGCATGAAGCTGTGGGAGCTGCGCAGTTACGACGAGGTCACAAGGCTCGAGCAGGACCGCCTAGTCTACCAGGCCCGCCTCCGCGCCCACTACGGCCGCGCCTGGCGCCGCAAGGCCCCGGTGGAGTCCCTCATGCCGCTGCGACTCGTGCGCTGCGGCATACCGCTCTCCCAGACGGGGCCCGCGGGTCTCGCCGCGGCTGGCATCGAGGTTCCCGCCCTGCCGGCGCCGATCGTGGACGAAGCCCGGACCGCGGTGGACCGTGAGCAGCGCCGCGAACTCGAAGGTGCCGCCGTCCAGCTCGAAGCCAAACCCGCCGCCGAGCCCCGGCAGGATCCCGATGGGGCAGCCGCAGCGGCTGCTGCTGCGCCGCGGCCGCACATCGAGGCGGAGCCCGCCGCGGTGGCGAAGCCCCCGGCGGCCGCTACGCCAGTGCCCGCCGAACCGGGCCCGCCGAGACATTCGCCCAGGCCCTCCGGGACGTCGTCATCAACTTCGGGGATTACCCGAACGCGCGGCAGTTCGCCCTGACGCTGCACGACCGGTACGGCCTACCGGCTCTTCTGAGCGACGCGGCATGACGCTGCGTTGTCCACCTGGTGCAGGAGTTCCAGTCGCGTCAGTCCGTCACTGGCGAAGGTAGTGAAGGCCCAGTCCGTCAAGACTTGCAGTGCCCGGGGAGCCACTCCCCGGCCGCGTGCATGCGCCGCCGTACAATAGCCGACCTCGGCCGAAGAAGTGCCAGGGGTGACGTTCTTGAGAACCATGTGACCCACCAACTGCCACTCTGCCCCGTGAGCCTGGGATTCGACGATGGCGAATCCGAAGCGGTTGCCTCTCTCCCAACCCCGTTGCTGATCGCGTACCCACTGTGCCGCACCTGCCTCGTCGTCCACGGCTGAACTCGTCCAGCGACGGAGGGCGTGATCCTGATGCAGATCGACCAAGTCGGAAGCGTCCGCAGCTGCCAGGGACGCAGTACGAGTGCGGGAGCCGACGGGGTGGCGTCCGCCTCCAGACGTGCATGGTGTGATCACGGCGTCTGAACCATCGTTGATCCCGCATCGCCGGGAGCGCGGCCGGGCCGAGCTCTCAGTCTGGAAAGAAGAGCACAACCGCTCGCATCGCAAGGTCCGAGCACGCATCGAACACGCCTTCGCCCGCATGAAGGGGTGGAAGAGCCTCCGCGACTGCCGTCTCAAAGGCGACGGGGTCCACCATGCCATGCTCGGTATCGCCCGCCTGCACAACCTCACCCTGACCGGGTGAACCACAATCAGGTCGGTCAACCACCAGGTGTAGATCATTTGCGGGACAGTCCTTAAAGCGTGTTGCAGAAGGCTGTGAGCAGGCAGGTTCAGGTGTGCGCCGGGTCTTGCGGATCATGCGGCGAGGGCGAGGTTGTGCATGTGAGCGACCGCTTGGATCGCGTGGTGGAGGCAGCCGCCGCGCTGCCGGCAGTCGCGGAGGATCTTGTAGTTCTTCATCCGGGCGAAGGTGTTGTCCTCCTCCTCGCCCTTCAGCAGTGCGCGCCCTGGGCGTTTGCGGTGCGGCACGACCAGTCCCGTATTGATGTACGCGCCGTCGCCGAGCACCGTGACGCCCTGGCAGTGTTCGGCCAGTCCGGAGTCTCGCCAGGCCCTGGCGTCGGCGGTGGTGCCGGGCACCGGATGAGCCGCGGCCACCACCAGGCGCGTGTCCGCATCCACGATGACCTGCCCGTTCGCCGAGAACCGGTAGTTACGCGAGAAGGCGGCCACGCTCCGGTCACGCACCGGGATCAAGGTGCCGTCCACGATCCGCAGCCGGTCCACGGCCCCGGTCGGCGCATGCACCGGCTCCAGCGAAAGCAGTGGACCCACCCGCTGAATCACCCGACACACGGTGTCAGGCGAGACACCAAACAGCGGCGCGAGCTGCCGCATCGTGAGGTTCGTGCGGTAGTACACCGCCACCAGCAGAACCCGCTCGGCCAGCGGCAGACACCACGGACGGCCCCAGCCGGTACCCTCCCCACCCCGCTCACGCACCGCCCTCAGCAACCGCCCAAACTGATCCGCACGCAGCCCGGTGAACGTCTCCACCCACACCGGCTCGGCCCTCAACACCCCACCCATACAAGGGAAATGCCCTGACCACGGCCTTCTGCAACACGCTTTAGCACCACCAACGCGTCACAGAGACACCTGGCTTCGTAGTCGAGACCGACACCACTTGTCGACGAGTTTGGGCAGCACTTGTCGATCACAGAACCGGAAGATGTCGATGAGAACTGACACCACTGACGGGTATGTGGCCCTTCCTTCCGGCTTCCGCAGTTCGCAGGCAAACGGTTGGGCTGAATCAGGGATTGCCGCGTCTCGATGTGGTCTCCGGCCGTGGCACCACCGCCTCCTCCTCGCCGACGCCTACGGTGTGCGCGTGGATGGCATGGACTCCTCCCTGGCCAGGATGACCCTGGCTTGGAGATCTATAGCAACCTTGAGACTGCATCGGCCAACGAACTGCCCAGGGCTTGGTTGTTGGCCTGGGTGAAATGGATGCCGTCGACGGGTCTGTCAATCGAACGGTGTAACCAGGGTGGTTGGGGTTACTGACGGGCTGCTGAGAGTCGGCCGTCGAAGGTGATGTCGAAGGCGTTCAGGGCGGTCTTCCAGCGGCTGGTCCAGCGGGCCTG
>NZ_JBQQBX010000071.1:0-11117 GCF_052245475.1 Streptomyces sp. 7N604 | reverse complement strand
ACAACGAGGGCCTCCTGGGCATCGGTGCAGACTTCGCAATCCACACCGAACCCAGAGGCCCTCACCCCTTTCAAGGACCGCTCAAGGCATGTCGCCTGTCACCAACGTCCCGGGACAGCACACCTAGGGCGTGACAGGCCGCCCGGCCAGCCGGTCGAGATCGGCGCGGTGGAGGCCGGTGAGCCCCGTGACCTCGTCGCCGTCGACGGCTCCGCAGTCGACGCCTCGGAGCAGGTAGCCGCTGAGGGCCTTGGCGGTGGCGGGCTCGTCCATGACGTCGCCGCCCGCCCGGCCCACGTACGCGGCGAGCCGGGCCGCGGCCTGCTCGAGTCCCTCGCGGTAGAAGGCGTAGACGGCGGCGTACCGGGTCGGCAGGTGGCCGGGGTGCATATCCCAGCCCTGGTAGTAGGCGCGGGCCAAGGAGCGGCGTACGAGGCGGTGGTGGAGCCTCCAGGCGTCGTGGACCTGCGAAGTGGGGCCGACGGGGAGGACATTGGTGGAGCCGTCGGAGAGCCGTACGCCGGTGCCCGCAGCCGCGACCTGCATGACGGCCTTGGCGTGGTCGGCGGCCGGGTGGTCCATGGACTGGTAGGCGGCGCTGACGCCGCAGGAGGCGCTGTAGTCGAACGTGCCGTAGTGCAGCCCGGTCGCGCGCCCCTCGGCGGCGTCGATCATGCGGGCGACGGTGGCCCGGCCGTCGGGGCCGAGGATCGACTGGGTGGTCTCGATCTGGATCTCGAAGCCGATCCGGCCCGGCTCCAGGCCGCGGGCCTTCTCGAACTCCGCGCAGAGCCTGGCCATCGCGGTGACCTGCTCGGCGTAGGTGACCTTGGGGAGGGTGAGGACGAGGCCGCCGGGCAGGCCGCCTGCCTCCATCAGGCCGGTGAGGAAGATGTCGAGCGTGCGGATGCCGCGGTCGCGGACGGCGGCCTCCATGCACTTCATGCGGATGCCCATGTAGGGAGGCGCGGTGCCGTCGGCGTACGCGTCCGCGACCAGGCGGGCGGCGCGCGCGGCGGCGGCGTCCTCCTCCGCGTCCGGGCGCGGGCCGTAGCCGTCCTCGAAGTCGATGCGCAGGTCCTCGATGGGCTCGCGCTCGAGCTTGGCGCGCACGCGCGCGTACACCGGGCCTGCGAGGTCGCCGCTCAGGTCGAGGACGGCGGCGAGGGAGGCGGCGTCGGGGGCGTGCTCGTCGAGCGCGGCGACGGCCTGGTCGCCCCAGGAGCGCACGGTGCCGGCGGTGAAGACGTCGCCGGGAACGTAGACGGTGTGCACGGGCTGACGGGTGCCCGGGTCGCCGGGGTAGCGGCGCGCGAGTTCCGCGTCCACGCGGGCCAGCGAGGCCCCGATCTCCTCGCGCACCGCGCTCGCGAGGCTGGTGGCCACCGACTCGTGCTGCCCCATTCGACACCCTCCATTTTCCGCGTTACGGAATCAACAATCCGTAGAGCGAAGCTATCTTTCGGCTCTGCCGCAGGTCAACCAACTCCCCCTGGGCAACGCGAGAGGCCCCCGCACGCACGGCGTACGGGGGCCTCTCGAACCGGGTCGGAACCGGACCGGAATCGGGTCGGACGGAACCGGGTCGGCTCCAGCTGGGGTCAGCCCTTGCGGGACTTGACCTCCTCGGTCAGCTGCGGGACGACCTGGAAGAGGTCGCCGACCACGCCGTAGTCGACCAGGTCGAAGATCGGGGCCTCGGCGTCCTTGTTGATGGCCACGATGGTCTTCGAGGTCTGCATACCGGCGCGGTGCTGGATCGCGCCGGAAATGCCCGCCGCGAGGTAGAGCTGCGGCGAGACGGACTTGCCGGTCTGGCCGACCTGGTGGGTGTGCGGGTACCAGCCGGCGTCGACGGCGGCGCGGGAGGCACCGACGGCCGCACCGAGGGAGTCGGCGAGCTCCTCGATGATCGAGAAGTTCTCGGCGCCGTTCAGGCCGCGGCCACCGGAGACCACGATCGCGGCCTCGGTCAGCTCGGGGCGGCCGGTCGACTCGCGCGGAGTCCGGGAGACGACCTTGGTACCGGTGGACTTCTCGCCGAAGGTCACGGCGAGCTGCTCGACGGTGCCGGCGGCCTGAGCGGCCTCGGGCGCGGCCGAGTTGGGCTTGACGGTGATGACCGGGGTGCCCTTGGTGACGCGGGACTTGGTGGTGAAGGCGGCGGCGAACACCGACTGGGTGGCCACCGGGCCCTCGTCGCCGGCCTCCAGGTCGACGGCGTCGGTGATGATGCCGGAGCCGATGCGCACCGCGAGGCGGGCGGCGATCTCCTTGCCCTCGGGCGAGGACGGCACGAGCACGGCGGCCGGGGACACGGCGTCGTACGCGGCCTGCAGCGCGTCGACCTTCGGCGCGACGAGGTAGTCCGTGAACTCGGGCGCGTCGGCGGCGAGGACCTTCACCGCGCCGTACTCGGCGAGGGTCGGGGCGGCGGTGTCGGCTCCGGAGCCGAGGTGGACGGCGACGGGCTCGCCGATCCGGCGGGCCAGCGTCAGCAGTTCGAGGGTCGGCTTGCGGACGGCGCCGTCCACGTGGTCGACGTAGACGAGAACTTCAGCCATGGGATTGCTCTCCTGCGATTGCGAAGGATCTGGGGGCGGTTGAGGTGATTGCCGAAGCTCAGGCCTTAGATGAACTTCTGGCCCGCAAGGAACTCGGCCAGCTGCTTGCCGCCCTCGCCCTCGTCCTTGACGATCGTTCCGGCGGTACGGGCCGGGCGCTGCGCGGCCTCGTCCACCTTGGTCCAGGCGCCCTCGAGGCCGACCTCGTCCGCCTCGAGACCCAGGTCCGACAGGTCCAGGGACTCCACCGGCTTCTTCTTGGCAGCCATGATGCCCTTGAAGGACGGGTAACGGGCCTCGCCCGACAGGTCGGTCACGGACACGACGGCCGGGAGCGACGCCTCGAGCTGCTCGGTCGCGGCGTCACCGTCACGGCGGCCGCTGACCTTGCCGTCCTCGACGGAGACCTCGGAGAGCAGCGTCACCTGCGGCACGCCCAGGCGCTCGGCGAGGATCGCCGGGAGGACGCCCATGGTGCCGTCGGTGGAGGCCATACCGCAGACCACCAGGTCGTAGCCGATGTGCTCGATGGCCTTGGTGAGCACGAGCGAGGTGCCGAGCGCGTCGGTGCCGTGCAGGTCGTCGTCCTCGACGTGCACGGCCTTGTCCGCACCCATGGAGAGCGCCTTGCGCAGCGCGTCGCGCGCGTCCTCCGGGCCGACGGTCAGCACGGTGATCTCCGCGTCGTCGGCGTCATCGGCGATCTGGAGGGCCTGCTCGACTGCGTATTCGTCGAGCTCGGACAGCAGGCCGTCGACCGCTTCGCGGTCGGTGGTCAGGTCCTCGGCGAAGTGCCGGTCGCCGGTGGCGTCGGGCACGTACTTCACACAGACAACGATCCTCAAGCTCACGCCGGCTCTCCTACTTGCATCGTCATTTCGAAGCTGCCTTGTGTTGGCAGCATAGGCGCCCTTCGGGGCGGATCCCGGTTGGGGCGGCCTGCATTCCGACCCGAAATATTACTTGTCAGTACAGTCGCCGTTCCGCCCGTAAGCAAGGCCGGTCAACTGTGACGTTGGCAACGCTGTGTAACCGAGCACGTCTGTCCCAGGGGCCTCCTCAGTCCCGCAGGGCGCCGAAGCGCCCCTGGTGGTAGAGGAGCGGACGGCCGGCGCCGTCCGGGTCACCGAAGAGCACTTCGCCGAGGACCACCCGGTGGTCCCCCGCGGGTATCCGGGCCACGACGCGGCAGACCAGCCACGCCAGCACGCCCTCGAGTACCGGCACGCCGTGCGGTCCGGTGCGCCATCGGGTGGGCGGAGCGAAGCGGTCGGCCCCGCTGCGGGCGAAGGTGGCGGCCAGCTCCTGTTGGTGCTCGCCGAGGATGTGGACGCCGATGTGCTCGGCGTCGGCGAGCACCGGCCAGCTGGAGGAGCCGGCGCCGACACCGAAGGAGAGCAGCGGCGGCTCCGCGGCGACGGAGGTGAGGGAGGTCGCGGTGAATCCGGTGGGGCGGGTGCCGTGTGCGGTGATCACGGCGACGCCGGCGGCGTGGCGGCGGAAGGCGGAGCGCAGCAGGTCGGAGGCGGCGGGTGGTGCCGCGGCGAGCCTGGGCGTAGCGAGATCGTGCGTGGCCGTCATGGAGTTGTCCTTCTCTGGGTCGGGCCGAGCGAGGAGACGTTGCTGCTCAGTCGTGACCCGGACAGCGCGCGCTCGCATACCGGACCAGGTCCACGTGGACCCGCCAGAAGAGAAGGATTCCCGACCGCATGCCGTCAGCCTGACGACCGACAAAGCTCCACGTCAAGTGCGGTCAAGGGGATGGGAGATGCATCACGCGGCCGGCCGCGTGCCCGGTCACGCGCACCGGTCATGCCGCTCACGCCGCCGGCCCGACGGCTTCGCCGAGGGCCGCGATGACATCGGCCTTGCGCGGCTGACCCGAAGCGCGGCGGACGATCCGGCCGTCCGCGTCGAGCACGAGCACGGTGGGCGTGCGCAGAATGTGCAGGGACCGTACGAGCTCCAGATGCGCCTCGGCGTCGACCTCGACATGGGTCACGCCGTCCACCATTCCGGCGATGTCGGCGAGGATCCGACGGGTGGCCCGGCACGGCTGGCAGAAGGCGCTGGAGAACTGCACGAGCGTCGCACGCTCCCCCAGTTCCGCGCCCAGCAGGTCCTCACCGAGCCGCACCTCGCCGTCACGACCGCGCACCTTCAGCCTCCCGCCGCGCCGCGTGTGCAGCAGACCGAAGACGCCCGCTACCGCGAGCACCACCACGCACACCATGAGTCCGGTCATCGCCCAGGGACAGCGTTTACGCGACCGCAAGAATTCCCGTGGCGGCAAATCCCCTGCGCTGCGGCATGCTGGGCGCCATGAGCGAGGGCACGGGTACGGGCGCAGGTACGGGCGCGGGCAAGGGCATCGACGCACGAGGACCGAGGTTCGCGGCAGCGGTGACTACGGTCGTCCTGGCCGCCGTCCTCATCACCGGCAGCGGGTGGCTGCTGGTGTGGCAGGCGCTGGCCTTCGCGGCGGGGGCGGCGGCCGGCGTGGGCAGCTCGCCGTACGGCTGGCTGTTCCGGACGGCGGTGCGCCCGCGGCTCGGGCCGGCGACCGAGTTCGAGGACCCGGCGCCGCCGCGCTTCGCCCAGGCCGTCGGCCTCTTCTTCGCCGTCGTCGGCGTCGTCGGGTACCTCGTCGGTCCGGAGTGGCTGGGCCTGGCGGCCACCGCGTGCGCCCTGGCGGCGGCCTTCCTCAACGCGGCGTTCGGCTACTGCCTTGGCTGCGAAATGTACCTTTTGCTGCGCCGAGCCGTGGGTTGACGGTGCGTCAGGCCGGACGGTACCGGGGCACCGGTCCGCGCACCGACGTGACGAGGATCTCCCGCACAAGCGCCCGCGGTGGCTGGCCGACGGACGTGCGATCAGGCACGATCGGCCACAGCGGCCTACCTACGGCCGCGTAACTTCGCCGGGAGAACCCTCCCCAGGCCGCGCAGAAGGGCCCCCCGATATGGCAGAACTCGTCTATCCGCCGGTCATCGGTCTCGCCCGCACCATGTTCAAGGCGCTCGACCTGCGCTTCGACATCCAGGGCACCGAGCACGTTCCGCGGCGGGGCGGCGCGGTTCTGGTGAGCAATCACATCGGCTATCTGGACTTCGTCTTCTGCGGCCTGACCGCCCGGCCGGCCAAGCGGCTGGTGCGCTTCATGGCGAAGGAGTCGGTCTTCCGGCACCGGATCTCCGGTCCGCTGATGCGGGCGATGAAGCACATACCGGTGGACCGGGCGCAGGGCGAGCACGCGTACGCGCACGCGGTCAAGGCGCTGCGCGCGGGCGAGATCGTGGGCGTGTTCCCGGAGGCGACCATCTCGCCGTCGTTCACGCTGAAGAACTTCAAGTCGGGCGCGGCACGCATGGCGCAGGAGGCGGGCGTTCCGCTGCTGCCGATGGCCCTGTGGGGCACCCAGCGGCTGTGGACCAAGGGCCGTCCGCGCAACCTCGGCCGCCACCACGTCCCCATCACGATGCGCGTCGGCGAGCCGATCGCCGCGGACCCGGCCGAGACGGCGCTCAGCGTCACCGACCGGGTGCGCGGCCGGGTCCAGGAGCTGCTCGAGGCCTGCCAGCGCGCCTATCCCGTACGCCCGAAGGGCCCGGACGACACGTGGTGGATCCCGGCCCACCTCGGCGGCACGGCCCCGGCTCCGGCCGAAGCGGCCGAGAGCGAGAGGGCGGGCGGCCGCGTCGAGCGGCGCTGAACCGCTCAGAGCGCGGTGGGGAGCAGCTGCCACAGGTGCGGCCGGTCGGTGGCCTGCCGCAGCGCGGTCAGGACGGCCGGGTGTGGCGCGGCATGGACGGTCGGGTAATCGGCCTCGCCGAGTCCGGGGCGTACGGGCCAGGCGAGTTGCTCGCGGTCCAGGCTGAACTGGGCGTCGACGCCCGGCTTGTTGCCGCGCGGATCCTGGCGCGCCCAGCTCTCCCGCCCCGGCAGCTTGATCGCCACGAGCCCGTGCACCATGTCGAGTCTCTGATAGCAGAGTCCGGTGGGGATGGACTCGGCGCGCAGCAGGGCGGCGAGGGCGTGGGCCTTGGCGCAGCAGATGCCGGTGCGCAGCCGCAGGACATCGGAGGCGCGCCAGGTGACGCGCGGGTCCCCGGCGTCGGCGGAGTGGGGGACGGCGTCGCGTACGAACTCGAAGGCGGCCCTGGCGTAGGAGGGCGCGTCCGGGGCTCCGGTCCGCAGCCGGGCCGCCGTCTCGCGTACCAGCGGGTGTTCGTGGTCGATGGCCTCGTCGGCCACCAGATAGGCGGACAGATCAGGCGTGTCCTGGATCAGCTGCATGTCACGACGTTAGGGCGGCGTCCGGCCCGCGGTCAATTGATTTACGGCCGAGTGCATACCTATGCGAGCCCGGGCTGCCTACTGCCTTCCCAGCTCCTCGACCAGGGCGGCCGTGAAGGAGTCCACGTCCGCCTCCGTGGTGTCGAAGGAGCACATCCAGCGGACGAGGCCCGCCGCCTCGTCCCAGAAGTAGAAGCGGAAGCGCTTCTGCAGCCGCTCCGCGACATCGTGCGGCACCTTCGCGAAGACCGCGTTGGACTCCACGGGGTGGACGATCTCCACGCCGCCCACGCCGCCCACGCCGTCGGCGAGCCGCCGCGCCATGGTGTTGGCGTGCCGGGCGTTGCGGAGCCACAGATCCCCGGCCAGCAGGGCCTCCAACTGCACGGAGACGAAGCGCATCTTCGAGGGCAGCTGCATGGAGAGCTTGCGCACATGTTTCATCGCCCGCGGGGCTTCCCGGTTGATGACGACCACGGCCTCGCCGAACACCATGCCGTTCTTCGTGCCGCCGAGGGAGAGGATGTCGACGCCGACGGCGTTCGTGAAGGCCCGCATCGGCCGGTCGAGCGACGCAGCGGCGTTGGCCAGCCGGGACCCGTCGAGGTGCACCAGCATGCCGCGCTGGTGGGCGTGTTCGCAGATCGCCCGGATCTCGTCGGGGGTGTAGACGGTGCCCAGCTCGGTGCTCTGGGCGATCGAGACGACCTGCGGCATGGCACGGTGCTCGTCGTCCCAGCCGTACGCCTCCCGGTCGATCAGCTCGGGCGTGAGCTTGCCGTCCGGCGTCGGCACGGGGAGCAGCTTGAGCCCGCCGACGCGCTCGGGCGCCCCGCACTCGTCGACGTGGATGTGCGCACTGTCGGCGCAGATCACCGCGCCCCAGCGGTCGGTGACCGACTGCAGTGCGACGACGTTGGCGCCGGTCCCGTTGAAGACCGGGAACGCCTGCGCGGTCTGCCCGAAGTGGCTGCGTATGACGCGCTGCAGAGCTTGCGTGTACTCGTCCTCGCCGTACGAGATCTGGTGACCGCCGTTGGCCAGCGCGAGTGCCGCCAGGATCTCGGGGTGCGCACCCGCGTAGTTGTCGCTGGCAAAACCGCGCAGCTCGGGATCATGGCGCCGCTTGGCGTCGGTGGTCACGGTTGCGGGGTCAGCCACAGGCGGTGTCCGTTCACTTCCTCGGCGGGCCGGTCCCAGACGCCGGCGATGGCCTCGGCCAGGTCCTTGACGTCCGTGAAGCCCGCGAACTTCGCGTTGGGTCGCTCGGCGCGCATCGCGTCGTGCACCAGCGCCTTCACCACCAGGATCGCAGCAGCCGCCTGCGGGCCCTTCTCGCCCCCCTCCTTCTTGAAGGCGTCGGCGAGCGCGAGGGTCCAGGCCTCGGCGGCGGCCTTGGCCGCGGCGTACGCGGCGTTGCCGGCCGTGGGCTTGCTGGCCCCGGCCGCGCTGATCAGGACGTAGCGTCCGCGGCCGCCCCGCTGCAGGGCGTCGTGGAAGGCGAGCGAGGTGTGCTGCACGGTCCTGATCAGCAGGTTGTGCAGGTGGTCCCAGTCGGCGAGCGGGGCGTCGGCGAAGGTCTTGCTGCCGCGCCAGCCGCCGACGAGGTGAACCAGGCCGTCGACCCGGCCGAACTCCTTCTCGGTGCGGTCCGCCCACTGGCGGGTCGCGTCGAGGTCGAGCAGGTCGACGGTCTCGCCGGTGACAGTAGCGCCGCCGTGGGCGTAGCGCGCCGCGTCGACGGCCTCGGCAAGCCGTGCGGGGTCGGCGTCGCAGGCGACGACGATCGCGCCCGCCTCCGCGAGGCGCAGCAGCGCCGCGCGTCCCGCGGGCCCTGCCGCACCGGCCACCGCGATCACCGCGCCGTCGAGGGACCCCGTACCGTTGCTCGTCATGCTCGCCGCCTCTCCGGCCTCGCTCACGCGGCCCCCGCCGCAAGCGTCGGCTCCACTGATGCGTCTTTCGCCGCGCTCATCGACTCGGCGCTCCCGGCACTCCGAGCGGTGATGCCCTTGGTGGAGGCGATCACACCCTTGAGCTTCTTGGCGAGCGCCTCGTAGAACATGCTGAGCGGAAACTCGTCCGGAAGCACGTCGTCCACGAGCTTGCGCGGCGGCTGCGTCAGGTCGAGCGCGTCGGGGCCCTTGGCCCAGGTGGAACCCGGGTGCGGGGCGAGGTAGGCCGAGACGAGTTCGTACGCGGCGAACCAGTGGACCAGTTTGGGGCGGTCGATGCCGTCGCGGTACAGCTTCTCGATCTCGGCGCAGAGCTGGTTGGTTACCTGTGGGGCGCGGTCCCAGTCGATGTGCAGGGTGTTGTCCGTCCAGCGTACGACGTCGTGCTGGTGCAGATAGGCGAAGAGCAGCTGCCCGCCGAGGCCGTCGTAGTTGCGGACCCGCTCGCCGGTGACCGGGAAGCGGAACATCCGGTCGAAGATCACCGCGTACTGCACGTCCCGGGCCTGCGCGACCCCCTCGGCCTCCAGCTTCACGGCCTCCTTGAAGGCGGTGAGGTCGCAGCGCAGCTCCTCCAGGCCGTACATCCAGAACGGCTGGCGCTGCTTGATCATGAAGGGGTCGAACGGCAGGTCGCCGTGGCTGTGGGTGCGGTCGTGGATCATGTCCCAGAGGACGAATGCCTGCTGGCAGCGGGCCTGGTCGCCGATCATCGCGCGGACGTCCTCGGGCAGGTCCAGGCGCAGGATGTCCACGGCCGCCTCGGTGACCTTGCGGAAGCGGGCGGCCTCGCGGTCGCAGAAGATGGCGCCCCAGGTGAAGCGCTCGGGGGCCTCGCGCACGGCGATGGTCTCCGGGAAGAGCACCGCGGAGTTGGTGTCGTAGCCGCTGGTGAAGTCCTCGAAGGTGATGCCGAGGAAGAGCGGGTTGTCGAAACGGGTGCGCTCCAGCTCGGCGAGCCAGTCGGGCCAGACGACGCGCAGCACCACGGCCTCGAGGTTACGGTCCGGGTTGCCGTTCTGGGTGTACATCGGGAAGACGACGAGGTGCTGGAGGCCGTCGGCCCGCGCCTGCGCGGGCTGGAAGGCGAGCAGCGAGTCGAGGAAGTCGGGCACCTCGAAGCCGCCGTCGGCCCAGCGGCGCAGGTCGGCGACGAGCGCCCGGTGGTAGGCCGCGTCGTGCGGCAGCAGCGGGGAGAGCTCCTCGACGGCGGATATGACGCGGCCGAGGGCGAGCTCCACCGTGGCGCGGGTGGGGGCGCCTTCGGCGCCGAAGTCGATCGAACCGTCCTTGGACTGCCAGGGCCGGATCTCCTCCACGGCATCCTTGAGGGCAGGCCAGGCCCGGTGGTCGATCACGCGCTCCGCGGAGCCGACGTCACCGCCCCTGCGGTCCTGCGCAAGAATTTCCGTCATAACTCACCCTCCACGGGAGAACCTCGCGTTAAGACACCGTATCCATACGAGGATCTCCCGCTCAAGCGGGGTTGCCGAAAATTGTCCTGCTCACCCCCGCCTTCACCGGCCTTTTTCCTGCCAGGGAGATTCTGGCGCGGCATGGTCCGCGGAACGGTGTGAGCCGTTAGGCTGCGGCACCGCCGGTCGACCCGCACCGAACGGAGACATCCTTGACATTTCTCACCATCGGACACCGCGGACTGATGGGCGTCGAGCCGGAGAACACCCTTCGGTCGTTCGTCCGCGCCGACCACGAGGGCCTGGACGTCATCGAGCTGGATCTCCACCTCAGCAAGGACGGCGCGCTCGTGGTGATGCACGACGCCGAAGTGGACAGGACCACCGACGGCACGGGACCGATCGCCGACTTCACGCTCGCGGAGCTGCGCGAGCTGGACGCGGGCGACGGAGAGCGCGTCCCGGTGTTCGAGGAGGTCCTCGACGCG
This sequence comes from Streptomyces sp. 7N604, assembly GCF_052245475.1. Classification (NCBI taxonomy): domain Bacteria; kingdom Bacillati; phylum Actinomycetota; class Actinomycetes; order Kitasatosporales; family Streptomycetaceae; genus Streptomyces; species Streptomyces sp. 7N604. Next base: position 399 of record NZ_JBQQBX010000071.1, on the reverse strand, counting down.
GTGAAGGCGCCGCTTCAGGCGGAGATCAAGGACGTCGCCGCAGCGCGCGCGCTGGCCGAGGTCATGATCCGCCGCGACCTGGCGGACCGGGTCGAGGTGATCTCCTTCCACGACGCGGCGCTCGCCGAGATCCGCCGGCTGCTGCCGGGGGTGCGTACCGCCCTGGTCGCGAGCCGGTACGGCACGGATGTCGTCGACCGCGCGGTCGCGGTGGGCGCGGGCATGCTCGTCCTGAACATCCGGCGGCTCACCCTGGAGGTCGTGGAGCAGGCCCGCGCGGCCGGGCTGAAGGTCATCGGATGGGTCGTCAACACCCAGGACCACCTGCGGCTGGTCCGCGCCCTGGGCCTGGACGGCGCGACCACCGACTTCCCCGAGATCAAGCGCACCTGCCGCTTC
>NZ_JBQQBX010000070.1:0-15399 GCF_052245475.1 Streptomyces sp. 7N604 | reverse complement strand
ACCCCGCCCCACCCCCTCACGCCGCCACGCGCCTGCCACCCGCCTCAACATCCCGGCACCAGCCGGGCCATGTGCCCCCGGTTGGCCAACGGGGGGCGTACGAAGCCGGGCCATGCGGCACGCACTCGCCCTCCCGGGGACGGGGTCTGCACGCCGCTGCCGACCCCTCAGGTCGCCGTCCGGGACAAGGTCTCGGTACGTGGCGGGCCATGCGGCCGTCGGTTGGTCACCGGCCGGAGGGGACGGGGTCGGAGGGGTGGGGGGTTCTGGAAGCTGCCGTATATTTGTGGGCCGCCAGGCCCGTAAATATACGTTCCAGAACCCCCCACCCCGGAGGCCCCGGCCCCGGAACCACCCACCGCACCACCGGTGCAACCCACCGCACCAGCGGCAGCCACCCGCCTCCGGAGGGCCCGCTACCGCGGAGCGGCCCCGCCGGCGAGGCGACCCGTTGCGGCGCGCGCCGCCTCCAGCAGCTCCTCCGCGTGTGCGCGCGCCAGTTGGGAGTCCTCCTGGCCCGCCAGCATGCGCGACAGCTCCCGCACCCGGTCCTCGCCCTCCATCGCCTTCACACCACTCCGCGTCACCGACCCGTCGTTCGTCTTCTCGACCACCAGGTGCCGGTCCGCGAAAGCAGCGACCTGCGGCAGGTGTGTGACGACCACGACCTGCGCGGACTTCGCGAGCCGCGCCAGCCGCCGGCCGACCTCGACCGCCGCCTTGCCGCCCACGCCCGCGTCCACCTCGTCGAACAGATACGTCGGCACCGGCTCCGACCCGGCGAAGACGACCTCCACCGCCAGCATCACCCGCGACAGCTCGCCGCCCGACGCCCCCTTGGCGATCGGCCGCGGCTGCGCCCCCGGGTGGGGGGCGAGCAGCAGCTCGACCTCGTCCACGCCCGTCGTGCCGAAGGCGACGGCCCGCCCGTCGACCTCGATCCCGCTCGCCTCATCGGTCTCGGTCTGGCGGATGTCGATGCTCACGCGCGCGTGGGGCATGGCGAGTTCCGCGAGTTCCGCCGTGACCGCGTCGGCGAATCGCTTCGCCGCCTCCCTCCGCGCGTCCGTCAACGCCTGGGCGAGGCCGGAGAGTTCGGCCCGCAGCGCGTCCCGCTCGGCCGTGAGTTCGCCGATCCTGTCGTCGTCGCCGTCAAGGTCGGCCAGCCGGGCGGCGCTCTGCTCGGACCAGGCGAGGACGCCCGCGATGTCCTCGCCGTACTTGCGCGTCAGGTGCGCCAGCGCCGCGCGCCGCTCCTCAACGGCCGCCAGCCGCAGCGGATCGGCGTCGAGGTCGTCGGCGTAGCCCGCCAGTTCCCCCGCCACATCCGAGAGCAGGATGCCGATCTCGCCGAGCCGGTCGGCCAGCGCGGCCAGCGCCGGGTCGTGGGACCGTACCGCCTCCAGGGCGCGGTGCGAGCCCGCCACCAGCGTGGCCGCGTCCACGCCCTCCAGGTCCTCCGGGTCCCCGGCGAGCGCCCGGTGCGCGGTGGTCGCGGCCGAGGCCAGCGCCTCGGCGTGGCCAAGCCGCTCCGCCTCCGCGGCGAGTTCGGTGTCCTCGCCGGGCCTGGGCTCGGCGGCGGCGATCTCGTCGAGGCCGAACCGCAGCAGGTCCGCCTCCTGGGCCCGCTCGCGCGCCCGCGTCGTCAGCTCGTCCAGTTCGGCGGCGACCGCTCGCAACCGCCGGTACGCGGCCCCGTACTTCTCCAGCGGCGCGGCCACGCCATCGCCCGCGTACCGGTCGAGGGCCTGCCGCTGCCGCGCGGGCTTCAGCAGCCCCTGCTGGTCGGTCTGGCCGTGCACCGCGACGAGGTCGTCGGCGAGTTCGCCGAGGAGCCCGACGGGTACGGACCGCCCGCCCAGGTGCGCCCTGGACCGCCCCTCCGCAGAGACCGTACGGCTGATGAGCAGCGCGCCGTCATCGAGTTCGGCGCCCGCCTCCTCCGCTCGTACCGCGGCCGCGGCGTCCGCGGGGACGGTGATCCGCCCCTCCACGACCGCAGCCTTGGAGCCCATCCGCACCAGGCCGGGGTCGGCGCGCCCGCCGAGGAGCAGGCCGAGACTGGTGACGACCATCGTCTTGCCCGCGCCGGTCTCGCCGGTCACCGCGGTGAAGCCGGGTGACAGCTCGACGACCGCATCGTCGATGACCCCGAGCGACCGTATCCGCATCTCCTCCAACACGGACACGACCTTACGAGGTTCCGAGGGTGCCGCGCGACGCCCTCCCCCGCTGGTCCTCTTACGGGGTCGGGGGCGGGTCGTCACCGCCCCTTCCCTGGGGACAGCCCCACCCCGGTCCCGGGTGATCGCTCCATGGCCGGGGCCCCGCCCGCGGACGACGCTGGATCCGTATCGATGAACAGCGAAGGCCCGGCAGGGCTACGGGGGTTGTACGGAATGGCTACAGGACTGGCCATGGCGGCGCTGCGCGCGCACCGGCCGGCATTCGTCGGGACGGCCGTCGCGGCGCTGTTCGCCGCGAGCGTCGTGAGCGCCGCGACGACGATGCTGTCCGTGACGGGCACGAAGGGCCTGTCACCGGAAGCCCGCCGGGTGATCACCGAGAACTCAGTCGACACGATGGCCGCCGTCCTGCTCATCGGCTCGGTCTACCTGACTGTCTTCGTCGTCGTCTCGACGATGGGCACGGCCGTGGCGCAGCAGCACCGTGAGTTCGCGTTGGTGCGGGCGATCGGCGCGCGGCCGCCGCAGATCCGGCGGGCCGTGGTGGCCCAGGCGGTGGCTGCCGCGCTGCCCTCGGCGGCAGCCGGCTTCGGCCTGGGGTGTGTGGTGGCGCGGCTGTGGTTCGACGACATGGCGGAGCACGGGCTGATACCCGCCGGGGTGTCCTTCCGGCTGAGCTGGGCCGGTCTGCCGGTATCCCTCGGCGTCGCGGTCGTGACGTCGGCGATCGCGGCGCAGATCGCGTCCCTGCGCTTCTCTCTCCTGCGTCCGGCGAAGGCGCTCCGGGAGGCGGCGACGGGGCGGCGCAGGCTGGGGCTGCTGCGGGCTCCGCTGGGCGTGCTGGCCGTCGCGGGCGGTGCGGTGCTGTGCGCGCTGCTCGCGCGGGAGCCGTCGGGCGAGGAGAGCGCCGCCGCGTTTCTCGTGCTGCTCCTGTTCTGCGCGGGCGTGGGGCTGCTGGGACCGCGGATCGTCGGGCCCGCGGCGTGGCTGGCGTCGGGTCCGGTCCGGCCGTTCGGCAGCAGCGCGCGGCTGGCCATGCTGAACGTACGGTCCCAGACCCGGCGTTTCTCGGCCGCCGTCGTCCCGCTCGTCCTGGTCGTCTCTTTCGGCACCACCAAGATCGCGCTGCATACGACGGCCGAGCACCGTACGGGCTCGGCGGGCAGCGCGGGTGAGGTCTGGCTGGACTACGTCGGTACGGGCCTCTACGCGTCGTTCGCCGCGATCGCCGCCGCGAACACCCTCGCGATGGTCTCCTTCGAGCGCCGCCGCGAGGTGGCCCTGCTCCGGGTGATCGGCATGCTGCCGGGCCAGTTGCGGGCGATGGCCGCGTGGGAGGCCGCGGTCGTCGCCCTCACCGCGCTGCTCCTCGGCGCCGCGATCGCCCTGGCCACCCTCGCGCCGATCCTGGGGGCCGCGTACGGCAACCCCATGCCGTACGTGCCGTGGAACGTGGCCGCGGGCGTGGCGGGCGGCACGCTGCTGCTGGCGCTGCTCGCGACGGGCCTGCCGGTGCAGTCCGCCCTGCGCGAGCGGGCCATCACCAGGATCGAGGCGGCCTGACCGGACCCGGTCCACGCGGTCCACGGCGCTGCCCCCACCCAACTCACCCGAAATCCTTCGGAGGTACGCCATGAGCACCCCTGCCCGGCGCAGCCGACGCCGTGCCTCCGCCGTCGCCCTGGCGCTCGCCACCGCTACCGTCCCCGAGCCACCGCGAAGACCACCGACGACGAGCTGTTCGCCATCCTGCGGAACATGATCGAGCCGCTCCACGACGCCCACACCAACCTGGTCGCGGGCCCCGGCAAGGTGTACGCGGGCCATCGGCAGGACACGGAACTCCCGACGCCCGAGAACATCGCGAGGATCGACAAAGCGACAGCCGAGAGCGTCGGGGTCACCCAGCGCCGCTGGGGCCGGGGCGCGCTCGCCTACGCCGATCTCCCCGGCCGCATCGGCAACCTCCGGATCACCCGCTTCTCGGACTTCACCGAAAAGGGCGACTACGCGAGCGACCTCACCGAACTCGACCGGGCGCTCGACGCCGTCTTCACCAAGGACCGTATGGAGGGGGCGGGTGCTCTGCGGGGGCTCGTCATCGATCTGCGCTTCAACGGTGGCGGCGCCGACCCGCTCGGCCTGCGGATCGCCTCCCGGCTGACCGGGCGCGCGTACACCGCGTACGTCAAGCACGCGCGCAACGACCCCGACGACCCGGGGAAGTTCACCGAGGGGCAGCCGATACGGGTGCGCCCGTACGGCGGTGGGCCGGTCTTCACCGGGCCGGTGGCGGTCCTGACCGGACGGCTCACGATCAGCGCGGGCGAAACCTTCGCCCAGGCCCTGATGGGCCGCACCCCCGCGCCCACCCGGATCGGCGAGAACACCCAGGGCGCCTTCTCCGACACCCTCGAGCGCACACTGCCGAACGGCTGGTCGTTCTCCCTGCCCAACGAGGAGTTCCTGACGGCGGGCGGCGGGGGCGGCGAGGATGGCGGGGACGGCACGACCTTCGACGGCGCGGGCATCCCGCCGGACATCCGCACGCCGGTGTTCACCGACGAGGAGTTCGCCGCCCACCGCGACTCGGCCCTCACCCGTGCCCGCGCACTCCTCACCGAGGAGCGGACACGACGGGACTGGAGCCTGCCCTGCGGCCCCGCCCGGACGGCACCTAGTGCGGCGCCCCGCGCCAGCCCGCCACCGGCAGCGCGAACTTCGCGACGAGCCGGTCCGTGAACGACGCGTGGTGCAGGCGCGCGAGCCGCACCGGTACGGCACCGCGCCGCACCTCCACGCGCGCGCCCGCGGGCAGTTCGATCGTGCGCCGCCCGTCGCACCACAGCACGCCGTGCGGAGTCTGCGGCTGCACCTCCACCGCGAGCACCGAATCCGGCGCGGTGACCAGCGGCTTCGCAAAGAGTGCATGGGCACTGATCGGGACCATGAGCAGCGCCTCGACCTCCGGCCAGACGACAGGCCCACCGGCCGAGAAGGCGTACGCGGTGGAGCCCGTCGGCGTGGCGCAGACGACGCCGTCGCCGCCGAAGCGCGAGACCGGCCGCCCGTCGACCTCCGTCACGACCTCCAGCAGCCGCTCGCGCGCGGCCTTCTCCACCGAGGCCTCGTTGAGCGCCCAGTCGCGGTGCACGATCTGGCCGTTGTTGCGCACCAGCACGTCGAGGGTCATGCGCTCCTCGACCTCGTACGAGCGCGTGACGACCCGGTCGACCACCTTGTCGAGGTCGTCGCGCTCGGCCTCGGCGAGGAAGCCGACCCGGCCGAGGTTGACGCCGAGCATCGGTACACCCGAGCTCCGCGCGAGCTCGGCGCCGCGCAGCAGCGTCCCGTCACCGCCCAGCACCACCAGCAGCTCGCTGCCGTCGAGCACGTCCTCCGAGTGCACGACCTGGTCGACCTGGGCGGGCAGCGGCAGGTCCGCCGCCTCCTCCGCCAGCACCCGTACGCCGATTCCGCAGCGCAGCAGGCCCTGCACCACCAGCTCGGCGCTGCGGATGGCGGCCGGCCTGCCGGTGTGGGCGAGCAGGAACACGGTCCGTGCAGTCGTCGTCATCGTCAACGTGGCCCCTCCGCCACTGCTCGGTCAACGGCCTCCGGGTCGAGAGCGGGCGCCCCGGCGCGCAGCCAAAGGAAGTACTCGACATTACCGGACGGACCCGGCAAGGGACTCGCGGTGACGCCGAGCACTCCGAGGCCAAGACCGGCCGCCCGTCCGGCGACGGTCCGTACGGCCTCGGCGCGCAGCTCGGGGCTGCGCACCACGCCGCCGCTGCCGAGCCGGTCCTTGCCCACCTCGAACTGCGGTTTCACCATCAGCACGAAGTCGGCGTCCGGCGCGGCGCAGCGCACCATCGCGGGCAGCACGAGACCGAGCGGGATGAAGGAAAGATCACCCACGATCAGGTCCACCGGCTTCCCGTCGATCAGTTCAAGCGTCAACTCGCGTACGTTCGTACGGTCCTTGACGGTCACGCGTTCATCATTCCGCAGAGACCAGGCGAGCTGGCCGTAGCCGACGTCCACGGCGACGACGTGGTCCGCGCCCGCCCGCAGCAGCACATCGGTGAAGCCACCTGTCGACGCGCCCGCGTCGAGCGCGCGCCGGCCCTCGGTCTTCAGCCCGAGCGGGGTGAAGGCGGCGAGCGCGCCCGCGAGCTTGTGTCCGCCGCGGGAGACGTACTCCGGGTCGCTGTCGTCCTTGGTCACGACGACCGCCGCGCTGGTCTCCACCTGGGTGGCGGCCTTGGTGGCGGTGGTGCCGCCGACGGTCACCCGGCCCGCGGCGATGAGCTGGCTCGCGTGCTCCCGCGAGCGGGCCAGCTTGCGGCGCACCAGCTCCGCATCGAGTCGGCGTCGTGCCACGTGCGGTTCAGCTCCTGTTGTCGTACGGCCCGGGTGCGGGTCCCGAGGGGGCGGGGGGCGGCGGGCCTGGACGGGCGTCGAGCGCGGTGAGGGCGTCGCGCAGGCCCCGGTGCACATCCTCGTACACCTCGATGTGGCCGTCGGGGGGAAGGTGGTCGGCGTCGGCCAGCCGGTCGAGCTGGGCGTCCACCTCGGCGTTCCCGGTGGGCGTACGCGGGATTCCGAGGGGCGCGGGTCCGGCGTCCGACTCGTGCACGGTCTCCTGGGCGGCGTCCCCGGCAACGTCCACTGCTGCGTCCACGGATGCTTCCTGCTCGACGTCGGCCCCGGGCCCGCCTTCGTGCCAGGCCCCCGCCACCCGCTCCGGCTCCCGGTCCTGCTCAGCACCGGGCATCGACTCGTTCATGGCCCCGACGCTACCCCGAACCGCGCCGTCCTCGGGGAACGAGGCTCTGGGGTACCGTCGAGCACGATGAAGACGATCGAGGAGTGCCGGCTGGCGCTCGACCGGCTTTCGGAGAATCTCGCACAGGCGGACGGGGACCTGCGCAGCGCCGCCGCGCTGGACCGCTCGCTGAGCTGCCGCATCACCGACCTGGACATCACGTTCGTCGGCCGCCTCGCGCAGAGCCGGATCAAGGACGTGACGACCGTGCCGGGGCCGCCGCCGGAGCGTGCCCAGATCCGGCTGACGATGGCCAGCGACGACCTGGTGGCCATGGTCGACGGGCAGCTGAACTTCGCGAAGGCGTGGGGCACCGGCCGGATCAAGCTCGAGGCCGGGCTCCTGGATCTGCTGCGGCTGCGCTCGCTGCTGTAACCCCGGCCGTAACCCCAGCCGTGCCGGTGACCGTACGCGCGCCCCGGCCCTCCCCGCCCCCACCCGTACGGCGCTCGCGCGCGGCGGGCACGACGAGCGGGGTCCCGGTCTCCGGGTCGTCGATCACCTGACAGCGCAGCCCGAAGACCTGCTCGACCAGCTCAGCGGTGACGATCTCCCCCGGCGCTCCCTCGGCGACGACCTCCCCGCCACGCATAGCGATCAGATGGGTGGCATAGCGCGCCGCGTGGTTGAGGTCGTGGAGGACCGCGACGAGGGTACGGCTCTGCTCCTCGTGCAGCTGGGCGCAGAGGTCGAGCACGTCGATCTGGTGCTGGATGTCGAGGTACGTGGTCGGCTCGTCGAGCAGCAGCAGCGGGGTCTGCTGGGCGATGGCCATGGCGATCCACACCCGCTGGCGCTGCCCGCCGGACAACTCGTCGACATAGCGATCCGCGAGCTCCGCCACGCCCGTCGCCGCCATCGATTCATCGACGATCCGCTCGTCCTGCGCCGACCACTGCCGCAGCAGTCCCTGGTGCGGGTAGCGGCCGCGCGCGACGAGGTCGGCGACCGTGATCCCGTCCGGGGCGATCGAGGACTGGGGCAGCAGCCCGAGCGTGCGCGCGACCTTCTTCGCAGGCAGCGAGCCGATCGCCTGCCCGTCGAGCAGCACGGAGCCCGCCATGGGCCTGAGCATGCGCGACAGAGCGCGCAACAGGGTCGACTTGCCGCAGGCGTTCGGCCCGACGATGACCGTGAAGGAGTGGTCCGGGATCGATACGGACAGGTCCTCGGCGACGGTGCGCCGGTCGTAGGCGAGCGTGACGGATTCGGCCGAGAGGCGGTTCGAGGGGGGCAAGGTCAAGGGATCTCTCCTGGCGGTTGTTCTGTCGGGCCCTGGCGGTTGTTCTGTCGGGCGTGCCGGGCCTCGTATGTCCTCATATCCGGCCCGCCCTGCGCTCGGTCACCAGCAGCCACAGCAGGTAGCCGCCGCCCAGGACGCCCGTCAGCACGCCGACCGGCAGCTGGTCGGCCCCGAAGACCCGTTGCGACGTCCAGTCGGCGGTGATCAGCAGGGCCCCGCCCATGCAGGCGGCGGGCAGCAGGTTCGGCCCCGGCGAGCGGGTGAGCCGCCTGGCGAGCTGCGGCGCGGTCAGGGCCACGAAGGCGATGGGCCCTGCCGCGGCGGTCGCGGCCGCGGTGAGCAGCACGGCGGCCAGCGTCAGCAGAAGCCGGGTGCGCTCGACCCGCACCCCCAGCGCGTACGCCGAGTCGTCACCCATCTCGAGGGTGCGCAGCGCGCGCCCCTGCCCGAGCACCAGCGGTACGAGTACGGCGCACGCGCCCATCAGCGGCCAGACCTGCGCCCAGTCGCGTCCGTTGAGCGATCCGGTGATCCAGACCACGGCCCGTGCGGCGTCCACCAGATCCGCCTCGGTCAGCAGATAGCCGTTGACGGCGGTGAGCATCGCTGCCGCCCCGATGCCGACCAGCACGAGCCGGTACCCGTGGATGCCCCGCCGCCAGGCCAGCAGATAGACCGCGAGCCCCGTGAGCAGGCCGCCGCCGACGGCACCGGCCGCCACCGCGTACGTACTGCCCTTGAGGAACACGATGACGATGAGCGCCCCGGCGGCCGAGCCGTAACCGAAGCCGATGACGTCCGGACTGCCCAGCGGATTGCGGGAGATGCTCTGGAAGACGGCTCCGGCGAGGCCGAGCGCGACGCCGACGAGCAGGCCGACGAGGACGCGCGGCAGGCGCAGGTCGTTGACGATGAAGTCCTGTGCCGGGGTGCCGTTGCCGGTGAGCGTACGGAGGACGTCGGCCGGCGCGAGCGGGAAGTCGCCGGTGCCGATGAGCACCACGCCCATGACGAGGGCGAGGGCCGCGAGCAGCAGCCCTGCGGCCGTCCCGCGGACGTCGACGCGGACGGACAGCCCGCCACGGGTGCGCAGCGCCTTCACAGTCCGCGCCTTCACAGTCCGCGCCTTCACTGTCCGCGTCTTCACAGTCCGCGCCTCCGTAGCCCGTGTCCTCACGGTCCGGGCCTTCACAGCTGGGCCATCCTTCGGCGGCGTACGAGGTAGATGAAGACCGGGCCGCCGATCAGCGTGGTGACGATGCCGACCTGCAGTTCCGCGGGCCGGGCGACGACCCGCCCGACGACGTCCGCGCCCAGCAGCAGTACGGGCGAGAGCACCGCCGCGTACGGCAGGATCCACCGCAGATCGGGCCCGGTCAGGGCGCGCACGAGGTGCGGCACCATCAGCCCCACGAAGACGATGGGCCCGCAGGCGGCCGTCGCGCCGCCGCACAGCAGGGTGAGGGCGGCCATGGCGAGCACCCGGGTCCTGGTGAGGTGTGCGCCGAGGGCGCGGGCGGTGTCGTCGCCGAGGGCGATGGCGTTCAGCGGGCGCGCGAGGGAGAGCGCGAGCAGCGTCCCGGCGGCGAGGAACGGCAGCACCTGCCCGACGACCGACGCGTTCGCGGAGGCCAGCGAACCGACCGTCCAGAAGCGCATCTTGTCGAGCGCGGCCGTGTCCAGCAGCTGGACGGCGTAGAGGTAGCCGAAGAGGGCGGCGGTCATCGCCTGGCCCGCCAGCGCGAGGCGGACCGGAGTCGCGCTGCGGCTGCCACCGAGCACGTACACCACGGTCGATACCACGGCGGCGCCGAGGAAGGCGAACCAGACGTATGCGGTGAGGGATGTGACGCCGAGAAAGCTGATGGCGGAGACGACGGCGGCGGAGGCGCCCGCGTTCACACCGAGCAGCCCCGGGTCGGCGAGCGGGTTGCGGGTGAGCGCCTGCATCACCGCGCCCGCCAGGCCGAGGCCGGTGCCGACGAGCAGCCCGAGCAGGGTGCGCGGCAGCCGTACGTCCCTGATGACGACGTCCGTGTCGCTGCCGCTGTAGTGGAACAGCCCGTGCCACACCTGGTCGGGCGGTATCTGCTTGGCTCCAACGGCGATGCTCGCGGCCGCGACCAGCAGCAGGACTCCGGCGGCAGCGAGCAGCCCGAGGGCGCGCGCCGCGCGGCGGCGCCGGGGGGCGGCCACGAGCTGTCTCTCTTCGCGTTCGGGAGGGCTGTCGACCAACACGAGGTTAGGTTAGCCTGCCCTCACCAATCAGCAGGGATCGGCCCCTCCGGTGACTCGCTGACAGACCACCGCCACCTCAGCGCAACGGGGAACTTCAGCGGAACTGCAGCGGAACCTCACCCGCAGCTCAATAACCCAGCCGCGCCAGCGACTTGCCGGTGTCCACTCCCCCGGCACCCTCGCCCGCCTCCGTCCACACCGCGGCGCACAGCGCCCGCAACCCGTCGACCGGGTCGCCCTCCCCGTCGAGCGCCGCCTCCCCGTCCCGTACGGACGCGGTCCAGCCGCCGCACACGAAACTGCCCCGACCGTCCACACCGCCCCTCTCCGCCTCCACGACGCCCGGCTGCCCGGCCAGCAGCCCGCGCAGATCGGCCGCCACGTACGTCGGCCGGTGCCGCGGCGGCGCGGCCAGCAGCTGCGCCGCATCCGTCACCCCGGTCAGGACGAGCAGCGAATCGACCCCGCCCACATACGCGCCCTCGATGTCGGTGTCCAGCCGGTCCCCGACGACCAGCGGCCGGACGGCACCCGTCCGCAGAATCGTCTCGCGGTGCATCGGCGGCAGCGGCTTGCCCGCCACCTGCGGCTCGCCGCCGGTCACGAGCCGTACGACCTCCACCGCGGCGCCGTTGCCCGGGGCGATCCCCCGCGCACTCGGAATCGTCAGGTCCAGGTTCGAAGCGAACCACGGCACTCCCCGCGCCACCGCGTAACAGGCCTCCGCGAAGCGCCCCCACGGCAGCTCAGGACCGCCGTAGCCCTGGACCACGGCTGCCGGATCGTCGTCCGCAGACCCCACCGGCTCCAGTCCGCGCTCCCGCAGCGCGCCCCTCAGTCCCTCACCGCCGATCACCAACACCCTGGCCCCCGCCGGAACTTGCTCCGCGATGAGCCGCGCCACCGCCTGCGCGGACGTGATCACATCACCCGGCTCCGCGGGCACCCCGAGGCTCGTCAGATGCTCGGCGACCGCCCGCGGCGTACGGGACGCGTTGTTCGTCACGTACGCGAGGTGCATCCCGCCGGAGCGCGCCGCCTCCAGCGACTCGACCGCGTGCGCGATGGCCCCGCCCCCGGCATAGACCACGCCGTCCAGATCGAGCAGCGCCGTGTCGTACGCCTCGCTCAGCGGCCGCTCACTCGCATCCGTACGAGTCCGGATCCGGGGCTGTTGGCTCATTCTTCTCGCTCCTCACTTGCTGCTCTCCCGATCATCCCGCATCGTCGCAGGCCGCATAGCATGCACTAATGAGCACACCTGGGCCTGCCCGCGAGGGCTTGCGCCTGTCGCCCTTCCGCGGACTGCGCTACGTCCCGGACCGGGTCGGCAGCCTCGCCGCCGTGACCTCTCCGCCGTACGACGTCGTGATCCGGCCGGACGGCCTGCGCCACCTCGAGACCGCAGACCCCCACAACATCGTGCGGCTCATCCTGCCCCAGGCCGCGGGCTTCGCAAGCCGTCACAGGAAGGCCGCCGAGACGCTGCGCCACTGGCAGGCCGAGGGCGTGCTCGCCGCGGACCCGGAACCGGCCCTCTACGTCTACGAGCAGCGCAGCGGTGACCTGCTTCAGCGCGGGCTCATCGGCGCCCTGCGGCTCAGCCCTCCCGAGGAGGGCATCGTCCTTCCCCACGAGGACGTCATGCCGGAGATCGTCGAGGACCGCGCGGCCCTGATGCGCGAGACGGCGGCCAACCTCGAGCCGCTGCTGCTCACATACCGCGGGAACGGGAAGGGGAACGGGGCGGATGGCGGGGCGAGCGGTGGCGCGGGCGGCGGAGCGACCGCCGTGATCGAGCGGGCCGTTCAACGGTCACCCCTGCTGTCCACGACCACGGAGGACGGCGTGAGCCACCGGCTGTGGGCCGTGACCGACTCCGCCGACCTCGCTGAGGCGGACGCGGATCTCTCCGGTCACCAGGCCCTCATCGCGGACGGCCACCACCGCTGGGCCACGTATCTGCGGCTCCGCGCCGAGCACGCGGGACCGGGCCCCTGGGACTCGGGCCTGGTCCTCCTCGTCGACACGGCCCGCTACCCGCTGCGCGTCCGCGCGATCCACCGGCTGCTCCACCGGCTGCCGGTCACCGACGCCGTCGCGGCCCTCGAAGGCTCCTTCCGCGTACGGAAGGTGGACGGTCCCCTCCCGCGGGCGCTCGACAGCCTCGCTGCCGCCTCGGAGGCATCGGGGGCGCCGAGGACCGGCGGCAACGCGTATCTGCTGGCAGGCGACGGCGGCTTCCACCTGGTCGACCGCCCGGACCCCGGCCTCCTCGCCCGTACGGTCCCGGCGGGCCCGCCGGAGGCCTGGCGCACTCTCGACGCGACCGTCCTGCACACGACGTTGCTCGAGCATGTGTGGCAGGTCCCGGACAGCCCCGACCACATCCTCTACATCCACGACGTCGCCGCCGCCGTCGAACAGGCGGAGCGGCGCGGGGGAACAGCAGTCCTGATGCATCCGGTCCGCGAGGAGGTCGTCCGCGAACTCGCCCAGCAGGGCGTGACGATGCCGCGCAAGTCCACATCCTTCGGCCCCAAACCGGCCACGGGCCTGGTGCTGCGCAGCCTCGAACTCGGCTGAAGACAGACCTGAAATTCAGTCCTCGTCGGGTTGCGACTGATCGGCCTGTTCGGGCTGGTCTGGCTGGTCCGCGCCGCCCTGCTGCGCCTGTGCCTCTTCGGCCCCCTCGTCGGCCGCCTCCGGGTCGAACGCGTCCGTGAACTCCACGCCGTCGAGCTCGGCGAGCCGGTCCGAGGCGTCCGTGGTCCCGCCCTGATCGGCTTCCAGAGCCTTGGCGAACCACTCCCGCGCCTCGTCCTCCCTGCCCACGGCGAGCAGCGCATCGGCGTACGCGTAACGCAGCCGCGCGGTCCACGGCTGGACGGACGTCGACGCCAACTCGGAGCTCTGCAGCGTCACGACGGCGGCCTCGGCCTGGCCCATGTCGCGCCTGGCGCCGGCCACGACGAGCCGCATCTCCACCTGACCCGCGCGGTCCAGCTTCTGCACCTCGGGCTCACCGGCCATGGCGAGCGCCCGCTCGGGCCGCCCCATGCCGCGCTCGCAGTCGGCCATCACCGGCCACAGCTCGACGGACCCAGTCATACGGCGAGCGGCGCGGAACTCGGCGAGTGCCTCGGCGTACTTCCCCGTGGCGTACGAGGCGAAGCCGGCGGCCTCACGCACGGCGGCGACGCGCGAGGCGAGCCGCAGCGCCACGCGCGAATAGGCGTAGGCCTGCTCCGGCTCGTCGTCGAGCAGCTTGGCGACCATGACCAGGTTCCTGGCGACGTCATCCGCCAGCGTCTTCGGCAGGCTCATCAGCTCCTGCCGCACAGCCTTGTCGACCTCGTTGCCCGTCACGTCCTCGGGAATCGGAAGCCGCTTGATCGGCTCGCGGTCACGGTCGCGGTCCCGCTCGCCGCGGGGACGGTCGTCACGGCGCGCGTATCCGCCCGAGCGATCGTCTCGACGGCCGAAGCGCTTGTCTCCCCGGTCGGAACCCCGCTCGGGGCGCCCGCGGCCGCCACCCTGCCCGTACGGGCGGCGGGGCCCGCGCTCGTCGCGTCCACGGAAGCCACCGCGCTCGTCATCACGGCGCGGCCCACGGGGCCGCTCGTCCCGGCCCCGCTCACGGTCGTCGTCGCGACGGGGCCCACGGGGCCGCTCGCGGTCCCGATCCCGGTCGCGGTCGCGGTCCCGGTCGTCCCGGCGGTACGAGGGCCTGTCGTCCCGTCCCCGGAAGCCGCCGCCGCGCTCGTCATCACGCCGCGGCCCAGGCCCCCGGTCGTCCCGCCGGAACCCGCCACGATCACGATCGTCCCGATCCCGCCGGAACCCGCCACGATCACGATCATCCCGATCCCGCCGGAACTCCCCACGGCCGCGGTCATCCTGATCCCGCCGGAACCCGGAACGCTCACGCTCATCCCGGTCTCTACGGAACCCGCCACGATCACGATCATCCCGATCCCGCCGGAACTCCCCACGGTCACGGTCATCCCGGTCCCGCCGGAACCCGCCACGATCACGATCATCCCGATCCCGCCGGAACTCCCCACGGCCGCGGTCATCCCGGTCCCGCCGGAACCCGCCACGATCACGATCATCCCGATCCCGCCGGAACTCCCCACGGCCGCGGTCATCCCGGTCCCGCCGGAACCCGGAACGCTCACGCTCATCCCGGTCTCTACGGAACCCGCCACGGTCACGGTCGTCGTCGCGACGCGGCCCACGGGGCCGCTCATCGCGTCCGCGGGAACTCCCACGGTCGCGGCCTCCATCGCGGTCACGGTCACGGTCCCGACGCGGCTCTGAGCCGCGGAAGTCCCGCCGGTC
This sequence comes from Streptomyces sp. 7N604, assembly GCF_052245475.1. Classification (NCBI taxonomy): domain Bacteria; kingdom Bacillati; phylum Actinomycetota; class Actinomycetes; order Kitasatosporales; family Streptomycetaceae; genus Streptomyces; species Streptomyces sp. 7N604. The sequence goes on along the minus strand of NZ_JBQQBX010000070.1, from coordinate 557 downwards.
ACCGCCGTCTTGGCGCCTCGGCCGGCGCTCTGAGCGTCCGGGCCGATCCTCGGGCGAGTTGGTGGACATCGACGTGACTCCTGTCTTGCGCTACCGCATTCATTCTCGCGCACCCGGCGGGCCGATGCGCCTCGACAAAAAACAAAAAGGACCCTTGGTCCCAGCTGCACGCTGGGACCAAGGGTCCTCCAAAGATTGTTCGGCGGCGTCCTACTCTCCCACAGGGTCCCCCCTGCAGTACCATCGGCGCTGAAAGGCTTAGCTTCCGGGTTCGAAATGTAACCGGGCGTTTCCCTAACGCTATGACCACCGAAACCCTAGTCGCCATTCCGCAGAAACCGGAAATTCTTGGCGAGGGCAGCGAACAAGCACACTCTTCAATTGAGATATTTGCGATTCAACCGGAGCGACTGTTCGCAGTCCGGGAACCACACAGTGAACGCGAGCATCTGAGGACAAGCCCTCGGCCTATTAGTACCAGTCAACTCCACCCGTTACCAGGCTTCCATATCTGGCCTATCAACCCAGTCGTCTCCTGGGAGCCTTAACCCCTCAAC